>NZ_JADCQA010000012.1:0-146140 GCF_014947095.1 Stenotrophomonas sp. B2 | reverse complement strand
TCCGATCTCTTGCTTGCTAAGTAATGGTGGAGGTGACGGCCACCGGCCGGCGCCGGGGGACATTCGCACGCAAGGGCATCCGCCCGGCGCCACAGGAAAAACGAACACACGCACAGGCAGCCTCAACCGAGCGATCCCATGCCAGTGCGGATACCACACCCGGACGTGTCCCACCTGCCCACCAGCACGGTGCCGTCATCCGCACACCGCTGCGTGCCGATAACCCCTCAACGCCGGTTGGATGCCCTTACGTGCGAAGTAAAGGAGGAGGTGACGGCAACCGGCCGGCGCCGGGGGACATTCGCACGCAAGGGCATCCACCCGGCGCCACACGGAAAAACGCACATACCTGCGCGAAGGGGCAAACACCGCCACCCGGAAACCAGCTGCGCCTAGGCCACCGCCGCCGACTCCGCCCGCGGCAGCTCGAACACGAACGTCGCCCCTGCCTCACTGTCGCGCAGCGCGATGCTGCGGCCATGCAGCTGCACGATACGCTGCACGATCAGCAGCCCCAGGCCACCGTTCTCGCCCCGTCGCGCCCCCAACGCAGCAGGCGCCTGGAACAGCTGCGCACGCACCGCAGCAGCAACGCCGGGACCGTCATCAGAGACGATCACCTCCACGCTGTCAGCCACCGCGCGCAGCCGCACCTCGATCCGCCCTCCCTCCGGCGCATGGCGCAGGGCGTTGTCGAGCAGGTTGGTCAGCACCCGCTCCACCAGACCCAGGTCCGCACGTACCAGCGGCAACCCCTGCGGGAAATCCGCGTGCAACTGCTGGCCGCGCGCCTGCGCCGCCAGCTCGAACTTCTGCAGCACGTCCTGCAGCAGCTCGGGCAGCGCGAACACCTCCCACTCCAGCCGCACCTCGCCGTGTTCCAGGCGTGCCAGCTCGAACAGCGCGCGCGCCAATCGCCCGACCTTCGCACTCTGCGCCAGGGCAATACCCAGATAGCGCCGGCGCTCCTCCGGCGACAGCGTCGCGTCCTTCAACGCCATCGTCTCAAGGTAGCCATGCAGTGAAGACAGCGGCGTGCGCAGATCATGCGAAATGTTGGCCACCAGCTCGCGCCGCTGCAGGTCCTGCTGGCGCAGCTGCTGCCACTGCTCACCCAACCGCTGCGCCATCTGCGCATGCGCATGTTCGAGGATGACCAGTTCATCGCGCTCGCCCGGCCGCAGCGGGCCGGGCGGCGGCAGCGGCGTCGGCGCATCGATGTCGAATGCCTGGATGCGACGTGTCAGGCGGCGCAGCGGCCGGGTCACCCAGTAGAACGCCACCAGCCCGGCCAGCAGGCCCAGGCTGCCCACCAGCATCACCGACCACAAGGTCGTGTTCCACTGGTTGCTGGCGGCGAGGTCGTCGGCGAGCATCTGCCGGTGCTCGCCCACCAGCACCACGTAGACGTAGCCGGCCTGCCGCCCCTGCACCACCAGCGGCGCCACGCTGAACACCTTGCGACCCTCGCTACTGCGCGGATCGTCGCCCAGGATGGGCAGCGGCGCGCCCGCCAGCAGACGGCGCAGCGGTGCCACGTCCACGCGGTTGCGCATCAGGTGCCCGCTGGGTGCGTCGTGGCCGAGAATGCGGCCCTGGTCGTCCAGCAGGTACACCTCGACGCTGGGGTTGACCGCCATCAGTTGCCCGAACAGCGCACGCACCGCCGCATCGCGCATGCCGCTGGTATCCATCAGCTCACTGCGCTGCGCGATGTGCTCGGCCAGCCCCAGCGACAGCCGCTGCACGACTTCCTGCTCGTGCCGTGTGTTCGAGCGCATCTGCAGCGCCAGCAGCGCCATGCAGCACATCAGCATCAGCGCCGCGATCACCGCCGCCAGCTTCTGCCACAGGTTCGGCCGGATCATGCCGCCGCCCCGGCCGGGTCCACCAGCTTGTAGCCCCGGCCCCAGACCGTCAGCAACCGCCGCGGGTTGGCCGGATCGGTTTCGATCTTGCTGCGCAGCCGGTTGATATGGGTATTGACCGTATGCTCATAGCCATCGTGCTGGTAGCCCCAGACCTGGTTGAGCAGTTCCATCCGCGCGAACACCTGGCCGGGATGGCGTGCGAAGAACAGCAGCAGGTCGAACTCGCGCGGCGTGAGTTCCAGCGGCTTGCCATCCACGTCGGCAGTACGCGCGACCGGATCCAGCTGCAGTCCTCCCAGCTCGATGGCACCGGCATCGATGCGCGCGTTCTGCGCCATGGCCTCGGCGCGACGCAGCAGGGCACGCACGCGCGCCACCAGCTCCGGCATCGAGAATGGCTTCGCCAGATAATCGTCCGCGCCGAGTTCCAGGCCGACGATGCGCTGGGTTTCGCTGCCGCGTGCACTGATGATGATGATCGGGACATAGCGCGCCATCGCCCGTGCGCGCTGGCAGACCTGCAGGCCATCGACACCGGGCAGCATCACGTCCAGCACCAGCGCGTCCCACGGGCCTTCCTGTTCGAGCAGGCGCAGCCCGCCATCACCGCTGTCGGCGTGGGCGACCTCATACCCCTCATCGCCCAGGTGCATGCGCAGCAGGTCGGCGATGTGGGCATCGTCTTCAACGATCAGGACACGTTTCGGGGACATCGGCAGCTCGGGCCAGGGGGGAGGCTGAGCGCATTGTGGCGCGGGATCGCCGCCGATACCTCACGAAAAATTGAATCCTGCGTGAGGATTCGTTGACCGGAGCAGGCGCAGCATGGCCCCGTCGCCCCTTCCCGGAGTCCGCCATGCCCCTCACCCGCCGCCATCTGCTGGGTCTGGGCGGTATCGCCACCACCGCCGGCCTGCTCGGTCTCGGGGCCTGCAGCCGCGCCGCGCCAGCGGCAGCAGAAACGCGCCCTGCGCGACAGTTCGAGATCATGCGCAGTGATGCTGACTGGCGCCAGCGGCTGACCCCGGCCCAGTACGCAGTGCTGCGCCAGCAGGCGACCGAACGCCCTTGGAGCAGCCCGCTCAACAAGGAACACCGGCAAGGCACGTTCACCTGCGCCGGCTGTGCGCTGCCGCTGTTCTCTTCGTCCACCAAGTTCGAGAGCGGTACTGGCTGGCCCAGCTTCTGGGCACCGTTGCACAACGCTATCGGTGAGGACCGCGACGTCACCTTTGGCATGCTGCGGGTGGAAGTGCATTGCCGCCGCTGCGGCGGCCATCTGGGCCATGTCTTCAACGACGGCCCACGCCCTACCGGCCTGCGCTACTGCATGAACGGCGCGGCGCTGGCCTTCCAGCCCGGACCTGCCGCGCATGACAGCGATGCGGGATGGCGCGTGCCGGTGGGATCGTCCCCTGCTTCTGGAGCCCGATGATGCTGCTGTTGCTGCTTGCCTATCTTGGCGGTGTGCTGACCCTGCTCAGCCCCTGCATCCTGCCGGTGCTGCCGTTCGTATTCGCGCGTGCTGACCGCCCGTTCCTGCGCAGCACCCTGCCGCTGCTGCTGGGCATGGCGCTGACCTTCACCCTCGTCGCCAGCCTGGCGGCGGTCGGCAGCCAGTGGGTGGCGCAGGCCAACCAGATCGGTCGCTGGATCGCCCTGCTGCTGATGGCGCTGTTCGCGGTGGCGTTGCTGTGGCCCGCACTGGCAGACCATCTGCTGGCGCCGTTGCAGCGTGTCGGCGCGCGCTTGAGCGCACGCGCGGACGCTGCCGATGCCGCCGGGCGCGGCGGTGCCTGGACGTCGCTGCTGATCGGCATCGCCACCGGCCTGCTGTGGGCCCCGTGCGCGGGCCCGATCCTTGGCCTGGTACTGACCGGGGCTGCGCTGCATGGCGCCAGCGCCAGCACCAGTACGCTGCTGCTTGCCTACGCGCTGGGTGCGGTCACCGCGCTGGCATTGGCGGTCTGGATCGGCGGCCGGGTGTTCCGCGCCCTGCAGGCACGGCTGGGGCTGGGCAATCTGCTCCGCCGCGTGCTCGGCGTCGCTGCGCTGCTGGCGGTCGTGGCCATTGCCCTGGGCTGGGACACCGGCCTGCTGACCCGGCTGTCCACCGTCAGCACCGCGCGTATCGAGCAGGGCCTGCTCGATGCGGTACCCGGCGCGCAGCCTTCCGCTCCACCGATGATGATGATGGGCCCGGCCACTGCAGGCAGCGAGGCACCGCTGCCGGTGGAAGGCACGCTGCCCGCCCTGGACGGCGCCACCGGCTGGCTCAACAGCCCACCGCTGGACGCCGCCCAGCTGCGCGGCAAGGTGGTGCTGATCGACTTCTGGACCTATTCCTGCATCAACTGCCTGCGTGCGATGCCGTTCGTGCACGAGTGGCAGCGGCGCTACCGCGATCACGGCCTGGTGGTGATCGGCGTGCACACCCCCGAGTTCGCCTTCGAACGCGACCCGCGCAACGTCATGAAGGCCGTGCAGCAGTTGAAGGTCGACTATCCCGTCGCGCTGGACAACCAGTACGCGATCTGGCGTGCGTTCAACAACCGCTACTGGCCCGCCCACTACTTCGTCGATGCGCAGGGCAACATCCGCGGCCATCAGTTCGGCGAGGGCAACTATGCGCGTTCGGAGCAGGTGATCCGCCGCCTGCTGGCCGAAGCCGGCCAGACCCGGCTGCCACCGCCGGCCGATCCGGCCGCAGCGGACCTGAAGGGCGTGGCCGCGCAGGCGGACATGGGCAACCTGCGCTCGCCGGAGACCTACCTGGGGCATGCGCGCGCCGAGCAGTTCGCCTCGCCAGGCGGGCAACGTGCGGACACGGCATTCGACTACGCGCTGCCACCCGCGCTGGCGCTGAACCAGTGGGGCCTGTCCGGCCGCTGGATCATCGACGACGAGGCGGCACGGCTGCAGCAGCCCGGAGGACGCATCGCCTTCCAGTTCCATGCCCGCGATCTGCATCTGGTGCTCGCGCCACGCCAGGACGGCACGCCGGTGCGCTTCCGCGTCTGGCTGGATGGTCGGCCGTTGCCCGCGGCCGACGCCGGCAGCGACGTTGGCAGCGATGGCAGCGGCGTGATCGACGAACACCGTCTGTACCAGCTGGTGCGCCAGCGCGGCGCCGTCGCGCCACACCGCTTCGAGATCGAATTCCTCGATGCCGGCGCCCAGGCCTACGCCTTCACCTTCGGTTGATCCGGGAGGACACGATGAAGATTTCATTCGAACAGGGGATCGCCGCCGGCATTGCCGGGCTGGTCGCTACCGCACTGATTGCCGGGGTACTGCTGGTTGATCACGGTGCCATCGCCGCGCCGCTCGAGCGCAGCGCACAGGTGCAGGTGTTGCCTGCGCCCACCGGTGAAGCCGCATTCCGCGATGACGGCACGCACGCCAGCGTAGTGTTTGCCGGCGGCTGCTTCTGGGGCGTGCAGGGCGTGTTCCAGCACGTCAAGGGCGTGAGCAACGCAGTCTCGGGCTACGTCGGCGGCAGCGCGGCGGATGCGCGCTATGAGCGTGTCAGCAGCGGACGCACCGGCCACGCCGAGGCGGTGAAGGTCGACTACGACCCGCGCCAGGTGAGCTACGGCCAGCTGATGCAGGTGTTCTTCTCGGTGGTGCATGACCCGACCCAGCTCGACCGGCAAGGCCCGGACCATGGCAGCCAGTACCGCTCGGCGATCTTCGTCGATGATCCCCGCCAGCAGGCGGCCAGCCGTGCCTACATCACCCAGCTGGGCCAGGCCGGAAGCTATCGCGCGCCCATCGTCACCCAGGTGGGGAGCGGCCAGCGCTTCTATCCGGCCGAGAGCTACCACCAGAACTACATGAGCAACTATCCGCAGGCCGCCTATATCCGCTACTACGACGCTCCGAAGCTGGCGGCACTGGGCAGGCAATTCCCTGCCCTGTATCGCCGGGATCCGGTGCTGGTGCCGATGCGTTGACTGCATGGTGCGCCAGCCCATGCAAAAAAAGGGGCGCGCGGCCATCCAGCCGCGCGCCCTTGAAATATCGGCGGGCACCGATCAGGCCCTGCCGACGAGGACATGCTAGGCTCGGAATCCTCATGGGTACAGCACCAGATGTGGCCGGAACCGATGGATACAGATCAACGCAGCAGCGCGTCCGCTCCTCGCTACCAGCGGCTGTCCGATGAGCTGGCCGAGGCCATCCAGGGAGGGCGCCTGCCGGTCGGCAGCCGCCTGCCATCGCTGCGGCAGATGGCAGCACAGCGTCAGCTCAGCCTCAATACGGTGATCGCCGCCTACCGCCAGCTGGAAGACGCCGGCCTGGTGGTTCCGCGGCCAAAGGCAGGTTTCGAAGTGGCGCCGCGACTGTCAGTGCCGCAACGGTCGCTGCGCGATGCGCCGTCGGCCCCCACCGCGCCGTTGCAGCAGGTGCTGATGGCACGCGTGCTGGAGGCGCAACGCCGTTCCGGGGTGATCGACCTCGCCTTCGCCGGGCCACGCGGGCGCCAGTTCTATCCTGGCGCCCAGCTGGCCCGGCACACCGCCCAGGTATTGCGCCACGGCCAGCAGACGGTCGAAACCTACGCACGCCCCAATGGCTCGCCGCGGCTGCTTGCGCAGATCGTGCGGCGCGGCCCGCGCATGGGCCTGCACACGCACAGCGATCGCCTGCTGCTGACCCACGGTGCGATGGAGGCGCTGCAGCTGGCACTGCGTGCGGTGACCCAGCCCGGCGATTCAGTGGGTATCGAAGCACCGTCGTACTTCAACCTGTATCCGCTGCTGGCCAACCTGGGCCTGCAGGCCATCGAACTGCCGACGCATCCGCAACAGGGCCTGGACGTCGATGCGTTGGAGGCGATGCTGGAGCACACACCGCTGGCCGCGCTGGTGCTGATGCCGACCGTGCACAATCCATTGGGCTGCACCATGCCGGTGGCGGCCAAGCAGCGTCTTGCCGAGCTGGTCAACGCGCGGCAGCTGCCGCTGATCGAGGATGCCGTGTACGCGGAACTGCAGTTCTGCGAGCCACCTGCGCCGCTGCTGAAGGCCTTTGACCGCGACGGCTGGGTGATGGTGGTCGGCGGTTTCTCGAAGACGCTGGCCCCGGACTATCGCATCGGCTGGCTCGACGGCGGGCGCTTCGCTGAACGCATCGCCCTGCTGAAGTTCCAGTCCACGGGCGGCGAGCCGCAGCTGCTGGGTGATGCCGTGGCCGCGTACCTGGAGGGGAGCGGATACGAACATCACCTGCACCGCATGCGGCGCCTGTATCGCGAGCAGGTGGGACGGCTGCGCCAGCTGGTGGCCGAGCATTTCCCGCTCGGCACACGCGCCACGGAACCACAGGGTGGCTTCCTGCTGTGGCTGGAACTGCCGGGCGTGGACACCCGCGCACTGTTCGAGCGGGCGCTGGAAGAGGGCATCGTGTTCATGCCCGGCCAGGTGTATTCGCGCGGTCCGCGCTACCGGCACTGCCTGCGGCTGTCGTGCTGCCAGACCTTCGACGCACGTTTCATCGCTGCCGTGGAGCGCCTGGGCGCCCTCGCGCGGGAGCTCGCGGCCGGTTGATCGCAGCGGGTCGCAGGCTCCGCTCTACGGGAACTCAGCCCTCATGCAGGTGCATCGCCAGGGCCTGAGCATCGGCGCCCGGCAGGTGCGGTAGCCGTCCCCAGCATGGCATCGGCAACCGCTGCACCAGCGTGGCCACGTTCTCGTCCTGGCGCTGCATGGCCGGATCGATGTGATTGCCGATCCAGCCCAGGCACTCCACGCCGCTGGCCTGCAAGGAGTGCGCGGTCAACCTCGCGTGATTGACGCAGCCCAACCGCAGGCCGACCACCAGCACGACCGGCAGACGCAGTGCCCGCACGATGTCGAGCTGGTCCAGGTGGGCGGAGACCGGCGCCAGCCATCCCCCTACGCCTTCCACGACCACCACGTCGGCGGTGGCACGCAGGCGCTCGAACGCGGCGACGATCGGTGCCAGGGCGATGTCCACCCCGTCCTCGGCCGCCGCCAGTTCGGGAGCGATCGGCTGCCGCAGGGCATAGGGATTCACGTCGACGTAGTCCGGTACCGGCCGACTGGCCGCCTGCAGCGCCAGCGCATCCTCGTTGCGCAGGCCCTGCCCCAGATCCTGGCTGCCACTGGCCACAGGCTTCATTCCGACCGCTCGCAGGCCACGCCGGCGCAGGGCGTGCAGCAGCGCGGTGCTGGCCGCCGTCTTGCCGATCTCGGTATCGGTGCCGGTGACGAACAGCGCGGATGGCAGGGCAGCGGGCAACGGCATCAAAGGCTCCAGCGAGGCAACAGAGCGTGCATTATCGCTGGCCCGGCACGCTTGCTAGACTGCGGTCATGTTCGCCAATGCCTCGCTTACCGGCAGCAAGCCGGAACAATACGCCCAGCTGCTTGACCAGGCCCGTGGCCTGGTCCATGGAGAGTCCGACCGCATCGCCAACGCGGCCAATCTCTCGGCGCTGGTCTTCCACGCCCTGCCCGACCTGAACTGGGTGGGTTTCTATCTCTACGATGGCCAGGAGCTGGTGGTCGGCCCGTTCCAGGGGCTGCCGGCCTGCGTACGCATCCCGCTGGACAAGGGCGTGTGTGGTGCCGCGGCCCGCCAGCGCGTGACCCAGCGCGTCGACGATGTCGATGCCTTTCCGGGCCACATCGCCTGCGACTCGGCCTCCCGCTCGGAACTGGTCGTTCCGCTGCTGCGCGGCGATGAACTGATCGGAGTCTTCGACATCGACAGCCCGAAGACCGGTCGCTTCGATGCAGATGACCAGGCCGGACTGGAAGCCATCGCGCGCGTCTTCGTCGAGGCGTTGGGATGAGTGCGCCGAAGCTGCGCAACATCGGTCCGAAAAGTGCGGCGTGGCTGCGCCAGGTCGGTCTGCGCAGCCGTGACGATCTGGCCGCCGTCGGCGCGGTGGGTGCCTTCGTCAAGGTCAAGCGCGCCGGCTTCAAGCCCAGCCTGAACCTGCTCTACTCGCTGGAAGGCGCCCTGCTGGACTGCCATTGGCAGGAACTGAGCGAGCCGCAGCGCGAGGCGCTGGTGCAGGACTACGAAGCGCGCATCGCCGCGCACCCGCTGAAGGCGGCCGGCCCGGCCTCGGGGCCGGTGCACGAGCAGCGATTCGACGCAGACGACGACGCAGAAGAAAACGTGGCCGGAAGCGCCGACGAGGACTGATCGGCGCCGGCCGGATCAGGGCTGCTGCAGCTCCAGCAGCTCGCCCACCAGGCCTGCCTCGCCACGCTCCAGCCTGACCCGCAGGCGCGTGCCATGGTCGATGCGCAGCGCCCAGCACAGCGACATCGGCAAGCCGCAGACCTGTGACAGCACCATGCGCAGCGGGCCCCCGTGGCTGACCACGACGGTCGGCAGCGGGTCGTCATCGTCGAGCAGGCGGTCGAGCGCACGCGCGATGCGCCGCTCGAAGTGCCCCCAGCTTTCGCCGTTGGGCGGCGGATACGCATGCGGATCAGCATGGAATGCCGCCAGCGCCTGCTCCGGCAGGTCGAACAGTGCCTGCCCGTCCCAGTCGCCGAAGTCGAGTTCTTCCCACTCCTCGTCCGCATCCACGTCCAGCCCGCGCGGGGTGGCCAGCGCCATCGCTGTGTGCAGTGACCGCAGGCGGGGCGAGCTGATCACCCGCTCCCAGGGCTGCGTGGCGTAGGCCTCCACCAGTTCCTGTGGCAGGCGGGCCAGCTGCGGTGGATCGCTGCGGCCATCGAGGTACTCGTCTCGACCGTTGCCGGCGTGGCGGACCAGGTCGAGGATCATGCATGCGTCCTGTGCAGGCAACGCGGGGACAGCGGAAAACGGGCGGACATCGGCAACGGCACCACGGGATCAAGCAGCAATTCTAGTGGCTGGGGATCATCAGCTCCACAGACATTGCCGCATATGCGCCGCACCGGGCATGCCGATGCCGTAGACTGCGCGCACTTCCAGGTGACCTGCGGCATGGCCGGCAGGTTGAAACGGGAAGCCGGTGACGCGTGAACCCACGCCATGCCGGCGCTGCCCCCGCAACGGTAAGCACGTCAGTTCCAGGCAACACCGCCACTGTGCCAACAGCATGGGAAGGCGCCTGGACGGTGGCCTCGCGCCGCCTGGCGGCAAGCCCGGAGACCGGCCCGGAAGCCTCAGGTCGCGATGCGGTGGGCATGGCGCTGGATGTCCGCAGCACTGTCTGCGGCATCGGCGCTTGCCTGCCTCCGCGGCTCCTCCCCTTCGCCACGCGGGCGTGCGTGGCACCTGGAGTCCCCCGATGAAGCTGCAGTCCCGATTGCTTTCCCTGGCCGTATTGGCCGCCCTGCCCGCGTTGGCCCAGGCCGATGAAGGCGCCCGCGCGCTCGATCCCATCCTGGTCACGGCCACCCGCACCCCCATCGCCCTGCAGGACAGCATCGCGCCTGCGCAGGTGATCGACCGGACGCAGATCGAGTCCAGCCAGGCCACGTCGCTGCAGGACCTGCTGCGTGGCCGCGCCGGCATCAACCTCACCAACGCCGGCGGCCTGGGCAAGCAGAGCTCGCTGTTCCTGCGCGGCACCAATTCCGGCCACACGGTGGTGCTGGTCGACGGTGTGCGCATCAACAGCGCCGATCTCGGCCTGGCGATGATCCAGGACCTGCCGCTGGCGCAGATCGAACGCGTGGAGATCGTGCGCGGCCCGCAGTCCAGCCTGTATGGCGCCGACGCCATCGGCGGTGTGATCCAGATCTTCACCCGCCGCAACCAGGGCGACTTCGCGCCACATCTGCAGCTGGGCGGTGGCAGCAATGGCCTGCGTGAGGCCAGCGGCGGCATCGGTGGCAGCAGCGAACGCGGCTGGTTCGGCGCCGACATCGCCTACCAGCATTCCGATGGCATCGATGCTTGCCGGGGCTCGGCCACGCTGTTCACCGGCTGCTTCGCCGACGAACCCGACCGGGACGGCTACCGCAACCTCTCCAAGAGCCTGCGCGGCGGCTACAACTTCAACGAGCAGTGGACGGTGGAGGGCACCGCGCTGCGCGCCGACGGCCAGAACCACTACGACGGCTACTACAACTACTCCGAGACGCGCCAGCAGGTACTGTCCGGCAAGGTCCGCTACACGCCGGCCGAACGGCTGGTGCTGACCGCCAACGTCGGTCGCAGTGACAACGAATCGGACAACGTCGGCGCGGACGGCGTGCATGGCAGCGCGCAGACGCATCGTGACAGCGCGTCGCTGCAGGGCGACTTCGGCGTGGCCGAAGGCCAGCTGCTGAGTGCCGGTGTGGACTGGAGTGAGGACAACCTGGACGGCAGCAGTGCCGGCTATCGTGTCGACAGCCGTCGCAACACCGGTGTGTTCGTGCAGTACCAGGGGCGCTTCGGCCGGCACCAGTTGCAGGCCAGCGCGCGCAACGACGACAACCAGCAGTTCGGCAACCATGCCACCGGCAGCATCGGCTGGGCGATGGAGCTGGATCACGGCCTGCGCATCAACGCCAGCTACGGCACGGCCTTCAAGGCGCCCACCTTCAGCGACCTGTATGACCCGTGGAGCGGCGTGCCGACGCTGGATCCTGAGAAGTCGAAGAGCGCCAACCTGGGCATTTCGCAGCAGGGCCAGAGCTGGCGCTGGGGCCTGGATGTGTACGAGACCCGCATCGATGACCTGATCACCTACGATGCAGCCACCTTCAGGATGCAGCAGGTGGAGAAGGCGCGCATCCGCGGTGCCGAACTGACCGGCGGCGTCGTGCTGGCCGGCTTCGACATCGCTGCACAGCTGAGCTACACCGACCCGCGCAACCGCACGAACGGCAGCAGCCAGTTCGACAACTGGCTGCCGCGCCGTGCACAGCAGACGGCACGGCTGGATGTGGATCGCCGCTTCGGCGCATTCCGTGCCGGCCTGACCGTACAGGGTGCGGGCAAGCGCTATGACGATGCCGCCAACACGGTGAAGGTCGGAGGCTATGGCACGTTGGATCTGCGCGCCGAGTACGCGCTCACGCCATCATGGTCGCTGCTGGCCCGGGCAACCAATGTGTTCGACCGCAGGTACGAGACCGTGGCGTGGTTCAACCAGCCGGGCCGCGAGTATCAGCTGAGCGTGCGCTACCAGCCGAAATGAGCAGGCGCGCCGGGCGCAGGCCCGGCGCTATACCGGGATGCGCGCGGCCAGGCCCGGCAGTTCGCGCAGATCGTCGATCACCGCCACCGCAGCTGCGGTGGCCAGGTCCAGGCCACGCGGGTAGCCGTAGCGCACCAGCGCGATCGGCATTCCCGCGTCTTCCGCCGCGCGGTAGTCGGTCAACGAATCACCCACCATCAGGCATGCATCCACCGGCAACCCGAAATGTGCAGCGATGTGCCGCAGTGGGTCGCCGCTGGGCTTGCGCTGCGGCAGCGAATCGCCGCCCAGCACCAGCGCGAACGCATCGCCGATGCCCAGATGCTGCAGCAGCGGCGGCACCAGCGCTGCAGGCTTGTTGGTGCAGATGGCCAGCGGCACAGCGCGTTCCCGCAGCTGCGCCAGTGCTTCGGCCACACCGTCGAACAGGCGTGGGCTGCGCAGCAGGCACTCACGGTAATGCACCATGAACACCGGCATGACCTCGGCCAGATCGACCTGCCGCCCTGCGGCATGCACGGCCTGCTCGACCAGCCGGCGGACACCGTCGCCAATCCAGCCCAGCACGGTGGCTTCCGGCACACGGGCCAGGCCGATGTCCTCCAGCGTGCGGTTCAGGGCTTCGGCGATATCGGCGGCGCTGTCGACCAGCGTGCCATCGAGGTCGAACACGACCAGCGGATAGGGATACGACACGCAACGCACCTGTACGACGTGGGGCCGCTCATTGTATGCCGTGTGCGCATCGCACCGGGATGTCATGCAGGTTCCACACGCGCCGGTCGCCAGTCCAGATCCTGGAAGGCCGGGCTGGCGAAACACTCACCCAGGAAGTCGAGGAACCGCCGCATGATCGCCGACTGCTGGCGACGCGATGCGTACACCGCATGAATGCCCAGCTCGTCCAGGGTATACGCCGGCAGCAGTTCCACCAGCTCGCCACTGCGCAGCAACGGCGCCACCTGGT
This sequence comes from Stenotrophomonas sp. B2, assembly GCF_014947095.1. Classification (NCBI taxonomy): domain Bacteria; kingdom Pseudomonadati; phylum Pseudomonadota; class Gammaproteobacteria; order Lysobacterales; family Lysobacteraceae; genus Stenotrophomonas; species Stenotrophomonas sp. B2. Next base: position 133,194 of record NZ_JADCQA010000012.1, on the reverse strand, counting down.
AGGTGGGCAGCATCGCGATGCCGGCGCTGGCGCGAACGGCTTCGAGCAGCAATGACGCTTCGTTGGCGCTGATGTTGCCGCCCACCGCCACCGACTGCGAACGTCCGTCGCGGTGCAGGTGCCACAGGCTCTTGCCCACGTAGTGATGGGTCAGGCAGTTGTGTGCGGCCAGATGTTCCGGGGCGGTCGGCGTGCCGCGCACCTCCAGGTAACCGGGCGTGGCGCACAGCACCGAGCGGCACGTGGCCAGCCGTCGCGCGATCAGGCTGGGATCGATCTGCCGGGCGATGCGTACCGCCAGATCCACCCGCTCCTCGACCAGATTCACCGTGCGATCGACCAGCAGCAGTTCGATGCGCGCCGCCGGATGGCGCTTGACGAAGTCGGCCACGGCGCGCGCCAGATGGCTCTGCCCGAACGAGACGCTGGCGGTCACCCGCAGCGTGCCATGCGGTTCGGGATCGTCGCTGGCCAGTTCGCCCTGCAGCGCCTCGCCGATCTCCAGCATCTGCCGGAAGCGCGCCAGCGCCGCCTCCCCCGGGCCGGTCAGGCTGACCCGGCGCGTGGTCCGGTGCAGCAGGCGCGCCCCCAGCCAGGCCTCCACCTCGGCGAGGTAACGGGTGACCATCGCCCGCGACATGTCCAGCACCTCAGCGGCGGCCGTGAGGCTGCCGCGCTCGGCCACCTCGATGAACACGGTCATGGCGGTCAGTCGATCCATCTGCTCGATCCATGCAACAAACAAGCGCGTTATACGCTGTTTTTCGGACAATTGCAGCGTCCTACAGTGGCCCCGTCGTCTTCCCCTCCCCTTGCTTATGGAGTTCGCCATGAAAATCGCCCTCGTCGGTGCCACCGGCAACATCGGCCGCCAGATCGCGCGCCACGCGCTGGCCGCTGGCCACGAATTGACCCTGATCGTGCGCAGCACGCAGGACCTGCCGGCGGAGCTGGCCGGTGCCCATCCGGTGATCGCCGCGCTGGATGATCCCGACGCGCTGGCCGCGGCCATCGCCGGCCACGACGTGCTGGCCAGCGCCTACGGGCCACGTCCGGGCGATGACATCAGCCGCGTCGGCGAAGTGGCCGGACAGCTGGCAGCCGCGGCACGCAAGGCCGGGGTGCCGCGCCTGGTCGTGGTCGGCGGTGCCGGCAGCCTGGAAGTGGCACCGGGTGTCCAGCTGGTCGATACGCCGGATTTCCCGGAGGCGTACAAGCCTTATGCCCTGGCCCACCGCGAAGCACTCAAGCGCCTGCAGGCGGTAGACGACCTCGACTGGACGTTCTTCTCGCCGGCCGCGGAAATCGGACCGGGCGAAGAGCGTGGCCAGTACCGCGTGCAGGCCAAGGCCTTCCTCGCCGACGCCAGCGGCCACAGCCGCATCAGCTACGCCGACTATGGCGCTGCCTTCGTGGCGGAGCTGGAGGCGCATGCCTACCCGAAGCAGATCATCACTGCGGCGTACTGATCGACCTACATGCCGGGCATGGCCCGGCGCTGCACAAGGAGTTCCGCATGCGTTCCGTTGCCCTGCTGCTTCCGCTTGCACTGGTCACCAGCTTCGCCAGCGCCCCGCTGCTGGCCGCACCGGCTGCCCCGGCGCCGGCCACGGCGGCGAAATCACAGCTGCACCTGCAGTACTTCCATCCTGGCCCGCAGGCGATGTTCTCCGTGTCATCGGTGCTGATCGAAGGCCGCCACGATGCGATCCTGATCGACGCGCAGTTCGCGGCCAGCGACGCGCGCAGGCTGGTCGAGCTGGTCCGTGCCAGCGGCAAGCAACTGACCACGATCTACATCAGTCATGGCGATCCGGATTACTACTTCGGCCTGGTCACGCTGCAGGACGCCTTCCCGCACGCACGCATCGTCGCCACTGCGCAGACCGTGGCCCACATCCAGCAGACCCACGCCGGCAAGCGTGCCTACTGGGGCCCGAAGATGGGGGCCGACGCACCGGCGCGCATCGTTGTGCCGCAGGTGCTGGAGGGCGACGCGCTGCTGCTGGAAGGGCAGCGCCTGCCCTTGATCGGACTCGATGGCCCTACGCCGGACCGCAGCGTGCTGTGGGTGCCTTCACTGCGCGCGATCGTCGGTGGCATCCCCGTGGTCGCCGGCGAGCATGTGTGGATGGCCGACACGCAGACCCCGAAGTCGCATGCCGACTGGCTGCAGACCCTGCAGCGACTGCAGGCACTGAAGCCGCAGGTGGTGGTACCGGGCCATTACGCGCAAGGGGCGGCGCTGGACGCCAGTGCGCTGCGCTTCACCGCCGGGTACATCCGTGCGTTCGATGCGGAAGCGGCCAAAGCGAAGGACAGCCAGGCGCTGGTGAAGGCGATGCAGGCGCGTTACCCGCGGCTGGAGGGCGTGGAGTCGCTGCAGCTGAGCGCGAAGGTGGCCAAGGGCGAAATGCAGTGGCCGTGAGGCAGGACCGCGGTCAGGGGCGGTGCGGATCGTTCGACGCCTGCTCGAACAGCTCCCCCTGCACCACCGGTTCCTTGTCGCGGAAACCGCCCAGGCCGACGCCCACCAGGCGATAGCGCGTGTCGGCCGGCAGGTCCACGCGCGCGCGCAGCGCCAGCGCGGCATCGCGCAGCTCCTCCATCGATTCCGGCGGGCGGTCCGGGGTGAAGCTGCGGGTAAGGATGCGGAACTGCGCCGTCTTCAGCTTCAGCACCACGGTGTGGCCCACGCGTTCCGTCCGGCGCGTGGCGTTCCAGGTTTTCTCTGCCAGCTGCACAATGGCCTCGCCCAGGTCTTCAAGCAGCAGGTCCTCGGCAAAGGTGTCCTCGGAAGAGATCGACTGCACCGGCTGGTCCGGCTCCACCGGCCGTTCATCGACGCCGCGTGCACGGTTGTAGAGGCTGCGGCCGAAGCTGCCGAACGCGTCCTCCAGATCCGCCAGCGCCCATTGCCGCAGGTCACCGCAGGTGATGATGCCGCGCGCCGTCAGTTTGCCTTCCATCACCTTGCCCACGCCGGGCACGCGGCTGACCGGCAGCGGCGCCAGGAATGCGTCCACCCGTTGCGGTGGAATCACGAACTGGCCGTCGGGCTTGCGCCAGTCCGAGGCGATCTTGGCCAGGAACTTGTTCGGCGCGATGCCCGCTGAAGCGGTCAGCTGGGTCTCGTCGCGGATCTGTGCGCGGATCGTGCGTGCGATCTCGGTCGCCAGCTCGATGCCACTTTTCGGCTCGGTCACGTCCAGATAGGCCTCATCCAGCGACAGCGGCTCGACCAGGTCGGTATGGCGCAGGAAAATCTCGCGCACCTGGCGCGACACGGCCTTGTAACGCGCGAAGTCCGGCGGCACGAAGATCGCGTCCGGGCACAGGCGCTCGGCACGCATCGCCGGCATCGCCGAACGCACGCCGAACACGCGCGCTTCGTAGGACGCCGCGCATACCACCGAGCGCGCACCGCGCCACGCCACCACCACCGGCCTGCCGCGCAGTGAGGGATCGTCGCGCTGCTCCACCGACGCGTAGAAGGCGTCCATGTCGACGTGGATGATCTTGCGCAGTCGGGTCATGTCAGGTGTACGGGGCGGGTTCGGCGTGGGTGGGCCACACGCCGAGGTATGGTCGTTGCACATCAACAGGATGCGCGTATTCCATTGAAAACACTACGGTTGCGTACGGTTGAAATGTTTGATCGGCAGCGCTTCCAAGGGCATTCTCGAGCACTTGTATCCCTGTTCGTCGCTTCCAGGATTGCGTTTCATGACTCGTCTCCACGCGTTCAACCGCGACCAGCTGCTGGCCAGCGCACGCGGTGAACTGTTCGGCGCCGCCGCCGGCCGTCTGCCCAACGACCCGATGCTGATGTTCGACCGCATCACCGACATCCGCGAGGACGGCGGCCCGCATGGCAAGGGCATGGTACGCGCCGAACTGGATATCCGCCCGGACCTGTGGTTCTTCGGCTGCCACTTCATCGGCGACCCGGTGATGCCCGGCTGCCTGGGCCTGGATGCGATGTGGCAGCTGACCGGCTTCTACCTGACCTGGCTGGGTGCTCCCGGCAAGGGCCGCGCCCTGGGCTGCGGCGAGGTCAAGTTCACCGGCCAGGTACTGCCGGACGCCAAGCGCGTGCGCTACGAGATCGACATCACGCGCGTCATCAACCGCAAGCTGGTGATGGCCCAGTCCGACGCCCGCATGTATGTGGACGATCGCGAGATCTACAACGCTCGCGACCTGCGCGTGGGCCTGTTCACCGAAACCGGGAGCTTCTGATGCGTCGTGTCGTCATCACCGGCATGGGCATCACGTCCTGCCTCGGCAATGATCTGGATACCGTCTCTTCCGCACTGCGCGAGGGGCGTGCCGGCATCACCGCGTTGGCCGACCACGCCGAAGCGGGCCTGCGCAGCCAGATCGGCGGCCGTGTCGACCTCGACCTGGACGCCCTGATCGACCGCAAGCAGAAGCGCTTCATGAGCGATGCAGCAGCGTTCGCCTACATCGCCATGCGCGATGCCATCGCCGATGCCGGGCTGGACGAGGCGCAGGTCAGTGGCCTGCGCACCGGCCTGATCGCCGGCTCCGGCGGCGGCTCCAGCGAGTGGCAGATCGGCGCGGTCGATCTGCTGCGTGCACGTGGCGTGCGCAAGGTCGGCCCGTACATGGTGCCTCGCACGATGTGCTCCACCGTGTCGGCGTGCCTGGCCACCGCGTTCCAGATCAAGGGCGTGAGCTACTCGCTGTCGGCGGCCTGCGCGACGTCGGCGCACTGCATCGGCGCCGCCGCGGACATGATCCGGCACGGCGCGCAGGACATCATGTTCGCCGGCGGTGGTGAAGACCTGCACTGGTCGATGAGCGTGATGTTCGATGCGATGGGCGCGCTGTCGACCAGTTTCAACGACACCCCGGCCAGCGCGTCGCGCCCCTACGACAAGGACCGCGACGGCTTCGTCATCGCCGGTGGTGGCGGCATGCTGGTGCTGGAAGACTACGATCATGCGGTTGCGCGCGGCGCACGCATTTATGCCGAGCTGATCGGTTATGGCGTGACATCCGATGGTGCGGACATGGTGGCACCGTCCGGCGAGGGCGCGGTGCGCTGCATGAAGATGGCACTGCAGAACGTGGACCGCCCGCTGGACTACCTCAACACGCACGGTACCTCGACCCCGCTGGGCGATGTCACCGAACTCAACGCGATCCGCGAGGTGTTCGGCGAGGCCGTGCCGCCGCTGTCCTCGACCAAGGCGCTGTCCGGCCATTCGCTGGGCGCGGCCAGCGTGCACGAAGCCATCTACTGCCTGCTGATGATGCGCGATGGCTTTGTTGCCGGCTCGGCCAACATCAGCGAGCTGGACCCGGCGGTGGAAGGCTTCCCGATCCTGCGCGAAAGCCGCGCACAGGTGCTGGACACGGTGATGTCCAACAGTTTCGGCTTTGGCGGCACCAACGCGGCCCTGGTGTTCGGTCGGGTCTGATCGCCCGCCATTGGCCTGCACGGTCGCCGGGCATGGCCCGGCGCTACCGCGTAGTCGGCAGCACCGCCTCTGGTAGCGCCGGGCCATGCCCGGCGCAAAGGCAGCGCGCGCCTACGCCGGGCGCGGCAGCAGCGGCAGCAGCAGGGCGTGCGCGTCGCGCAGCGAGCCGACGATGCGATGGCCGAGCGCGCGCAGTTCCTCATCGGGATGCACCAGGTCCGGCACCTGGATCACGGTCATCCCTGCGGCCAGCGCCGCACGCGTTCCCGCAGGTGAGTCCTCCAGCGCCAGGCAGCGCTCCGGCGCCTGCCCCAGCCGCTGTGCGGCCAGCAGGTAGATGTCCGGCGCCGGCTTCGGCCGCGCCACGTCGCCACTGGTGATCACTGCATCGAAGTACGGCAGCAGACCGGCAGCGCCCAGCTTGCGGTTGGCCCGCGGCTGACGCGTGGTGGTCGCCACCGCACGCGGAATCGCATGCGCCTTCAGCAGTTCCAGCAGCTCCAGGATGCCCGGCCGCAGAGGCAGGCCGGTCTGCGTGCGTTGCTCATACAGATCATGGCAGCGCAGCGCCATCGCCTCGATCACGCTGTCCTCCACGCCCTGCTGGCGCAGCAGCGATTGGCTGTCGCGATCGCCAAGGCCGACCATGCGCACGAAGAAGGATGCATCCAGCGGCAGGCCGAACGCTTCGGCAGCCTCACACCAGCAGGCGATGGACACCCGCTCGCTGTCGATCATCAGGCCGTCCATGTCGAAGATGACGGCGTCGGGAAGAAACGGCAGCGCAGCGATGACAGTCATGGAGCGAACAGCGTATCCAGGTCGGTGGAGGTCAGCAGCCGCCATTGCCCCTCGGCCAGCCCCTCCAGGTCCAGGCCACCGACGCGGCTGCGGTGCAGTGCCTGCACATGGTTGCCGGTAGCGGCGAACATGCGGCGCACCTGATGGTAGCGGCCTTCATGCAGTACCAGGCGCGCCTTGCGTGGACCCAGCACCTCCAGTTCAGCCGGCAGCAGGGCGGTCTTCTCCGACTCCAGCATCAGCGTGCCGCTGGCGAACAGGGCCACTTCGTCGCCGCGCAGGTCTTGGGCCAGCTCCACCTCGTAGATCTTGGGCAGTTTCGACTTCGGCGAGATGATCCGGTGCAGCAGGCCGCCATCGTCGGTCAGCAGCAGCAGGCCGCTGGTGTCGCGGTCCAGCCGGCCGACCGTGGACAGCACCGGGTCGCGGTCGCGGAAACGCGGTGGCAGCAGATCGTAGATCAGGCGGCCGGTGTCCTTGGTCGAGCAGGTGTAGCCGGCCGGCTTGTGCAGCGCGATCGACAACCCCGGCGGCGGATCCAGCGGCTCGCCGTCGACCCGCACGGCCTCGTGCGGCACCTGGTCGTCGGCATACAGCACCTCGCCGTCGGCATCGGTGATACGGCCTTCGCGGAACATCCACTGCACCTGCTTGCGGCTGCCATAGCCCAGGTTGGCGATGTGCTTGACCAGCTTCATCGGCCCTTCCCCTTTACCGCTTCGACCAGCTTGAACCCGTCACGCTCGGCGACCACGCGCACCGCGCCGAAGCTGTCGTTGAGCGTGTGTTCGTACGGCAGGTGGCGGTTGGCCACCACGTACAGGCGACCACCCGGGCGCAGCGCCTGCGCCGCCACGGCGATGAAGCGCTGGCCGATATCCGGCCGGTCCGCGCGCGACGGGGTATGGAACGGCGGATTGCTGATGATGACGTCGTACCCCGGCTCGATGCCGGCGGTGACGTCCCGCCACAGGAAGCGCAGCGGCAGCGGGCGCGGCGGTGGTGCAAGATTCAGCTCGGCTAGTGCCAGGGCCCGCTGCTCGGCTTCGTACAGATCCAGCGCGGTGATCTTCGGGCAACGCTCCAGCAGCTCGCGCGACAGGTAGCCATAGCCGGCCCCGAGGTCGGCCGCGCGTCCGGCCAGATCGGCCGGAAGGTGCTCGGCCAGCAGCGCCGAAGCCGGGTCGATGCGGTCCCAGGCGAACACGCCCGGGCGGCTGAGGAAGCGGCCACCCACGATCGGCCGCACCGCATCCAGCGCGCTCCAGCGCTTGGCCAGGTCGGCATCGTGCTGGCCCTGCAGTGGCGGGGTCCAGTACACCCGGCAATGGTTCTTGGTCAGGCTGCCGCCGAGGCCGGCCAGCTGCTTGAGGTCACCTTCGCCGGAGCGCGCGCCCTCGTTGTTGGACTGGCAGGCGACGATGCGGCCCCCTTCTGCGGCCAATGCCAGGGCACGGGCGAACAGCGCGCGGGCCTCCTCGCGCTGGCGCGGCGGCAGCACCAGCACCAGCGGGTAGCGGCCCCGGCCCGCGACATCGTCAAGCTGGCCGCTGACGGTCCAGCCGGCGGCCTGCTGCAGGGGCTGCGCGAACGGCGCAAAACTCTGCTCGCAGTGCACCTCGCGCCCGCCGGCCTGCTCACGCAGTGGCCAGCCGTCGCGGGCACGCAGGAACGCAACCGGCCCGTCCGGCCAGCGCAGCGCGCCCTGGGAGAACGGCAGGAACAGGGTCTGCAGGGGGGCGTCGTCGCTGGCGGCCATCGGCGCGGTTACTTGAAGCGTGAGGGCCGTCCATTGTACCGGCTCGCGCGGTCCGGCCCGGCAGGCCACTTTGCGAAACTTCAACGGGGCATTGATGCCCCAGCAACATCGGACCCTTCAGGGTAGAGGTCCCCCGAGACTTCCAGCAGGAGAATCCGCATGCGTGCCTTGTTCGTCGGTGGCGTGGTCGACAACAGCGAAATGGACCTGGAAGGCAGCCATCCTCCCGTGCACTACCCCGAGGACACCGGCGGTGGACATTCACGCTACCGGCTGCACCAGGTCGGCCACGGCGCCGATGGCAGCGTGGCATACGCGGTATACGGCGCACCGGACCTGGCCGACGACGAGGTGGCGCGGGTGGCGGAGGAGCGCGCCTATGCCCGGCGGTTCGAGGCAACCCCGACGGTGTTCGAGCACTGACGTGCCTGTCGCGCCCGAGCCGAGGCCCGGGCGTGCGGACCGCAGCCGGGCGTGAGCCCGGCCCCCTGCCGGATCACGTCGTTCTGGGTGGCAGCTGGCGGATGCTGGCGATCTCGTCGAGCCAGACGTGATGCTGCTGCACCGGCGTGTCGTAGTCGTCCAGGCGCAGCTGGCCGTTGCTGCCTTCATCGCCGGCGTCGTTGCGGTACTGCTGCACCGTTGGGCGCACGGCGACCGTGCCCAGCAGGCGGCGGCCATCAAGCAGGGTCAGTTCGACCTGCGTTTCGCCGTCGAGCTGCGGCAGCAGGGCCTCCAGGCGCGCGATCTGGGCCGGGTCGGTATGGATGCGTGGAGCAATACGGGACATCGGAGAACCTCCTGCGTGCAGGGTCGCCGATCCACCGTGAATGCTCAGTGCAGCGCGCTGTCGGCGCGCGGCACCTGCACCTTGCGCACCGCAGCCACCAGCTGGGCCACCGAGTACGGCTTGGCCACATGCTCCTGGAAGCCCGAGGCCAGCGCGCGCCGACGGTCATCCGCACGCGCCAGCGCGGTCACGGCCACCGCCGGCAGGGTCGCCGCATCCACGCCCATGTCTTCGCGCAGGGTGCGCACCAACCCATAACCATCCATACCCGGCATGCCGATGTCGGTCAGCATCACGTGGTACTGCAGGTGGCCGGCATCGGCCAGCAGCGCCAACGCTTCGCCGGCCGAACTGGCAGCTGACACCGTCGCGCCCTGCTCTTCCAGCATGCGCCGCAGGTACTCCAGCACTTCCGGCTGGTCTTCCACGGCCAGTACGTGCATGCCCCGCAGCGGATAGGGCTCGACGACCACCGGCTCCAGAATCGGCCCGCTGATCACCTCGCGCAGCGGCCGCCGCTCGGCATCGGGCAGATGCTGCGGCAGGCGTACGGTGAACGTGGCACCGTGGCCATGGCCTTCGCTGGCCGCAGTGACCGTGCCGCCGTGAAGCTCGACCAGCTGCTGCACGATCGCCAGGCCCAGGCCGAGCCCACCATGGCGGCGGGTGGTGGTGCCGTCGGCCTGCCGGAAGCGGCTGAACAGATGATTGAGGAACTCCGGAGCAATACCATCACCGGTATCGCGCACGGTGACCTCCCAGTGCTTGCCGTCGGCCCGCAGCTGCATCTCGATGCGGCCCTCGGCCGGCGTGAACTTGATGGCGTTCGACAACAGGTTCCAGAACACCTGCTGCAACCGCGTCGCATCCCCGAGCACCAGGCTGGGCTGCTCAGGCAGCCGCAACTGCACGTCCAGTGCCTTGCCCTCGGCCACCAGCTCCTGCGCGCCGATCGCCTCGCCCAGCAGTTCGCGCAGGTCCAGTACTTCCACTTCCAGCTGCACCTTGCCCAGCAGCATGCTGCTGAGGTCGAGCATGTCCGAGATCAGCCGCTTCTGTGCACCGGCGCTGTTGGCGATCACGCCCAGCCCCTTGTACAGCGGGCTGGTGTTGTCGACACGCTGCAGCAACAGCTCGCTCCAGCCAAGGATGGTGGTCAGCGGCGTGCGCAGTTCGTGCGACAGGGTCGCCAGGAATTCATCCTTCAGGCGCGCCATGTTCTCGGCGGCACTGCGTGCGGCGCGCTCGGACTGCAGCAGCTCTTCACGGGCCAGTTCGATCTCGCGGCGCTCGGTCACGTCCGGACTGCTGCCGGCCAGGCCGATGAATCGACCCATCCGCGAGAACCGCGGACGCGCGTTCATTTCCAGCCATCGCCACTGTCCGTCCGCACGCCGTGCGCGGACGAGGGCATGCATGGAACGTTGCGCCTTCAACGCTTCCTGCAGTTCGTACTCGAACACCGACGCATCATCCGGATGCACCAGGCCGCGCCAGACATCCTCCGGCACACGCGTCTCGTCACCACCAAAGAACTCACTGAAGGCGCTGTTGACGAAGCGCGCATGTCCGCGCTCATCCAGCACCCAGACCGGCATCGGCAGGCCATCGGCCAACGCGCTGAACCGGGCCTCGCTCTCGCCCAGCTCCAGCTCCATCTGCTTGCGTGCGGTGATGTCGAAGAACAGGATGCCGACCTTGTCCTCGCCGGGGCGGCCCACACGGACCGCGTCCACCGCGAACGAGCGCCCCAGCGCCCGGGCTTCCATTTCGAACTGCGCCGGCCGTCCGCTGCGCGCGACCTCACCGTAGATGCGGTACCAGTCGCTCTCGTGGTTCGGTTCCAGCGCGCTCATGCACTTGCCGCGGGCGTCCTTGAGACCGGTGTGGCGCTCGAAAGCGTCATTCACCTCAAGGAAGCGGTAATCCACTGCGCGATCGGCGTCGAACATGACCTGGATCACACAAAAGCCGGCGTTGATGCGTTCAAGCACACCGCGATGCAGGTCGGGTTCGGGCGCCGGAACCATCAAGGGCGGGCGCTCCGCGAGGGGCGGCAGTGTGGACAAGGGCGTCTGGGGCGTACCGGATGGAGGCACAGCATCTTCCAAAGGACGTATTCACAGCGTCAAGCGCCGTCAGTCATGGTTGACGACCATGAATTGGCGGCAACCGCCGACGCTGTTGACGCATTCGGCCATTGCTGGGCCCCGCCGGCAGGATCACACTCGATGCGAGATCAACATCCGCCCCCATTCCGGGGACGCAGGAGACCGCCATGAACCGCTCTCTGTCCGCCACCCTGCTGCTGGCCGCGGCCCTTGCCGCGGGTGCTGCGAACGGCGCGCCGCGCACCGTCACCAGCCCGGATGCGCCGCGCACGCTGCAGGCCGACGGCCCGGTCAACGTGCAGTGGAACGATCCGGCGACATTCACCGAGATCCGCCAGAGCCACAACCGCTTCGAGGCCGAACGCGGCGACTGGGTGCAGCAGCTGGCGCGCTACCTGCAGACCAGCGCCGCCAAGCCGCTGCAGGCCGGGCAGACGCTGGACATCACCCTGGTCGACATCAAGCGCGCGGGCGACTACGAACCGTGGCATGGCCCGCGCGCCAATGACATCCGCGTGATGCGCGACATCTATCCGCCGCGCATCACCCTGCAGTACACGCTGAAGGACGCCAGCGGCCGCATCGTCGACGAGGGCGAGGCCAAGCTGACCGATACCGGCTACCTGCACACCCTCGGCCTGCGCAGCGACAGCGATCCGCTGCGCTACGAGAAGCGGCTGATCGATGACTGGGTGAAGCGGCAGTTGACCGCCCAGGCCACCGCCGCGCGTTGACCGGCACCCGCCGGGCATGGCCCGGCGCTACCGCTGCACATCCGACATCCGCCGGGCATGGCGCTTTGGACATCCGGTAGCGCCGGGCCATGCCCGGCGGCGCATCAATCGCGGTAGACGCGGGCGACCCGCTTGACCGCGCAGGGCAGCTGGTAGGCGCTCACCCCGCAACGTGGCGCCAGTTCCGAAAGCGTCGGGGCCTGCCCCCACAGTTCCACCACGCTGCCAACGCCGGCCTGCGCATGTGCGGTCAGGTCCACCGTCAGCATGTCCATCGAAACCCGGCCGATCAGCACACCAGGCTGGCCGTCGATCAGTACCGGGGTGCCGTTCGGCGCGAACTGGGGATAGCCGTCGGCATAGCCCAGGGCCACCACGCCCACGCGTGTACGCGCCTTGGCCACGAAGCGCGCGCCATATCCCACCGGCTCACCGGCTTCGATCCAGCGCTCGGCAATCACCTTGGACTGCATGGTCATCACCGGACGCAGCCGCCCGGTCAGATCCGTGTCGTCCGGCAGCGGGTTGGCACCGTACAGCATCAGCCCCGGGCGCACCCAGTCGCTGCGCACGTCGGGCCACCCCAGCAGGGCCGGCGAATTGCACACGCTGGTCTCACCCTGCAGGCCCTCGATTGCACGTGCGAAGGTGGCGGCCTGCTCGTGGGTACGTTCGCTGTCCAGTTCATCGGCACGCGCCAGATGGGTCATCAGCACGATCCGCTCCACCTGCGGCATCGCCTGCAGGCGCGCGTGTGCGGCGCGGAAGGTCTCCACGTCCATGCCCAGGCGATGCATGCCGCTGTCCAGCTTCAGCCAGACCGTCAACGGATGCGGGCTGTCGAAGGCAGCCAGCGCTTCCAGCTGCCACGGCGAGCCGACCGAGAACCACAGCGAATGCTCGGCCACCAGCGCCATCTCGCTGGCTTCGAAAATGCCTTCCAACAGCAGGATGGGCGCGCGGATACCGGCCTTGCGCAGCTCCAGCGCTTCTTCGATGGTCGCCACCCCGAAGCCGTCGGCCTCGTCTTCCAGGGCCTGCGCGCAGCGCACGGCGCCATGGCCATAGGCATCGGCCTTGATGATCGCCAGCGCCTTGCCGCCCCCCAGCTCGCGGGCGAGCCGGTAGTTGCTGCGCAGCGCGTGCAGATCGATCAGCGCGCGGGCAGGACGCATGTGCGGCTCTCGTGTTGCGGGGCATGGCCGAACTGGCCGTAGCGGAAGATGTCCAGGCCTTCAGTGCTGATCTGTGGCTGGCGTGCACTCATCAGGTCGGCCAGGTAGCGACCTGAACCACACGCCATGGTCCAGCCCAGGGTGCCGTGACCGGTGTTGAAATACAGGTTGCGGAAGGGCGTGGCGCCGATCACCGGCGTGCCATCCGGCGTGGCCGGGCGCAGGCCGGTCCAGAACTGCGCGCGCGACAGGTCCCCGCCCTTCGGGTAAAGGTCACGAACCACCAGCTCCAGGGTCTCGCGGCGACGCGGTGACAGCGACAGGTCGAAACCGGCCACTTCGGCCATGCCACCGACACGGATGCGGTTGTCGAAGCGGGTTACAGCAACCTTGTAGCTCTCATCGAGGATGGTCGAGGTCGGAGCCATGGCCGGATCGGTGATCGGCAGGGTCAACGAATACCCCTTCAGCGGGTACACCGGCAGGCGCATGCCCAGCGGCGCGACCAGCGCCGGCGAGTAACTGCCCAGCGCGACCACATAGCGGTCGGCAGTCTCCAGCTTGCCGGCGATGCGCACGCCGGTGATGCGCTCTCCATCCGACTCGATGGCGCTGATGTCCTGGTCGAATCGGAACTCGACACCGGCGTCGGTGCACATCTGCGCCAGGCGGCGGGTGAACAGCTGGCAGTCGCCGGTCTGGTCGCGCGGCAGGCGCAGCGCACCGACCAGGCCATCAACGTGCGCCAGCGCCGGCTCCGCGGCGATGATGCCGGCGCGATCCAGCACTTCGTACGGCACGCCATAGCGGGCCAGGATCTCGATGTCCTGTGCCGAGGCATCCAGCTGCTGCTGGGTGCGGAACAGCTGGGTGGTCCCCAGGTCGCGCCCCTCGAACTCGATGCCGATCTGCGCGCGCAGCTCGTTCAGGCAATCACGGCTGTACTCGGACATGCGCACCATGCGCGCCTTGTTGATCGCATAGCGCTCGTGGGTGCAGTTGCGCAGCATCTGCCACAGCCAGCGGTACTGGGCCAGATCCATGCCGGGACGGATCGCCAGCGGTGCATGCTTCTCGAACAGCCAGCCGATCGCCTTCTTCGGCACGCCGGGCGCGGCCCAGGGCGAGGTGTAGCCGAATGACAGCTGGCCGGCATTGGCGAAACTGGTCTCCAGCGCGGGGCCGGGCTGGCGGTCGACGACCGTGACATCAAACCCGGCCTGTCGCAGGTACCAGGCACTGGTGGTGCCGATCACGCCGCTGCCGAGAACTAGGACTCGCATGGAAATTCTCCAACCCGATCATTCCCTGCGTTTGAGCACGCCAGGGCCATAATCGGGGAAGTATATTCTTCCATTCATAGGCGATTTGCCTGTTTTTCACGCTGCGGGCAAGATGTTTCCCCGTGATTCACTTCCCCAGGTTGACGCCCATGGCCGCCCGCCCCCGTGAACTGGACAAGATCGACCGCAGGATCCTGCGCATCCTCCAGGCCGAAGGCCGCATTTCCTTTACCGAGCTGGGCGAGCGCGTGGGCCTGTCGACCACCCCGTGCACCGAGCGCGTGCGCCGGCTGGAGCGCGAGGGCGTGATCACCGGCTATCACGCCCACCTCGATCCCACGGCCCTGAAAGCCAGCCTGCTGGTGTTCGTGGAGATCAGCCTGGCCTACAAGTCCGGCGACATCTTCGAGGAGTTCCGGCGCGCGGCGCTGAAGCTGCCCAACGTGCTCGAGTGCCATCTGGTGTCGGGCGACTTCGACTACCTGCTGAAGGCGCGGATCAGCGAGATGGCCTCCTACCGCAAACTGCTGGGCAGCACCCTGCTGACCCTGCCGCACGTGCGCGAATCGAAGAGCTACATCGTCATGGAAGAGGTCAAGGAGACGCTCAGCCTGCCGATTCCCGAATGAAGGGCCAGAGCCCGCGCTGCGGGTTCCGGCCCTGTTCCAGGGGGCGTCAGCGCTGCTGCGGGTGCTTCATCGAGCCCTGCTGCTGACCTGTCTCCTGCTGTTTGCCGCCCTTCTGCGGCCGCTGCGGGTCCATCTGCTGCTGTTGCTGCTGCGGTTTATGGCTCTGCGCTTCCTTGCCGGGATGACGGTTCTGCGGGTTCTTCATGATCGCGATCCAAAGGACGAAGGACATGCGACGGCGGGATGCCGGCGCAGGGCCACGGTGGTCCTGCGGCGGTTAATCACAGGCGAAAAAGCCGTGAGCGGCAGCAGTGTGTTTTCAGGCGTTCAGCCGGCGTGGTCACCGCCCGCCGCGGGCGGTGGCGGGCTGCCCTATGGCTTGACCTGCTGGCCACTGCCGGCCGGCACACTGTCGTAGTAGCGGCCGGTACGGGAGTCGAACACACGGTTCGGGCCGACCGGCTTTACGCCGGGAACGATGCGCCCGTTGCGGTCATAGACCTTGTCCGGCAGCTTCGGCGCCGGCGTCGGCACTACCTGCGCCGGGCCGGTGGACTTGATCGGCTGCGTCGGCTGCGGTGACGGCAGGACCTGCGGCTGCGGTCTTGCCGGCTGTGGGGGCGGCGTCACCGGCGCTGGCGCCACGGTGGTGGCGCTGCGGGTGGTGGTCGGCGATGTGGTGGGCACCTGGGCCTGTGCCGACAGGGGCAGCAGAGCCGACAGCACCCAGACGGAAAGGGTCTTCATGGCACGCTCCAGCAGGAATCCTCCCTACCATGCGCCCGCGCCCGTGTGCCGCCCATGAACGCAGCTCACACTTGCAAGACGGCGGTCACACCCCCACGTCTGCAGGCATCCCCAGGCCATCGACCCCACGGAGAGCCAGCATGAGTGCCTTCGACCTGACGCCCCCTACCGCCTCCCAGACCGACACGCTGGTCGCCGGCCTCAGCAGCGAAGAACGCCGCGTGCTGCTGCAGCACGGCACCGAAGCACCGTTCTGTGGCGTGTTCCTGGACAACAAGCGTGAGGGTGTCTACTGCTGCCGGCTGTGTGGGCTGCCCCTGTTCCGCTCCAGCACCAAGTTCGATTCCGGCACCGGTTGGCCGAGCTTCTTCGCCCCCTACGACGCGGCACACGTGCGTGAGATCCGCGATACCAGCCACGGCATGATCCGCACCGAGATCACCTGCGCCCGCTGTGGCAGCCACCTCGGCCACGTGTTCCCGGACGGGCCGCCGCCCACCCATGAGCGCCACTGCCTGAACTCCGTCTCACTTTCGTTTGCCGGCAACGGCGAGGCCTGGCCCAACCCGTTGCAGCGTGGCGGTGCGGAAAGCGGCGTGGCGGGCTGAGACAACCCCGCCGACTGGTTTCACAGAATTCCCTCTTCAGAAATCCGCAGGGTGGGCCGACAAGGAGATATCCCCCCTCCCTGCGTTGCCCCATGCTCATCATCGTTGGATTCCTGGTCGTCATCATCAGCGTGATCGGGGGCTACCTCGGTGCCCACGGCCGCCTGGGGGCTCTCTGGCAGCCCTACGAACTGGTCATCATCGGCGGTGCCGCGCTGGGTGCGTTCCTGGTCGGCACCCCGGCCAAGACGGTCAAGCAGACGCTGCAGGCCATCGTCGGCGTGTTCAAGGGCCCGCGCTACAAGCAGCAGGACTACATCGACGTCCTCAGCCTGCTCTACGAACTGCTCAACAAGGCGCGCCGGGAAGGCTTCATGGCGCTGGAGGACCACGTCGAACGCCCGGCCGAGAGCGCCGTGTTCGGCAACTATCCGAAGGTGCAGGCCGACCATCACCTGATCGATTTCATCACCGACTGCCTGCGCCTGATGATCGGCAGCAACATCGAGCCGCATGAACTGGAGCCGCTGCTCGAACTGGAGCTGGAAAAGCACCACGCCGAAGCGATGGCCCCGTCGCAGGTGCTGACCAAGGTGGCCGACGGATTGCCCGGTTTCGGCATCGTCGCGGCGGTGCTGG
Source organism: Stenotrophomonas sp. B2 (assembly GCF_014947095.1). Taxonomy (NCBI): domain Bacteria; kingdom Pseudomonadati; phylum Pseudomonadota; class Gammaproteobacteria; order Lysobacterales; family Lysobacteraceae; genus Stenotrophomonas; species Stenotrophomonas sp. B2. The sequence continues at coordinate 116,468 of NZ_JADCQA010000012.1, read as the reverse complement.
GCATCGTCATCACCATGGGCTCGATCGGCGGCGACATCGTCGAGGTCGGCGGCCATGTCGCCGGTGCGCTGGTCGGCACCTTCCTGGGCATCCTGCTGGGTTACGGGTTCGTCGGCCCGATGGCAGCGGCGATGGAAGCACGTGCCGAGCAGGACAGCCGCATCTACGAATCGGTGAAGACCGCACTGCTGGCCTGCCTGCGCGGTTACAACCCGAAGATCGCGCTGGAATTCGCCCGCAAGACGTTGCCGTCGAACGTGCGCCCGGCCTTCTCCGATTTCGAGCAGCACCTGAAGACGGTCAAGTAAGCCATGGCCGAGAGCAAACCCACCGTCATCGTCCGCAAGGTCAGGAAGGCCGGCCATGCCGCCCACCATGGCGGCTCGTGGAAGGTGGCCTATGCCGACTTCGTGACCGCGATGATGGCCTTCTTCCTGGTGCTGTGGCTGATGGCCACCACCAGCAAGAACGATCGTGCGGCCATTTCCGAATACTTCCGCAACCCCAGCCCGCTCAGTGGCCAGAGCGCCACGCCGGCCCCGGGCATGGCCGGGCCGGGCGGTGCCAGCACGTCGATGATCAAGCTCGGCGGCGCCACCGACATCTCGCGTGGCAGCAGCAACGATCCCTTCCAGAACCAGCAGGAAGCCGTGCCGCACCCGGTGGACCAGCAGCAGCGCGACAAGCAGCAGCTGGAACAGCTGATGAAGGAACTGCAGGAAGCGATCAGCCGCAGCCAGGCGCTGGAGCCGTTCAAGGACCAGCTGCTGCTGGACCTGACCCCGGAAGGCCTGCGCATCCAGATCGTGGACAAGCAGAACCGGCCCATGTTCGACCTCGGCAGTGCCACGCTCAAGCCGTACACGCAGCAGATCCTGCATGAGCTGGCCGAGTACCTGAACCACGTGCCGAACCGGATCAGCCTGACCGGCCACACCGACATCACCGCCTACACCGCCGCCCGCGGCTACGGCAACTGGGAACTGAGCGCCGACCGCGCCAATGCGGCCCGCCGCGCCCTGATCGATGGCGGACTGGAGGACAGCAAGATCACCCGCGTGGTCGGCCTGTCCTCCTCGGTGCTGTTCGACCGGGCCGACCCGCAGAACCCGATCAACCGCCGCATCAGCATCGTGGTGATGACCCGCGCCGCCGAGCAGGCCGCGCTGGCCGGCGCCGGTCCACAGGTGGGTCTGTCGGCGCCGGTCATCGACGCGGACGTACAGGCGGCGCAGGGTGAGGCAAAGTAGACGGTGGGTGCGGACCTTGGTCCGCACATCCGGGAAAACATGCGGACCAAGGTCCGCACCCACCAGGGGCATGGCCCGGCGCACCCGGTACAATGGGGGTCTTTCCGTTTTCAGGTGACACCCCCGATGTCCAAGTCTTCCAAGGCCAAGCGCGACCAGCGCAAGAAGCAGCAGGCCAAGCGCCCGTTCCTCCGTCTGAACGCCCAGCAGCAGGTGCAGAACCACGCCGTGCTGACCAGCGAGGACGGCCAGGTGGTCGCCGCCATCGGCCTGCAGGGTCGCGAGTGGCTGCTGGCCATCGGCGGTCAGACCATGGGCAATGCCGAGAACCCGGTGCCGATGCTGGCCATGCTCAAGCACCTGGCCAACGTGCAGGAGAAGGAAGGCCGCAAGGTCAGCCTGGAGTATTCCGAACTGCTGCAGAAGCTGCTGGATACCCTGGCCGCCGAAGCGGGCCAGACCGCCGACGAGTACCTGGACGCGCTGGTCGCCGAGTTCGAAGGCGTGGAAGCTGAGGGCGAGACCGCTGAAGGCGATGTGGCCGAAGAAGCCAGCGCTGCCGAAGGTACCGCTGACGCCGAGGCTGCTCCGGCCGCCGACGCCGACGGCAAGCCGCAGGCCTGATCCGGCCGCGGCGGTGACGGTCTACGTCGATGACGCAGTGCATGCCTGGCGCGACCAGCGCTGGGCGCACCTGATGGCCGACACCCTGGCCGAGCTGCACGCCATGGCGGCGCAGCTCGGCATCCCCCGCCGGGCCTTCCAGAACAAAGCCAGCGGCGCGCACTACGACGTCACCACCGAGCTGCGCGCACAGGCGATCGCACTGGGTGCCGTGGCCATTTCACGGCACACGGACCGCGCACAGGTGAAAGCGGTGATCGCCAACGCGCGGGCACAGTACCGGCCGTAGGCCGCAGCGCCCCCCACCTGGCATGGCCCGGCGCTACTTTGCGTGCCGGGATGGGGTAGCGCCGGGCCATGCCCGGCGAACCGGGATGACGCTCAGAACGGGTCGCTGCCCAGGCGGATTTCCACGTTCAGCAGCGAGCACAGCGCCAGCATGGCGTCATCGTCACGGGTCAGTGCCATCCAGCCGGTGAAACCCGCGCTGCCGGCATCCACGCTCCACAGCGTGTAGTTGTGCTCGCGCAGGCGGTCGAAGGCGGTGGACATCAGCTGCACGCCATCCAGGTCTTCGGTGAAATCCTCATCGTCCAGGTCGCCGCCCCAGTCAAGCTGCAGGTTGAAGCGCGCGGACAGCTCGTTCACCGCCGATATCAGCGTTTCCAGGTCATCCCGCTCCACCTCGAAGCCGGATTGCCAACCGATCGCGGACAGCAGTGGCGGCAGCCAATCGGCGTCTGCCTCCAGCGGTTCGCCGGCTTCGGCCAGCAGCTCGCGCCAGCGGTTGAACTGCTGCAGCGCCAGCTCCTCGTCGCCCGGGTTGATCAGTACCAGCAGATTCCAGACCCGCGCTTCGAAGCCATCCTCATCGAAATCATGGACGTCCTCCTCGAAGTCGAAGTAGTCGCTGTTGTCGGGCATGGCGGGAACTCCTTGGGGCAGGCCGGCATTCTACGGTTTATCCTGTATCGCTGAAGCCGGCCTTGGTGGCCGTCACTGTGAATGATGCGATGAGCGATACCCCTCCCGACCACCTGGCGATCAATCCGGCCAGCCCCTTCCATGATGCGCAGGCGCTGGAGCGCGGCGTCGGCGTGCGCTTCAACGACGTCGAGCGCGACAACGTCGAGGAATACTCGGTCAGCGAAGGCTGGATCCGCGTGCAGGCCGGCAAGGCCCGTGACCGTCGCGGCAACCCGATGACAATCAAGGTCAAAGGCAAGGTCGAGGCCTACTTCCTCGACCAGAAGCCGGCCTGACGGAGCCCGGGGTCAGATCCCTTTCCGCGGAAAAGGGATCCGACCCCGATGCACAGGGCCGGTCACTCGCGCTTGCGCGACTCCAGCAGATCCAGGTTGCGGATCAGGCGCCTCGAGATCTCGTCGGAGATCACTCCGCGCCGGGTGAGGCGGAACAGTTCCTCGCGCTCGGCATTGAGGCCGGCGCTGCGCAACTGGCGATAGCCCTCCTCCATCCGCTTCACCTTCTCCGGATCCACGTCCGGGTTCTCGCGATCCAGGTGCCGCTGATACAGCAGGCTGACCCGCGAGGCCGCGTCGTTGTACAACTGCACGTTCTCGGTGTTCTGGTTCAGCACCAGCTGCTGCCGCTTGCGCTCCACCCCGGCCAGCGCCGCCTTCGAGGACAACCGGCGGGCCAGATCCTCTTCCTTGCGCTCACCGGAGTCGGCCGGCAACTGCAGGCCCTTCAGCAGCTGCGGCAGCGCCACGCTGGCGCCGACCAGCGAGAACAGGATCACCGCTGCAGCCAGGAAGATCACCAGGTCGCGTGCGGGGAACGGGCTGCCATCGGGCAGGAACAGTGGCAGCGTCAGCACGCCGGCCAGGGTGATCGCACCGCGCACGCCCGCCACCGAGGTGGCCACCACGATGCGCCAGTTCGGCGCCTCGCCCCGCTCCAGGCCACGCCGACGCGCACGCAGCAGGTTCCAGCGCAGTGACAGCCACACCCACAGCAGGCGCAGGGCGATCAGGCTGGCATTGATCACCAGCACGTACACCAGCAGCCACCACGCGCTCTGGTGACCGGTCTCGTTCATCGTGGTGGTTGCACGCTCGACGATGCCCGGCAACTGCTCGCCCAGCAGCACGAACATGATGCCGTTGAAGCTGAACTGCAGCATGTTCCACACGCCCGCGCGCTGCACGCGCATGCTGCCGGAAACACGGCCGGTCATTTCCACGTAGCTCATCGAGATGCCGGCCGCGACCGCCGCGAGGATGCCCGAGGCATTGATCTCTTCGGCCAGCAGGTAGGCCGCGAACGGGATCAGCAGGTTGACCAGCATCGCCGCACCCGGCTCTTCACCGAAACGGCGCCACAACCAACGCTGGAAGGTCGACACGCCCAGCGTCACCGCCACGCCCACCGCCAGGCCCGCCACCGCCACCCACAGGAAGGTCAGCGAAGCGGTGGCCAGCGAGAAGGTACCGGTCATCACCGCCGCCACCGCGAAGCGGAAGCAGACCAGACCGGAGGCGTCGTTGAGCAGTGATTCGCCCTCGAGGATGTGCATCAGCCGCTTGGGAATGGGAGCCTTGGAGGCGATCGCTCCAACGGCCACCGGATCGGTCGGCGAAACAATCGCCGCCAGCGCGAAGCACACCGCCAGCGGCATCACCGGGATCATCCAGTGGATCAGCAGGCCGGCGCCGATGACGGTGAACACCACCAGGCCGAACGCCAGCTCGAGAATCGCGCCCTTGTCGCGGAACAGGCCCTGCTTGGGGATGCGCCAGCCGTCAAGGAACAGCAGGGGCGGCAGGAACAGCAGGAAGAACACTTCCGGCTCCAGCGCATGGCCGCGGTTGAACACGCCGGCAATGACCGCGCCCAGACCGATCTGCACCAGTGGCAGCGGCAGTGAGAACGGCAGGACGCGGACGAGGTATCCGCTGGCGACGACCGCCACCAGCATCGCCAGCACGACTTCAATGGTATGCATGCTTCTTCCAGGAAGCGGCGCGCGGGGGGCATGAAGCCAGCGCCGGAAACCCGGAAAAAACTACCACAGGCGACTGCGGCTGCGACAACCGCAGCGATGCTGCGTCAGCACAGGCTCATGCCCCGTCGAAGCGGTAGATGTCCATCGCCAGGAAGCCGCCATCGACGCCGGCATCGATGCGACGTGCGCCGAAGCGGTCTTCACCGGCCGCACCCATCGCAAAGAACAGCGGCAACAGGTGTTCATCGGTGGGATGGGCGCGTTCGGCGAACGGTGCCTGCCGGCGGTAGTCCAACAGCGCCGGGCGATCATCGGCCGCCAGCCGCTGCTCTACCCACTCGATGAACGGCCGCACATAGGGCGCTTCCTTGCCGTCCTGATAGTCGCCCCAGTCGTGCAGGTTGTGGGTGATGCTGCCCGAGCCGACCAGCAGCACGCCCTGTTCGCGCAGAGGTGCCAGCGCGCGGCCCAGCGCAAACTGGTGCGCAGGCCCCAGCAACGGCTGGATCGATACCGGCACCACGGGAATGTCGGCCTGCGGACGCAGCAGGCGCAGCGGCACCCAGGCGCCGTGGTCGAGACCACGCTGGGTATCGATGGCCACCGGCAGGCCCGCCGCGGCGATGCGCCCGGCTACGTCTTCGGCCAGCGCCGGATCGCCCGGTGCCGGGTACTGCAGTTCAAACAGCGCGCGCGGGAAGCCGCCGAAGTCATGGAGGGTCGGCGGTTGCGGGTGGGCGCCGACCAACGGCTGCCGCCCCAGCCAGTGGGCCGAGGCGATGACGATGGCGCGCGGCGTGGGCAGGTCGCGCGCCAGTTCGGCCAGGCGCACGCCCACCTCGCCCGGCTGCAGCGCAGTCATCGGTGAACCATGCGAGATGTACAGCGAAGGCAGGCGGGACATGGAATTCTCCGTTTGCAGTATCAGCCAGCGCTCAACGCGAACGCAGGGTCCAGCGGCCGTCACCGACCAGGAACAGCACCACCAGCGCCAGCGCCCAGAAGGCCGGGTACTCCCAGCCACCGCCAGCATTGGCAAAGCCGAAGCCGTTCGCGCCGTGCACGGTGACGATGGTGCCCAGCAACAGGGGCACCCCGGCCAGCCCGACCCAGCGCGCGTAGACACCGAGCAGCAGGGCTGCGGAAATCACCAGTTCTGCCGCGAGGGTGAGGTAACCCAGCACACCCGGCAGACCGAGCGACTCGAAGAACGCCGCGGTGCCGGCCGGGGTGAACACCAGCAGCTTGGTCAGCCCATGGATCAGGAACAGGACGCCGAGGGCCAGGCGTAGCAGCGTCGCGCCATAGGGCGCCAGCGGGGGAGCGGAAGCAGCAGAGGTCGTCATGGCGGGGCCTCGAAAGGGAAGAAGCACAGCTTATTGCGCCGACCGATGCCGATAAATACGATGATTCGACCGTATTTATTTCATAAGGCGCAACAATGGACACTCTGGACGCCATGCGTGTGTTCGTGGCCGTGGTCGAGCGCAATGGCTTCAGTGCGGCCGCCCAGGCACTGGATATGTCCACCGCCGGCGTCACCCGGCAGGTTGCGGCGCTTGAGAAGCGCCTGTCGACGCGGCTGCTCCACCGCACCACCCGCCGGGTCAGCCCGACCAGTGCCGGCGCCGCCTACTACGCGCAGTGCGTGCGCCTGCTGGCGGAGTTCGACGCACTGGAGGCCAGCATCGGCGCACAGGCACTGGAACCGTCCGGCCTGCTGCGCATCAATGCGCCGGTCAGCTGGGGCATCGCCCGTCTCGGCCCGCTGCTGGCCGGCTTCCGCGAGCGGTTCCCGCAGGTGGAACTGGACCTGGCCCTGTCCGACCGCCTGGTGGACATGGTCGAAGAAGGCTACGACGTGGCCATCCGCATCACCCGCGAGCCCGGGCCCACGTTGATCGCGCGTCGCCTGGGCGAATCGCGGGTCAGCCTGTGCGCGGCGCCCTCCTACCTGGCTGCGCACGGCACGCCGGCCACGCCGCAGGCACTGCAGGATCACGCATGCCTGGGCTACAGCTACTGGGCCGGCGGCGACCAGTGGCCACTGCACGGCCCCGGAGGCGACGTCCAGGTCACGGTGAACAGCGTGCTGCGCGCCAACAACGGCGACGTGCTGCGCGAGGCGGCCATTGCTGGCATGGGCGTGATCCTGCAACCGGATTTCCTGCTCCAGGAGGCGCTGGCCGACGGCCGCCTGGTGCGCATCCTGCCGGACTGGGAAGCGGCGCCGATCGGCATCTTCGCCGTCTACACCAGTCGCAGCCACCTGGCGCCGAAGGTACGCAGCTTCATCGATTACCTGGTGGAGGCCAGGATCTGACCGCGCCACCGGACAACACCCGTGACACGCGGGCGCAAGGCCGTGCCCGGCGAGCCGCAACATGGGCTAGACAGCGACCTCGTCCAGCATGCCGATGATCCGCTCCAGAGGGGCCGGACGTCCCAGCAGGTAGCCCTGCACCTGGTCGCAGCCGTGCGCGGCCAGCCAGTCGAGCTGCCCCGGCGTTTCCACGCCTTCGGCAATGATGGTCAGGCCCATGCTGTGGCCCAGCGACAGCAGCGCCCTGCAGATCGATGCGTTGCGCGGATTGGTCTCCACGTCGGCGACGAAGCTGCGGTCGATCTTGAGGATGTCCAGCGGCAGGTGCTGCAGGTAGGACATGCTGGAGTAGCCGGTACCGAAATCATCCAGCGACACGCAGATGCCCTGCTCGTGCAGGCGCTGCATGGTCTGCATCGCCTGCGCCGGCTTGCGCATCAGGCTGCTCTCGGTCAGCTCCACATGCAGCGCGCCGCGGGCCAGGCCGAAGTCCTGCTGGGCACGGGTGAACTCGGCCACCAGGTCGCTGTTGAAGAACTGCACGGCCGACACGTTCACCGCGATCGGCAGATCGCCCCAACCCGCCTCCACCAGGCGCCGCTGCGCCTGGGCCGCCGCACGGATCACCCAGCGCCCCAGGGCCAGGATCAGGCCGGTGTCCTCGCACAGCTGGATGAACTCGTTGGGAGGAATGAAGCTGCCATCGGCCTGCGGCCAGCGCAGCAATGCCTCCAGTGCCGCCGGACTGCCGTCGCTGGCGTGCCGGATCGGCTGGAAGTACAGCTGGAACTCGCTGTCGATCGCCGCATGGATGCGCCCGGCCAGGCGCAGGCGATCAGCCAGGCGCGTGGTCACCGCAGCGTCGAACCAGGCCACCACATCCCCTTCGGCGCGCGCGGCGTGCGCCGCCTGTGCCGCCATGCCGATCACCTGCTCGGCGCTGTGGCCATCATCTGCCGTGTGCACCGCCACGCCGATGCGCGGCTCGAACTGGTGCAGCGAATCCTTGCCACGCATCGGTGCCGACACGATCTGCAGCAGATCGTCGAGTACGCGCCGGGTGTCATGCGCGGCGCCGATGGCGAACACGAAATCTTCCGCCGGCTGGAAGGCCAGCGCGCCGTAACGTGCCGCCAGCACAGCCAGGCGCGAGGCCATCGACTGCAGCACCGCATCGCCGATCTCCCGGCCCAGCGTGTCGGCCACCAGCTGCAGGCCACGCAGCTGCACGAAGGCGATGGTATAGCCCTCCGCCTGGGCATCCAGCTGCTCGGTCAGCGCGCGCACGTTGAGCAGCCCGGTCGCCGGGTTGTGCCGCGCCTGGTAAGCCAGGTCGCGCTCATAGGCCATCCGCTCGCTGACATCCTCGGCCAGTACCAGGCAGGCCGGCTGGCCATCGAAATCCAGCCGGGACAAATGCGCGCGCACTTCGAACACACTGCCATCCTTGCGCCGGTGCAGGCGCACGGCAGCATCGGGAAGGTCGCCCACGCGCGCCCGCGCGATGGCTCCCTTGACCTCGTCCCACCCTTCCCGCGGCCGGATGTCGAGGATGCTCATGGTGAGGAATTCCTCACGGCTGTAGCCGTACTGCCGCACGGCCGCATCGTTGACCTCGATGAAGCGCAGCGTGTCCGGATCGAACACCCAGAACGGCGCAGGATTGCGGTCGAACAGCAGGCGGAAGCGCCGTTCGACCTGGTTCATCTGTTCACGGGCCTGATACCGCTCGCTGAGATCGGTGAGCGCGCCGATCATGCGCCGCTGGCGATCGGCCACCGGCACGCGCTGGCCCCGCGCGCCGACCCAGCGCACCGCACCCCCCGGCAGCACCAGGCGGAATACCTCATCCATCACCGCGTTGCCGGCAAATGCCTGGTCAAACGCCTTCTGCAGCCGTGCGGCATCATCGCGGTGCACCCGGGCAAAGAAATCGGCCACCGGCAGCGCGTCGGTCTGTACGCCGAAGATCTCGCGTGCCAGCGGTGACCAGCGCAGCAGTGCAGCGTCCTCATCGACGTACCAGGTGCAGACCCGCCCGACCTGGTGGGCCAGCCGCAGTTCCGCATTGCCGGCCTGCAGTTCCTCGGCCATCGATTGCTGCCGGCGGATCGTTCGCCGGACGGCGAACAACAGCACCAGCAGCACGGCCACATAGACCAGCACGATGGCCACCGATGCCTGCAGGTAGGGCCACCACGGCGCCAGCACGTCCTTTTCGGCCAGGCCCACCTGCACCGCCAGCGGGTTGCGCTCCAGCGTACTGATGGTGGTGATGCGCGGCACGCCATCGACCACGCCGGGCACGTTCCCCAGTTCGATCACCGCCTGCCTGCCGAGCAGATCGCGCCCGGGCAGCGCGTAGCGGTGGCCGACCGTGCCATGCGGATCGGGCACGCGCGCCAGCATGTAGCCTTCGGCATCACTGATCGACACCAGGCCGTTCGGGCCCACGTCCAGCCCGCCGATGATGCGCTGCAGTTCGCCGCAGCGCAGGCGCGCCAGCAGCCAGCGGTCGTCGTCCAGCGGCAGCGCCAGCGGCACCACCCAGCCATCATCGCTGCCCCGCTGCGGCGGCCCGATGTACAGCGCACTGCCAGGGCCGCGCCGTTGCGGATCGGTCCACAGGGGCAGCTGCAGGTCGCCCTGGCCCGCGGTCAGCGCACGTCCGTAGCTGTCGAGCACCACGATGCTGTGCAGCTCGGCGTGCCGTTGCAGCACGCCGGCCACGGCCGCATCGAGCAGCCGCGGTGCCTGTGCCGGCACGCTCCGGAACAGCTCGGCGGCGTCGGCGGAAATGCCGCCCATCGCCCGCTCCAGATTGCGCAGCTGCAATGCCAGCAGGCGCTCGCTGCCGACCGCCAGTGCCCGGCTTTGCCGCTGCGCCGCTTCCAACCGCCGATGATGGTCATTGACCAGCATCATCGCCAGACCGGCCACCAGCAGCACGCCCAGCACCACCCCGCCCCAGGTGATGGCGCGCAGTGGCCGGGCCAACGCGCGTTTCAGCGCGGGCATCGGTGGGTGTTCCCTGTCCAGTCGGCTGGCTTCATGCGCGAACGATTCCTCCACATCCCCGACCTCAGCGGCCGGCGACTGCCATTCTTGACCGCCGGGCCCGCCACGCCGGATCACCGCCCTGCGTCCGCGCAGGGGTCCGGCATGCAGCATGCACCACGGCGGTGACGGCGTGAAGATCGCCGCACCGCGTTCAGCCAGATCGTGCACAGCCTTGCGCCACAACGGTGCGACCCATCGCATCGGAGCGGATTAGACTTGGCGTTTTCCCGCCGCAAGAGAAGTCCATGTCCAAGCTGCGCCGTCCCACCCTGGCACTGGCCATTGCTGCCAGCCTGTCCCTGGCCGCCTGCGACCGCGCCGCCGATCCGGCGGCCAGTACCGCCGCGCCGGCCGCATCCGCCCCCGCAGCCGCCAAGCCGATGCTGGGCAGCTTCGGCTTCGATGCCAGCGGCATGGATCGCAGCATCGCCGCCGGCGACGATTTCTTCGGCTTCGCCAATGGCACCTGGGTGAAGAACACCGAGATCCCCGCCGACCGCTCGCGCTTCGGCAGCTTCAACGTCATCGCGGAGAAGACCCAGGCCGACACCCGCGCCATCCTCGAAGGCGCTGCCGGCAATGCCCAGGCCAGCGGCGAGGACAAGCTGATCGGCGACTACTACGCCGCGTTCATGGACGAGGCCGGCATCGAGCAGCGCGGTATCGCACCGGTGCAGCCGCAGCTGAAGGCGATCGATGCGATCACTGACAAGGCCGGCCTGGCCCGCGCGCTGGGCGGCGACATGCGCGCCGATGTCGACCTGCTCAATGCCACCAACTTCTACACCGACCGCCTGTTCGGCCTGTGGGTCTCGGTCGATCTGCTGCAGCCGGACCGCACCGCGCCATATCTGGTGCAGGGCGGACTTGGCATGCCCGACCGCGACTTCTATCTGGGCGACGGCCGCATGGCCGAACTGCGCAAGCAGTACCAGGCCTATATCGCGCAGCTCCTGCAGCTGGCCGGCAGCGCCGACCCGGCCGGCAAGGCGCAGCGCATCGTTGCGCTGGAAACGAAGATCGCGCAGGCGCACGCCACCCAGGAAGAAACCAACGACGTGACCAAGGGTGCCAACCCCTGGACCCAGGCTGACTTCAACGCCAAGGCCCCGGGCATGGACTGGACCGCCTTCCTCGATGCCGCTGCACTGGGCAAGCAGCAGGACTTCATCGTCTGGCAGCCCAGGGCGGTGGCCGGGCTGTCCAGGCTGGTGGCCACCGAGCCGCTGGAGGTCTGGAAGGATTACCTGGCCTTCCATGCGCTGGATCGCGCCGCGGCGTACCTGCCGAAGAAGTTCGCCGATGCCCGCTTCGCCTTCCACGGCACCGCGCTGAGCGGCACGCCGCAGCAGAGCGATCGCTGGAAGCGCGCGGTGGATGATGCCAACCACGCCGTCGGTGAGGCCATCGGCAAGCGCTATGTCGAGAAGCACTTCGACGCCAGGACCAAGGAGCGCGCGGACGAAATGGCGAAGAACATCATCGCCGCGTTCGCCAGGCGCATCGACGCGCTGTCGTGGATGTCGCCGCAGACCAAGGCCAGCGCCAAGGCAAAGGTGGCCGGCCTGACCGTGGGCATGGGGTATCCGGAAAAATGGCGCGATTACAGCGGTCTGGAAATCCGCCGCGACGACCCGCTGGGCAATGCACAGCGCGCCGAGCTGTTCGAGTACCAGCGCAACATCGCCAAGCTGGGCAAGCCGGTCGACCACGGTGAGTGGGCGATGCTGCCGCAGACCATCAACGCGATGAACGTGCCGCTGGAGAACCGCCTGGTGTTCCCGGCCGCGATCCTGCAGCCGCCGTTCTTCGATGGGGCCGCCGATGATGCGGTGAACTACGGTGCGATCGGTGCGGTGATCGGCCATGAGATCAGCCACGGGTTCGACAATGCCGGCGCGCTGTTCGACGAGACCGGCAAGCTGCACAACTGGTGGACCGCCGAGGACCTGAAGCAGTTCAACGCCGCCGGCGACGCGCTCGCGGCCCAGTTCAGCAGTTACGAGCCGTTCCCCGGCGTGCACGTCAACGGCAAGCTGACGCTGGGCGAGAACATCGCCGACGTCGCCGGTCTGGGAACGGCGTACGACGCCTACCAGCTGTCGCTGCAGGGCAAGCCGGGCCAGACCCTGGAAGGCTTCACCCCGGACCAGCGCTTCTTCCTCGGCTTCGCCCAGGCATGGCGCAGCAAGAGCCGCGAGCAGGCGCTGCGCAATTCGCTGCTGACCGACGTGCACGCGCCGGGCCAGTTCCGCGCGCTCACCGTGCGCAACATCGACGCCTGGTACCCGGCGTTCGAGGTGAAGGAGGGCCAGAAGCTGTACCTGGCCCCCGACAAGCGGGTCAAAGTCTGGTGAGATGAGGGAAACGGGCGCCGCGAGGCGCCCGTTTTCATCCGCACCGGGCCTGGCAGGCTGCGCGGTCGGTGCCGATTCAGGCCGAAGACGAGGCCGATTGCCGGGATCCCTGCTCATCCCCGGTTTCATGTGCGCCCGCAGCACGTTTCACCCTGCGACATCCTGTCGCAGGGTGCGGGCACTGTGCTGCATCGCACAAAACTTCACCCGGCCGGACAAGACCCTTACGCCGCTTGGCGTTCCGCCCATTGCACCGCTCGCTGGAAGTGCTAGAACTGAACCCGCCACACCGTCCAACGCTGATCGACGCACGTTCCACAAGGAGCCAGCCATGATTGCTTTGTTCAAGGGTTTGGGAATTCTGCTTCGCGACAACGAGCTCTACAGCAGCCCGTTCGACAAACAGGTCGCGCACTGGCGCAATCTCAGCGAGCAGCAGATCCGCGATGAAGTGGCGGTGCTGGCCCAGGCCAAGTGCCAGTGGCTGATCGCCTCCATCATCGGCTGGCAGGCGGCGTCGCTGGTGATTCTGGGCCTGATCGCCAACTACCTGTGGCGTGACGACTTCCATATCACCTTCACCCGCGTGGTGATCGTGTTCGGCTCATGGGTCTCGATCCTGTTCGTGATCTGGTTCATGGCCAACATGTTCGACCAGCAGGCCGGCTTCGAGCGCTGGATGAAAGCCTTCAACAGCCGGGCCCGCATCAGTTCCAAGGCCGACAGCGTCGAGCATGTGGCCGAGGCGCTGGACCTGGCCGAGCACTACCCGGAAGTGCTGGACTACAAGCAGGCGGTCACCGCCAGGCGCGAGCTACGCCATGAGGACATCCGCATCATGACCGAGATCGGACGGATGAAGCAGCACTCCGAACTGGTCGGGCGGCTGAACCATGTAGGCGAAACCGAACACCATCACGAACTGACGCTGCAGCCTGCCTACTGACCCTTGCGGAAAACGGGGGGGTCCACAATGCCACCGTGATCACTCACGGTGGCATTGTTCTATCGGGTCCTGGCTGACGCATTGGTGGAAGCCCTCGGGCAGGCCTCGCATGGTTTCGGTTTGGCCTACGGCCACCGAAAAACGCCGCAGGGGCGGCGTGGCGCAGGTGGCCTCGGTGCTGCAGGCCGGGTCCAGCACGAGATAGTGGCACCTGCCACTGCTGCTGGCGATGCACTGGAACCGCGCCTGACCATCAACGACGGTGCCCTTGCTGTACAGCGTGTCCACGCCGTTGGCGCGCGCGCGGGTAATCGAGGAATTGCTGGATTTTTCGCAGCCGGCCAGTGCCAGCAGCACAGCACACACAAGCAGCAGACGGGGCATGGTCATTCCTCGGGGCAGATGCAACGTCGCGGCTACATGCCGCGGAACAGGCTCATGAAGGGCTGGCTGACCACCAGCGTTTCCGGCCGCTGGCGCAGGCGCAGCACACCGCGCCCGGTATCGTCGCGGCTGACCGCGGCGACCGATTTCATGTTGACGATGGTCGAGCGGTGGATCTGGCGGAAGTGCTGCGGATCGAGCACTTCCAGCAGTTCGCGCAGCGGGGTGCGCAGCAGGCTCTCGCCGGCGGCGGTGATCACGGTGGTGTACTTGTTGTCCGCGCGGAAGTAGACCACGTCCTCCAGCATGATCAGCTGGGTCTCGCGGCCATTGCTGGCGGTGATCCACGCCAGCGGCGGGCGGTCACCGTTCTGTCCCGGTCCCAGGCGCTGCAGCAGGCGTTCCAGCACCGCATCATCGTGGCGCGTGGAGGGCAACCGCGCCAGGATGCGCTCGCGCGTGGCCAGCAGGCGCTCATCGCTGACCGGCTTGAGCAGGTAGTCCATCGCACCCTGTTCGAAGGCATCGATGGCGTACTGGTCGTAGGCGGTGACGAACACCACCTGCGTGCGCGGGCTGAGCTCGGACAGTGCACGCGCGACCTCGATGCCGGTGATGCCCGGCATGCGGATGTCGAGGAACGCGATGTCCGGCTGCTTCTCGGCCAGCTGCTCCAGTGCACTGGCGCCGTCTTCGCACTCGGCCACCAGCTTCAGCTCCGGCCACAGCCGGCGCAGCTGGTCCACCAGCGACTGCCGCAGCAGTTCCTCGTCCTCGGCAATCAGGGCTTCAAGCGACATGGCTGCGCTCCTTGCTGGATGGCGGCAATGTCATGGTCGCAGCAACGCCGCTGGGGAAATTGGCGACGATCGCTACGCCGGACTGCTCGCCGCAGGTCAGGCGCAGCCGCTCGCGCAGGTTCTTCAGGCCAATGCCGGTGCCACTGGTGGTGCCTTGGCTGAAGCCGAGCCCATCATCGGCCACGGTCACCGTCACGTGGTCGTCGAAGCCGCGCGCCAGGATCCAGATCGTTCCACCTCCGGGCTTGGGCTCCAGGCCGTGCTTGATCGCGTTCTCGACCAGCGTCTGCAGCGCCATCGCCGGCAGCTTCACCGCATGCAGTTCCGGCGGCACCTGCACCTCCACCGCGAGCCTTGCGCCCATGCGGATCCGCAGGATCTCCAGGTACGCGCGGGTACGCTCCAGCTCCACGCCGAGGGTCGACATCGATTCGTCCACCTGCGGCAACGAACTGCGCAGGTACTGGATCAGGTGCCCCAGCATCTGCTCGGCCCGCGCCGGATCGGTGCGGGTCAGCACCTGGGCATTGGCCAGCGTGTTGTACAGGAAGTGCGGCTCGACCTGCGCGTGCAGCAGGTTCAGGCGCGCCACCGACAGCTCCTTTTCCACCTGGGTCTGCTCCGCGGCGGCCTGCTCGGTGCGGCGCTGGTCGGCCACCCGACGGCTGATCGCACGGGTGACCGCTTCGGCATTCTCGTAGTTGCTGCCTTCGTCCAGCGCCAGCAGATCGGCCCACCAGCCCGCATCGGGCTCGAACAGCAGGGTGACGGTACTGGTGCCCTGCCCGGGCGTGACCGTGGCCAGCACGCCGTTGCGCTTGATCGCCAGCCGCGCGGGCAGGTTCCAGCGCGAGGGCTGGCGGCCGTTCCAGGGGTCGACGCGGCGCACGTAGGCGCGCACCTGCAGGCTGCCGGCCGCGCTTTCCACGTCCTCCACCCGGGGCAGCTCGGCCACGGCCGCCTCGACCACGGCAAAGGCCTGGCCGGCATCCATCGGCAGTTCCACCTGCCGACGCTGGCGCCCGGACAGCGTGCTCGCGTCCAGGCGCCCGGCCACCAGCCAGACCCGGCGCACATGGCTGATCGCACTGCCCAGCGCGGTAATCATCAGGAACATCGCCAGCAAGCCGAAGATCCAGCCCGGGCCATCGTTCATGCCGCTGAAGATGCCGCTCCAGACCATGCCGGCCACGACCAGCGCCGCGGCCCAGGCCAACAGATGACGGAAAATGAGAGTGAGGCTGGCGAACACGGCGGCGCCTTGGTGAAAGGGGTAAGCCGAGCATAGGGCGGCCTGCCCGGCAGACAAGCGGCCTGCGACGAAGTGCGGGAAAGCCGCGATGGAACCCCTCACGGAAACGCCGGGCGTGGCCCGGCGCTACCGGGGGGCGGGGCAGCGCCCCGCCTTCCCTTACTTCCGCTGCCCCGCGCTTTCGTCACGCACGGCGCGGAACGACTCGTCCTTGCTCCAGTTCGGCCAGCTGCGCGAGTTCGCCAGCTGGTTGCCCAGGGTGTACAGCACCTCCAGGTCGCGGGCGGCGCCGGCGAACACCCAGTCCGGCTGCCACTCGTCGCCCTGCTGGTGGTAGCGCTTGGCGGTGTAGTCCTCCGAGGCCTTCCTGCCAGCAGCCACGCCCCCGTCCACCCAGTCCTGTCCGGCCGACCAGGACAGCGCCGGCACGCCGCGCTTGGCGAACGGGAAATGGTCAGAGCGGAAGAACAGGCCCGCTTCCGGCTTCGGATCGGGCGTATAGCGGATGTCCCAGCCCTTGGCCACCTCTTTCAGCTGGTCCAGCAGCTCGAAGCGCGCGGCACCGTAGATGCCGAAGTCGCGCGAGGGGCCGAACGGCGCCATGCCATCCATGTTGATCACCGCCACGGTCTTCTCCAGCGGATACAACGGGTGGGTCGCGTAGTACTCCGAACCCAGCAGGCCCTTTTCTTCGGCGGTGACCGCCAGGAACAGCAGCGAGCGCTGCGGCTGCTTGCCCTTGGCGAAGCCACGGGCCAGTTCGATCAGCGAAGCGGTGCCACTGGCATTGTCCAGCGCACCGTTGAAGATACGGTCGCCGCGGGCATCGGGCTCGCCCACGCCGATGTGGTCCCAGTGGGCGCTGTAGATCACGGTCTCGTCCGAGTGGCTGCTGCCTTCCAGCCGCGCCGCCACGTTGTGCGAGGTGATCACCTCGGTCTTCACCGCATACTTCGCGTCCAGGCTGGCGCCGGTCAGCGTGACCGGCGTGAAGTCGCGCTGCTGCGCCTTCTTCTTCAGTGCCTCGAAATCCTGGCCGGCCGCGCGGAACAGGTCCACGGCCAGGTCGCGCTGGATCCAGCCTTCCAGCAGAGGGTGACTGTCGGCCGGGTTGTCGCGCACCACATCGAACATGGTGTTGGTGTTGGAGCCGGCGACCGTGGCCCAGCCGTACGAGGCCGGTGCGGTCTCATGCACGATCAGCACGCCCAGCGCGCCCTGGCGTGCGCCTTCCTCGTACTTGTAGGGCCAGCGGCCGTACCAGGTCATGCCCTTGCCGTCGAAGTCGCCCTTGCCGGTCTCGAAGTCCGGGTCGTTGATCAGCACGACCGCGATCTTGCCCTTCAGGTCCACGCCCTTGAAGTCGTCCCAGTTGCGCTCCGGTGCCTTCACGCCGTAGCCGAGGAAGACCAGCGGCGCCTTGCTGATGTCCACCGTGCTGGCGCCGTTCATGGCCGCGCGCACGGCGATCTGCTTGCCCTGCTCCAGCGCGATGGTCCTGTCACCCTGATGCAGGGCCAGCTGCGGCGTCCCCACGATGTCGCCCTTGCGCAGCGGCACGGCCTGGGTCCACAGGCGCTTGCCATCCTTCAGGTCGCCGCCCGGCTGCAGGCCGGCGTCGGCAAACTGCTTGCTCAGGTAGGCGATGGTCTTCGCTTCGCCCGCCGTGGCCGGCGAACGGCCCTCATAGGCGTCCGAGGCCAGCTCCTTCACGTCGGCGGAAATCCGCGCGCCATCGAATTTCGGCGTGGCCGCCATCAGCGCGCCCGACACCGACAGGGCCAGCACGCCCAGTGCTACTCGCTTCATTGCTCTCTCCAGCAGGGAAATCCCCGCCGAGTGTACAAAAGGGGCCCGACGGATTTAAGGCGCTTTTGGCACTGTCGGATGGGCCCGCGCCAGCAGGTGATCGCGTTCGCGCACGTTGTCGGTGAGCGCGGCAGCGGCCTGGAACGCCTGCCGGGCGTCTTCGACCCGACCCAGGTGCTGCAGCACTTCACCACGGACGACCTGCAACGGTGCGTAGTCACGCAGACGGTCGTCGGAGAGCAGCGGCTGCAGATGCGCCCAGGCAGCGAACGCGCCCTCACTGCGCAGGATGGCCACCACCCGGTTCAACGCCACCACAGGCGAAGGCTGGATCTGCAGCAGCCGCGAATACAGCCCGGCGATGCGCGCCCAATCGGTCTGGTCGGCCTGGCGCGCCGTTGCGTGGCACTCGGCAATGCAGGCCTGCAGCACGTAGGGATCGTCGCTACCGCCGGCCGACAGCGCGCGCGCCAGCGCCTGCCGCCCGCGTTCGATCTGCAGCCAGTCCCAGCGTGCGCGGTTCTGCTGGTCCAGCAGCACCGGCCGGCCCTGCGCATCCACCCGCGCCGCGGCGCGCGACGCCTGCAGTTCCATCAGTGCCAGCAGTCCCAGCACGGCGGCGGCCGGCATGCGGTGGGCGAGAATGCGCGCCAGGCGAAGCGCCTCCTCGCACAGCGCTGGTCGCATCCAGTCATCGCCGGCACTGGCGGCATAGCCTTCGTTGAACACCAGGTAGATCGCTTCCAGCACGGAGGCCAGGCGCGCGGGCAACGCTTCGGCACGCGGCACTTCATAGGGCACCTGCTTCTGCGCGAGCGTGCGCTTGGCGCGCACCACGCGCTGGGCGATGGTCGGTTCCGGCTGCAGGAACGCGCGCGCGATCTCGCTCGTGGTCAGCCCGCCGAGCAGGCGCAGGGTCAGCGCCACGCGCGCGTCGGCGGGCAGTACCGGATGGCACGCCACGAACATCAGGCGCAGCAGATCGTCGCCAAGATCGTCTTCCAGCGCGGTGCTGTCGTCCGGTGCCGGCAGCGCGGCCGGATGCAGTGCCTCGCCCCACTGCGCATGCTGCTGCGCCACCCGCTGGTGCTGGCGCAGTACATCGATGGCCCGGTTGCGCGCAGTGGTCATCAGCCAGGCTCCAGGATTGTCCGGGATGCCCTGCTCCGGCCAACGCTCCAGCGCGGCCAGCCAGGTGTCCTGGGCCAGTTCCTCGGCACGGCCGACATCACCGCCGAGCAGCCGCGCCAGGCGCGCTATCAACACTGGCGATTCCATCCGCCAGAGAGTCTCCAGGCGCTGGGTCAGGGCGGGCTCGTGCATGCGCCGATCACAGCATGCACGATCCCGCCGCACAAGCACCGGCAGTCACGCTTCGACGATGGGCCTGAAACCGCCCCAGAACATCCGCCGGGTATCGAACGGCATGTCCTTCGGGCCGATGCCGGCCAGGCGCGGATCGGCCATCACCTTCGCGTTGATGCGGTCACGTGCCGCACGCGATCGGAACACCACGAAGGCCACGATCACGGTCTCGCCCGGCTTGGCCTTCACCGCACGCGGGAACGAGGTCGACGTGCCGGGTTCCACGTCGTCGGCCACGCATTCCATGTACTGAAGCGCACCGTGATCCTTCCACACCGCACCGGCCTTGCGGGCAAGGCGGCGGTAGGCCGCGACCTTGTCCTCGGGGCACGGCAGCACATAGGCATCGACGTAAGCCATGAGCGTTCTCCTGTCGTCGGGCGTGGCCGCTCAGCCCGGCTCGCCGTCCATGTGGGCGATTTCCCAGAGATGTCCGTCCAGGTCCTGGAAGCCACGCTGGTACATGAAACCATAGTCGCGCGCCGGCTGCGGTTCAGTGGCACCGGCGGCAAGTGCCTTGTCCACCATCACGTCCACTGCGTTGCGGCTGTCGGCGGACAGGCAGGTGATCACCTCGGTCTGCGCCTGCGCGTCGGCGATCGCCTTGGTGGTGAACTGCTGGAAGAACGGCTTGACCAGCAGCATCACGAAGATGCTGTCGCTGACCACCATGCAGGCCGCGTTCTCATCGGTGAACGCCGGGTTGAAGCGGTAGCCCAGTGCGGCGAAGAAGGCCTTGGACTTGTCCAGATCCTGCACGGGCAGGTTGACGAAGATCATCTGCGGTTGCGGTGTGCTCATTGCTCAGGTTCCCTGGGAAATGGAAAGAAGGCGGGCGATCAGGGCTGCTTCATGCAGTTGACCATCCACGGCTTGCCGTAGCGATCGGTCAACATGCCCCAGCGGTGCGCCCAGAACGTCTCGGCGATCGGCATCTGCACCTGGCCCCCATCGGCCAGCGCGGCGAACACGCGCTCGGCCTCCTCGATGCTGTCGACATCGACATTGATGGTGGTCGAGCCGCCTTCGCCGGCACCGGGGCCGTCGGCGGCCATCAGGATGGCACTGCCGATTTCCAGCTGGCTGTGGGCCACGTGGTCAAGGGTGTCGGCCGGCATCTCGTTGCACCCCGGCGAGCCGTCGGAGGGGGGCATGTCGCGGTACTTCATTTCCGAGGTGACCTGGCCACCCAGGGCCTTGGCGTAGAAGGCCATCGCCTCGTGGGCCTGGCCGCTGAAGCCAAGGAAGGGAATCAGTTTCATCGGGGTGCTCCGTTCGGTTGAAGATGTCGAGTGTTCGCGGCGTGGCGGGGCTCAGCCTTCGAGCTGCTCGCGCAGACGCTGTTCCTGCTGCTGTAATTCGGGGGTGAAGGCTTCGCCGAAGTCTTCGGCGGAGATCAGCGGGCGCACCTCGAGCGTGCCACCACTGCCAAAGGGGGCGCGGCTGGCCCATTCCACGGCCTCGTCGAGCGAGCGGACGTTCCACAGCCAGAAGCCCGCGATCTGGTCGGCGACGGGCGCGAACGGGCCGCTCTCGACCTGCGGTCCGCCGCCGCCGAAGTGAATGCGGCGGCCACGCGCGGTGGCATGCAGGCCTTCACCGGCCAGCATGATGCCGGCGGCAACCAGCTGTTCGTTGTAGGCGCCCATGGCCGTCAGCTCCTGCTCGCTGGGCAGGCGTCCAGCTTCGGAATCGGCGTTGGCTTTGACGATCACCATGACTTTCATGTGGGTCTCCCGTGGGACGCAGGTGCGCGCCCTTCACTGTTACAACGAACGAGGGGACGGGGAATCGACAAATTCTCAAAGTTTTTTTTGGGGGGACCGGGGACCGGTCTCCCGCGCTGCAACATGCCCCGGCGCAAACCTGCGCGATCATGCAGGTCCGCCCCGCCCCGCCAGGATCGCGCCATGCAGCAGTACCTGCTTCTGATCTACATCGAACCTGCCTTGCTGCAGGCCCTGCCGACCGAGGCGTTCAACACCTTGATGCGCGACTGCCTGGCCCACGCCGACAGGCTGCAGGCCGAAGGCACGCTGCTGCTGGCGCAGAAGCTTCAGCCGGTGGATACCGCGCAGACCCTGCGCGTCCGCGATGGCCACAGCCGGGTGCTGGATGGCCCGTTCGCCGAAACCCGCGAGCTGCTGGCCGGCTTCAATCTCATTGTCGCGCGCGACCGTGACGAGGCGATGCGCATCGCGCGCGAGTTCCCGTGGGCACGGTTCGGCAGCATCGAAGTGCGCCCGCTGGAGGACATGGACGCCGAGCGTGTGCGCTGTGGCGCCCCGCCCGCTATGGCAGCAGCCGTACTCTGACCTCGCGCTTGCCGATGCCCTCGTTGCCGCTGTAGTCGCGCACGCTGGCACGCACGATGTAGTCCCCCGGCGGCAGGGCAGCCGGCTGCCAGCGACCGGTCTCCATCAGGCCATCGCGCACGGTGTTGGTGACCAGGTAGCGGAAACGGGTGACGGCGCTGCCGTGCACCGTGATGCCGCTGTCCGGTGCGTAGGCAACCTTCACGGCGGCATTCTGCGGCGGCATGCGGTTGAACACGATGTTCCAGCGCGGCTGCTCGTAGCCCTGCAGCGGCCGACCGGCCGCATCCAGGATCTGGTAGCCCACCTGGTACGCGCCCAGCCTGCGCCGGGCCAGGTTGTTGTCGACCTGGTCCCAGGCCTCGACCACGATCTGCACGCCCCGTCCCTGCCGCGCGACCATCACGCTGCCGTCGCTCCCCGCCGTCATCGGCTGGTCGTTGGCGTCCAGCAGCGCCACCTCGGTGATGCGCGGCGCGAAATGATCGGCGAAGTTCCGGAACCCCAGCGCGACCGCGTTGGTTTCAAAGCCGCTGGTACCCACCGCCAGATGCACGTGCGCCTGGCTGTTGATGCTGCCCAGGCGATCGCCCACGTGGATGCGCGTGCCCCGGCGCACGCGGATGCGTTCCAGCGCGCCCTGGTCGTCATACAGCGCCTGCCAGCGCGCGTCGAACGGTTCCCCGCGCGGCGTGCGGCCCACCCGCATGTGGATGTACTTCAGCCGGTCCACCGCCAGCCCTTCGCCCTGCCCGCCCAGGCTCCAGCTGGCCACCGGGCTGCTGATCTTGCCCTCGGCAATGGCCAGCACGGTCTGGCCGACATCGCCGCGCACATCGAAGCCGCCGTGCAGATGGTGCCGGCTCTCACCCCTGAAATTACCCCGCACCTCGCCCAGCGTGCCGACCACTTCGTGCCAGCCCTCCTGCGGTGCCAGCGGCCAGCGCCCGGCCGTGTCCGGCAGCGCTGCGTCAGCGGCGGGTCCAACCAGCGCAGGGGCCGGAAGCTCGCCCACCGGCAGCGGCCGCAGCCGATGCAGCCGGTATCCGGCCGCGTCGGCCACCAGCAGGCTGCCATCCGCATCCAGCGCCAGGCCGCTGGGGCGCGCCAGCCGCGGCAGCCGGTCATTGCCCACCAGTGCGATCTGGTGGCCCTGTGCGGTGACCTGCACCACGCGTCCCTCAAGATCGCCCACGTACAGCACGCCATCATGGGTCGCGGTCAGCGACAGCGGCCCGTTGATGACCCCGCCACTGCCGACCCACGTGCTGACCGTGCCATCGGCACCGACACGACGCACCGCGTTGTTGAACAGATCCGCCACCAGCAGGACCCCGTGCGCGTCGAAGGCCAACGCCACCGGTGTATCGAACCGCGCCTCACCTCCTGCCGCGTCGATGAAGCCGGGCCGATCGCCCCCGGCGAGGGTGCGCACACTGCCGTCGGTGCCGATCACCCGGATCCGGTCGTTCCAGGTATCGGCCACGTAGATCTGCCCCTGCGCATCCAAGGCGATACCCATCGGCGCATCGAAACGTGCCTGCGCGCCGGGACCGTCGGCGTATCCCTGCTCGCCGCCGGCCACCGTGGTCACCTGGCCATCGACGCCAATGCGGCGGATCGCATGGTTGCCGGTGTCGGCCACGTACAGATTGCCCTGTGCATCGGCGGCGATGCCGGACGGCGTGTGGAAGCGTGCCTGCAGTGCCGGGCCATCGACGCGACCTTCGCCCTGCCCGGCCACGGTCTCGACGCGGCCATCGGGCAGGCGGCGGCGGATGCGGTTGTTGTCGCCGCCATCGGTGAAGTAGACGCTGCCATCGGCCAGCCGCAGCAGCGCGTAGGGATCGGCGAAGCGCGCCTGCGCGGAGGCGCCATCCCGATCGCCCGGATGGCCGTCACCGGCCAGCAGTTCGATCTGCGCGGTCCATGCCAGCGGCGTCGGCGCCGGTCCCGCAGGTGTCTCGGGGTGGGGTTCGTCCGGCAGCCAGAAGGTCGCTGCCAATGCACCGGCGGTTGCCACCGCAACCGCCGCCATCCAGTATCGCCGCGCCATCGTGTTCCATCATTCAACGGGGAGCGACGAACTTAGCCAGTAGTGCCACCAATGCCAACCCGCATCGGCCTCAGCCGCACGCTCGGGTGCTGTTGCAGCGCGCACTTTGATTTCGTCAGGCCAGGCATCGCTGTGCTTCAGCGGCCCTACCCTGCGCTCGCACAGCGCAGCCTGGTTGGCCGGCTCCAGCGCGGTGTCGAGCAGCAGCGCGTCCGCGAACAGCTTCCAGTCGCCATCCTGCATGTAGGACGCTACCGCATGGGGATGCGATCTCAGCGCGGGCTGCGGAAACGCGACGGCCCACACCTGCTTTCGCCCGTGCGATTCGCTGCTGCGCAGGTCGCGCCGTACCGCTGCGCAGGAATAGCGGATGTGGGTGGCCATGCAGGTGTTGCCCGCCATCCTGCACGACCCCAGCCGGCGGCCCTTGCCGGTGGCGAAATCGTGCCGGCTCAGGCCCAGGATCAACCGGTCGGGGATCGTGCCGAAGGTCTGCTCCAGGCGCGGATGATGGTAGTTGGCCATCGCCGTCGGCGGCTGCGCCGGCACCAGCATGGCCATGCGCAGGTTGCGCAGCGGCGGGAATCCATAGCCATCCAGACCGGCAGCGCGACGGTAGTAGGCGTCCTGCATGCCGCGCAGCGGCGAAGAGCCGTTGCCCAGTGCGTTGTTCATCACGTACGCACCCGAGCTGTGGGTGAACACCCGCAACGGCATGTCCGTGTTGTCCACACCCGCCAGCACCCTGCGCAGCTCCAGTCCCACGTAGGGCCCGTTGAGCTGGGCGGCCCCCCAGATCAGGAACGCGTTGCCATGCATGCCATCCCAGTACACGCGCACGAATGACAACGTCTGCCCGCTGGCCGCCCCGCGCTCGCGGAAATCACGCTCCACCCGTTCGTACCAGGCGGCTGCCTCGCGGTAGTCGTTGTTGTAGCCGTGCACGAGCAGCACCACCACACGGCCGTCCTCCGCCGCACGATCCAGCTGCTGCGAGGCGCGCGCACGCAGCACCTGCTGGATCTGCTGCCAGGTGTCGGTGAAGGCGGCGTCGGGCGTCACCCCGGTATCGGCAAGCAGGCTGCGCCACGCCGCTGCCGAGGCGGCACCTGGCACTGCCGACTGCTGGTAGAGATGCCGGAGCGTCGCGAACTCCGCCGACGACGGGCGTGCCCCTTCCAGCATCTGCTTCACCGGCACCGCTACGCTGGCTGCAGGGTAGAGACTTCCCTCACGGTCCAGGAACAGCGCGGTTGCGTCCTGTCGTCGTTCGGCATCGCGATACAACACGTTCTTGCTGGCACAGCCATTGCATGCGATCGCGAACAACAATGCCGCGACCACGCTCCTGATAGGCTTCATGCACATCCCCCTGTGGATTCGATGCTGCAGGCCGGATCGTCCCTCGACGCCCGGGCCGGCGCTCCCCCGCCCACCCGTGCAGCGCCATCCTGCCGCGGCCGAGGGGCGCCCACAATCACCGTCCGACGAGTGGCTACTTTGCCGGCACCTCGATGCGGATGCCCATCGCCTCGCGATAGCGCGTGTACAACGCCATCACCTTGTCCACGTAGGCCAGCGTTTCCGCGTAGGGCGGTACGCCCTTGTAGCGGGTCACCGCGCCGATGCCGGCGTTGTACGCGGCCGCGGCAAGCGTGCGGTCGCCGTTGTAGCGGCGCAGCAGCGCGCGCATGTAGCGCGCGCCACCGTCGATCGACTGCTGTGGCGAGAACGGGTCGCTCACCCCGTACTCCAGTGCGGTCTCGGGCATCAGCTGCATCACGCCCTGCGCGCCCTTGCTGGACACCGCCAGCGCGTCGAAGTTGCTTTCTGCGTGGGCGATGGCACGCAGCCAGGCATCATCAACACCGGTCGCCTTCGCTGCCGCCCTGAACTGCCGCGCGTGCGGTGCCAGCTGCGGCTTGCCGACCCGGCCCAGGCCCTCATGCGCAGGCTCGCCCGGCGGCGTGGCCACGGTGAATTTCAGGAACACCCGCGAGCCCGGCAGATTGCGGGTGGAATAGACCAGCCGGCCGTCCTGCTCACGTTCGTACAGCACGCCGCTGAACACCCCCATGTTGCCCCACAGGTTCGGGGTCTGGATGGCGTTGTCGTCGATATCTCGCGCGGTGCAGCGCGAACCGGGTTCCGGCGCGGTGGCCAGGCTGACGGTGTTGCCCTGCACGCAGCGGTACACCGTGCGCGCAGCCGCCGTCCCGGCCCACAGGAGGGACAGCAGCATCAGCGCAGCGAGGACGGGGCGGCGGGTCATGGCGGCCGGATCATCCGGCCGCCCCCGCTAACGATGGGTGAATGCGGTGGCGGCCGCGCCCCTAGCGGGCCATCCGGCTGCGCAGCGCGTAGCCCACGCCCAGCAGCACGAACCACGCCGGGCTGGCGATCAGGGCCTGGCGGGTATCGGCCTGCAGGCTCAACAGGACCAGCACGCCCGCGAAGAACACCAGGCACGCCCAGCACATCGCCACGCCACCGGGCATCTTGAAGATCGAGGCCTCGTGGCGCTGCGGGTAACGGCGGCGGTAGACCATGTAAGCCACCAGGATCAGCGACCAGACGAAGATGAAGAGCACCGTCGCCAGCGTCGTCACCAGGGTGAAGGCGGTCACCAGATTCGGGATCAGGTAGATCAGCAGCGTGCCGCCCAGCAGGCACAGGCAGGAGAACAGCAGCCCGCGGGCCGGCACCGCCGCGCGCGACAGTTTCGACAGGCCGCGCGGCGCGTGGCCTTCTTCCGCCAGGCCATACAGCATGCGGCTGGTGGAGAAGATGCCGCTGTTGGCCGAGGACGTTGCCGAGGTCAGCACCACGAAATTGATCAGGCTGGCGGCGGCAGGGATCCCGGCCAATACGAACAGCTGCACGAACGGGCTCTTGTCCGGCACCACCTGCCGCCACGGCGTCACTGCCATGATCGCCACCAGCGCAAGCACGTAGAAGATGATGATGCGCACCGGGATCGAGTTGATCGCCTTGGGCAGGTTGCGCTCCGGGTCGGCGGTTTCAGCGGCGGTGGTTCCCACCAGCTCGATGCCGACGAAGGCGAACACCGCGATCTGGAAACCGGCAAAGAAGCCGACCAGTCCCATCGGGAACATGCCACCGTCGTTCCACAGGTTGGCCAGCGAGGCGGTGTGCCCGCTGGGCGAGGTGAAGCCCCACGCCACCAGGCCGGCGCCGGTGATGATCAGCGCGCAGATCGCCACGATCTTGATCAGCGCGAACCAGAACTCCATCTCACCGAACAGCTTCACTGTCACCAGATTCAACCCCAGCAGCAACAGCACGCACATCAGTGCCGGAATCCACGCATCCAGGCCGGGGAACCAGAACTGTGCGTACGCAGCGATGGCGATGACATCGGCGATGGCGGTGACGATCCAGCAGAACCAGTAGGTCCATCCACAGAAGAAGCCGGCCCAGGGCCCGAGCAGATCGGTGGAAAAATCGATGAAGGATTTGTACTGCAGGTTGGACAGCAGCAGTTCGCCCATTGCGCGCATGACGAAGAACAGCATCGCGCCGATGATCAGGTAGACGAACACGATGGACGGCCCGGCCAGGCTGATGGTCTTGCCCGATCCCATGAACAGACCGGTGCCGATGGCACCGCCGATGGCAATCAGCTGAAGGTGGCGGTTGGACAGGCTGCGGCGCAGATGCTCGGGGGGCTGGGCAGGGTCGGTCATGGCGCGGAATCGGCGGGCGAAGCGTCCGACGGTAGTCCTCCCGGGCCGGTTGCGCCAGCTGGGGACGGGCTGAATCCGGCAAAGTTGGCCGCTTTCACCACAATGTGACCGAATACCTGATTCGTCCCATTCCGCCCGGCGCGGCGGCATGCTCAGATAGCCGCATCTGCCCAAGGATCGGCCCGACCATGCGCCCTGCCCTGCCTGCCTTGCTGGAGCCCCGGACGTGAGCCGACTGCGGATCATCATCGGGGGAACCGCGCTGGCGCTGCTGGCGGCGGCCATTCCCATCGCCGTCATGGCCTACGCCACGTGGGACCGCGCCGTGAGCGTGGAGCAGCAGCGCCTGCATGACATCGCCGAACGCACCCTGCGGCGTGCGGACCTGTCCTACCAGGAAGCACTGGCCGCACTGAAATCAGCCGAGGCCACCGCACTCCCCGCCTGCAGCCCGGAGCACATCCGGCGCATGCAGACACTGGTGATGACCACCCCTTCGGCCGATCAGCTGGGCTATTTCGAAGGCGGCAAACTGCGGTGCACCTCATGGGGGCCGTTCCTGTCCGACGTGAACCAGCCCAGGCCGGACCACGTCACCAGCGACGGCGCCGGAATCGCGGTCGATGTGCGTCCCGAGACCAGCGGCCGCCGCAAGGTGCTGTCGATCCTGTATGGCTCCTACGACGTACTGGTCGATCCCCGCCGCTTCGTCGATGTCATCGTTGATCCGAACGTGCGGCTGGCCCTGGCCAGCCCCGACGGCCGCCTGCTGGCCCGGCAGAACGACATGGATCCGGCGCTGCTGCAGAGCCTGCTGCGCGATCCCGGCATTGGTCTGGACCAGAACACGCTGTACGCCACCGCTCGCAATGAAGAATGGCTGGCCATCGCCACCACCCCGCGGACCGCGCTCACCGCCAGCTTCCGCCAGCAGGCGTGGCTGTTCGTGCCGCTGGGCGTGCTGCTGGCCGCCGCCGGTGCCGGCCTGGTGATCTGGTTGTCGCGCCGCCGGCTGTCGCTGCGGGGTGAACTGGCCACCGCCATCCGCCGTCGCGAGCTGTACCTGCATTACCAGCCGATCATCGAACTGGACACCGGCATCTGCGTGGGCGCCGAAGCGCTGGTGCGCTGGCAGCGTCCGGACGGCACCCAGGTGCGTCCGGACCTGTTCATTCCGCTGGCCGAAGAGGCCGGCATGATCGGCGATGTCACCGATCTGGTGATCGAGAACGTGGTGCGCGACCTGCGCGAACTGCTGGTCGGCGATCGCAGCGCGCACGTGGCGATCAACCTTGCGGCCGAAGACATCAGCAGCGGCCGCGCGTTGAAGATGATCGCCAAGCACATGACCGGCAGCGGCATCCTGCCGCAGCAGATCTGGATGGAGGCCACCGAGCGCGGCTTCCTCGACCTGGACCGCGCCCGCACGATGCTGGCCGCGGCACGCCGCGCCGGGCACAGCGTCGCCATCGACGATTTCGGCGTGGGCTATTCCAGCCTGCAGTACCTGGCACAGCTGCCACTGGATGCGCTGAAGATCGACAAGTCCTTCGTCGATGCGATCGGCACCGACAGTGCCACCAGCCCGGTCACCCCGCACATCATCGGCATGGCGCGCGAGCTGGGCCTGTGGGTCGTGGCCGAAGGCGTGGAGACCGAAGCGCAGCTGGCCTATCTGCACGGTCAGAAGGTGCAGTTCGGGCAGGGCTGGCTGTTCTCCCGGCCGCTGCCACGTGACGAATTCGTGGCGTTCCACCACAAGCGGCAGCAGCGCTACGGCGCAGCGCGCGAACAGATGCAGAACCCGCGCAGCGTACCGATCGAACAGGAGCCACTGCCGTAAGCGTTACGCCCAGGCCTTCGGGCGTGCGATCAGCCACACCGCACTTGCCGCCAGCAACAGCAACGGCAGCCAGCCCAGATGGCGCGCGTCGCCGGACTGCAGCACCAGGCCGCCGGCCACGCCGCCGGCCGCAATGGCCAGGTTCCAGCCGGTCACCAGCATCGACTGCGCAAGGTCGGCCGCCGCGCCGGCGCGCCGCGCCAATGCCGTCTGGAACAGGGTCGGCACCGCACCGAACGCCATACCCCACACGATCGTCGCCAGCAGCAGTGCGGTCGCGCTCACCGGCCACAACAGCAGCGCCATGACGGCGGCGATGAAGCCCAGCACCGTGCTCCAGACCAGCGCATGCAGGTGGCGGTCCACACCCCAGCCAGCGATCGCGATACCGACAAGGGCCGCCATGCCGAACGCCAGCAGCAGGCGGTCCAGCCAGGCCCCCGCACCGGCCTGCAAGGCCAGAGGCTCGATGTAGGTGTACAGCACGTTGTGCGCGAGTACGTACAGCGCCATCACCAGCAAGGTGCTGCGCACGCCCGGCATGCGCCATACCGCAGCCAGCGACACACGCCGTCCGGAGCCGGCTGCGGGCAGGGCCGGCAGGGCCCAGCGCGCATAGACCAGCAGCAGCACCGCCAGCACGCTCATCAGGGCGAACGCCCAGCGCCACCCGATCTGCTGGCCCAGCAGGGTGCCGGCCGGCACGCCCAGTGACAGGGCCAACGGCGATCCGATCATCGCCACCGCGATGGCCCGTCCCTGCAGTTCAGGCACCACCATGCGCGCGGCGTAACCTGCCACCAGCGACCACAGCAGGCCGCCACTGACGCCGGCCAGGAAGCGCGCCGCCAGAATCAGCGCATAGCTGCTGCTCAACGCGGTCAGCGTATTGACCAGCACGAAGCCGGCGATCGCGGCCAGCAACAGGGGACGACGCGGCAAACGCTGGGTCAGCGCGGTCATCGGCAGTGCCGCCAGTACCGAACCCAGCGCGTACACGCTGACCAGCTGACCCACCGCCGCATCGCTCACACCCAGGCTGGCGCCCATCGGCCGCAGCACCCCGGCCGGCAGTGTTTCCGTCAGCAGGGTGATGAAGGCACCGCCGGCCAGCGCCAGCAGGCCGGCCCAGGGCAGGCGCGAGGCCGCACCCGCGGGGGCTGCCGCATCGATCGCGTGGCCACTCATCGTGCAGCCTCCAGATCGGCGTAGATCGCATCGCGCAGTTCATCCACGAATGCACCGTCCATGCCCTCGTACAGCGTATTGGTCAGCGCCACCACGCTCAGGCCCCGTGCCGGGTCGACGAACCAGCTGTGGCCGTAGGCACCGCCCCAGCGCCAGCTGCCCGGCGCCTGCGGCGTTGCGCCGGCAACCGCATCGCGCAGCACGGCAAATCCCAGGCCGAAGCCCCAGCCTGCCGGCTCCGGCGGCCCCGCCTCACCCACCTGCGGCGTGCCCATCTGCGCCAGCAGCGGGGCCGGCAGCAGCGCAGGCGCCTGCCCGTCGCGCAGCGCCTCGAGCACTGTCATCAGATCGTCGGCCGTGCCGACCAGGCCCGCGCCGGCCGATGGATAGCGGCTGGCATCGGTGGCCCGGGCCAGGCTGTACTCGATACCGACCGTTTCCGGGAACACCGGCACGACCTCGCCCTCGCGCAGGCGGTGCGGCAGCGGGTCGTCGCTGACATAGGGCGTGGCCAGGCGGCTCGCGTCGCCGGTTGCGAAGGCGGTGTCGCGCAGGCCGAGCGGCGTCGCCAGCAGGCGCTCGAACAACGCCTGCAGGGTCTCGCCCGTTGCGGCTTCGGCCACCGCCCCGGCCACGTCCACGCCCAGCGAATACATCCACTGGCTGCCCGGCGGGAACAGCAGGGGCACCTGTGCGATACGCCGCACGTTGTCGGCCAGCGACAGCGGATTGGCATCCATGCCATCACTGACGCCGGCGCGCGCGTAGGGGCCGTGCGCATCGGCTTCCAGGAAGCGGTAGCCCAGGCCGCTGCTGTGACTGAGCAGCTGGCGCAGGCTGATGGCCGGCGTGCTGCCGTCGGCGAGCGTCGGCCGGAAATCGGGCAGCCAGTGCTGCACGGGCGCATCCAGATCAAGCACGCCCTTGGCGACCAGGCGCAGGATCACCACCGTCAGCAGAGGCTTGCTCACCGATGCCAGGCGGAACAGATGGTCACGGCGCATCGGTTCGCCGCGTTCACGGTCGGCCAGGCCGGTGGCGCTGGCGTGGCGCAGCACCCCGTGCACACGCACCTGCACGACCGCACCGACCAGCCGATGAGGGTGCACCTGCTGCAGCAGGCGCTGCACCGACGGCAGGGCGGGTTCAGTCACTGGGGAAACAGCGGCATTCATGGCGGCAGTCCGTGGGAGGAGAGGCCGCCACCTTAGGCAGCCTGGACGCCGGCAAAAAGCCGGTTGCCGCTCCGCGCATCATGGACCGGGGAGTCCGCAATGGGCATGATGCCCGGAACCGGAAGGCCATCATCGCGCGTCAACGCGCTGCATCACGGTGTTGCATTCCCCCCGCCGCTGCCCTGCCTGCCACGCCCATGTCCGTTCTCGACAATCTCGCCAACCTGCAGACCTTCGTGCACGCCGCCGACACCCGCAGCTTCGTCGAAACCGGCCGCCTGCAGGGCATTTCCGCCTCCGCGGCGGGCAAATGCGTGGCGCGGCTGGAACAGGCCCTGGGCGTACGCCTGTTCCACCGCAGTACGCGCAGCATCACCCTCACCGCAGAGGGCCAGCTGTTCCTGGCCCGTTGCCGGCGCATCCTCGACGAGCGCGATGCCGCACGTACCGAACTGGCGCAACCGCATGCCACGCCCAGTGGCACCCTGCGCATCAGCCTGCCGCTGGTCGGCGACCTCACCCTGCCGCTGATGGCCGAATTCATGGCGGCGTATCCGGACATCCGCCTCGACCTGGACTTCAGTGACCGCCTGGTGGACGTGATCGAAGAAGGCTTCGACGCAGTGCTGCGCGTGGGTGAGCCCAGCGATTCGCGCATGAACGCGCGTCGGATGGGGGTGTTTCCCCGGCGTGTCGTTGCCTCGCCTGCCTATCTGCAGCGGCGTGGTACGCCCCGCACCCCGGCCGACCTGCTGCAGCACACGCTGCTGCACTACCGCTTCCCCAGCAGCGGCAAGCTGGAGCCATGGCCGATCCACTGGCCCGAAGGCGAACCCGTGCAGGAACTGCCCGTGCACATGGTCGCCAACACCATCGAAGCCCGCGTGGCCCTGGCCCTGCGCGATGTCGGCCTGGCCTTCGTACCCGTGCATTCAGTGCGCGATACGCTGGCCGACGGGCGCCTGGTGACGGTACTGGACGAGTACGTGCACTCCTGCGGCACCTTCCACCTGTTGTGGCCCTCGGGGCGCCACGTACTGCCGAAGCTGCGCGTGTTCATCGACTTCGTCGGCGCGCGCCTGGACACCGTGCCGTAGCCACGACGCAGCGCGATCGTTCAGCCGCCGGCGCTATACTGGCCGCTCATTCCTCCTTGAGGCTCGCGACCGATGCGCCATTGATGCCGCCGTCTTCGAACTAGACGGCCCGACGCTTCCCGCCCCTGTGCGCAGGGGAGAACACGGCATCCATGGAGGTCGCATGACCGCACATTTCCTCACGCTCGATCGCGTGTCGTATCGACTGGCCGATGGCCGGTCGCTGTTTTCAGACCTGTCGTTTTCCTTTGAACCGGTCGCCACCGGCCTGGTCGGCGCCAACGGTGCCGGCAAGAGCGTGCTGTCGCGCCTGCTGGCGGGGCAGATCACGCCGGACAGCGGCGACGTGCACCGCAGCGGCAACGTGTTCCTGCTGCCCACGCCCGGCCACCCACCCCGTGGCAGCGTCGGCGAACTGGCCGGCGTCGGCCCGCAGCTGGCCGCACTGGCGCGGATTGAAGCCGGCAGCATCGACGAGGCCGACTTCGCCTGCATCGGCGAGCATTGGGATCTGCGCGAGCGGCTGGCACAGCACTGGCAGGCGCAACAGCTACCGGACGATCTCGATCCTGCGCAGCCGGCGGCCCGCCTCAGCGGTGGCCAGGCGATGCAGGTGGCGCTGTCCGGCGCCTGGGCCAGTGGCGCCGACTGGCTGATTCTGGACGAGCCCAGCAATCACCTCGACGCCCGCCATCGGCAGCAGCTCTACGCGCAGCTGCAGCAGTGGACCGGCGGTCTGCTGGTGATCAGCCACGACCGCGAACTGCTATCGCACATGCAGCAGATCGTCGAGCTGGACGCGCACGGCCTGCGTCGCTACGGCGGCCCCTGGCAGCACTATACCGAGGCACGCGCCGCCGAGCGGGACGCAGCGGACGCACAGCTTGACCACGCACGTGCACAGCACCGGCGGCAGCAGCGCAGCGCGCGCGAGCAGCACGAACGCCAACAGCAACGGCAGGCACGCGGCACGCGCGAGGCGAAGCAGGCCAACCAGGCACCGATCCTGCTCGGCCGGCAGAAGCAGCGCGCAGAAGCCAGCCACGGGCGTGCGCAGCAGATCCAGAACGAGCGCCTGCAGGCCAGTGCCGCGCAGGTACGCGCCGCTTCATCGGCCGTGCAGGCCACACCCGAGCTGGCCCTGTTTGCAGGCGAGGGCGAACGTGGCAGTGCGCGCCTGCTGCAGGCGACTGATCTCGTACTGCCATACGGTTGCAGCCTGCCGTTGCAGCTGGAGATCCGTCGCCGGCAACGCATCGCCGTGATCGGCGACAACGGCAGTGGCAAATCGACCCTGCTGCGTGTGCTGGCCGATCACCTGCCCGCCCGCAGTGGCGCCGTGCAGCGCCTGGCGCCGCTGGCCCTGCTGGACCAGCAGCTGCTGGGGTTGTGCGGTACGCGCAGCATTCTGGACAGCGTGCAGGCCGCCAACCCCGCCGCCGATCCTGGCGAGCTGCGCACGCGCCTGGCGTTGCTGGGGCTGGATGCGCAGCGCATCCAGCGTCCCGCCAGCAGCCTCAGCGACGGCGAACGGGTGAAGGGCGCACTGGCCAGCGTGCTGTATGCCGACCCGGCACCCCAGCTGCTGCTGCTCGACGAGCCCGGCAATGCCCTGGACCTGGGGGCACTGCAGGCGCTGGAACAGCTGCTGGATGCATGGCCGGGTGCGTTGATGATGGTCAGCCACGACCGTCACCTGCTGCAGGCATTGCGGCCCACGCAGGTACTGCAGGTAACAGCAGACGGTTGGCAATGGCACGACCCACGCCCTTGAACCCCTCCCGTCAGCGCTTCCATTCCGGGAACGACTGAGGCAACTGCTGCCACAACAGCGGGCCGGCGCGGAGCTCCTGGTCATCCAGCAGGCACGCGTCCAGTTCCGCGCGCACCGCGCGTTCATCCATGTGCACGCCGATCACCACCAGTTCCTGCCGACGGTCCCCCCATAGCGGATGCCACAGCCGCGCCATCGCGGCATGCGCGGCGCGATCCGGGAAGTCCTCCACGCCCGGCAGCGGAGCGCTCCAGCAGTTGGCCTGCTGGCGCGCCCAGCCCACATCGCTGTACGGCAGGGGCGTCGGCGGCAGCAGCGGCGTGGTGTCTTCCAGGCCTGCACGTACGCGATCACGCGCGGCGTACCAGAACCCTGCGGCCTGCGTGCGCGTTGCCGCGCCAACCGCGTTCAACTCGCCCACCCAGTCCATGCGGTTGGCCAGCCAGAACCAGCCCTTGCTGCGGATCACGCCGGGCATGCCACTGCGCAACGCGCGCGCGAAACGGGCCGGATGGAACGGCCGCCGTGAACGGTAGACGAAACTGGCAATGCCGTACTCTTCGCTTTCCGGCGTGTGCTCGCCACGCAGCTCCTTCACCCAGCCCGGTG
Source organism: Stenotrophomonas sp. B2 (assembly GCF_014947095.1). Classification (NCBI taxonomy): domain Bacteria; kingdom Pseudomonadati; phylum Pseudomonadota; class Gammaproteobacteria; order Lysobacterales; family Lysobacteraceae; genus Stenotrophomonas; species Stenotrophomonas sp. B2. Next base: position 81,566 of record NZ_JADCQA010000012.1, on the reverse strand, counting down.
CGCGCTGCGCCCGCTCGAAGTCGAAGCGGCCGGTATCGAGCAGTTCCGTCAGCGGTACATCACCGAAGCTGGACAGCAGCAGCTTCGCATCGCGGTTGAGGCCGCGCAGCACGGCCAGCGTGTCCTGCAGCACTTCCTCCTCCGCCTGGTCGATCTTGCTGACCACGATCACGTCAGCGAACTCGACCTGCTCGCAGAGCAGGTCGACTACCCCGCGGTCGTCGTCCGGTCCCGCCTGCTGGCCACGCTCGGCCAGGCGCAGGGTCGATCCGAAGTCGGCCAGGAAGGCACTGCCGTCGACCACGGTGACCATCGTGTCCAGCCGGGCGATGTCGCTCAGGCTGAAGCCCTGCTCATCGCGCACCGCGAAGGTCGCGGCCACCGGCATCGGTTCGCCGATACCGGTGGATTCGATCAGCAGGTAGTCGTAGCGGCCGCTGTCAGCCAGCCGCCGTACTTCCTGCAGCAGGTCCTCGCGCAGCGTGCAGCAGATGCAGCCGTTGCTGAATTCCACCAGCGTCTCTTCGGTGCGGCGCAGTTCGGCGCCACCGTCGCGCACCAGCTGCGCATCGATGTTGACCTCGCTCATGTCGTTGACGATGACCGCCACGCGCAGGCCCTCGCGGTTGCGCAGGATCTGGTTGAGCAGGGTGGTCTTGCCGGCCCCCAGAAAGCCGGACAGCACGGTGACGGGCAAGCGGCGGTCGGCGCGGGAAACAGTGTTCATGTCGGAGCGGTCTGGCTGCGGGAAAGAAATGTTACTGTATAACAATTGCTGCGCAAGGAACCTCCCCCATGAAGTCCCCTTCCCCCGCACTGCTCGATGCCGGAGCCCTCGCCCTGTCGAGCCTGTGCCTGCTGCACTGCCTGGCGCTGCCCCTGCTTGCCGCCGCGCTGCCACTGTTCGGCGCCTGGGCCCAGGCCGAATGGGTGCATCTGCTGTTCGTGGCGATCGCCCTGCCGCTGACCGGCTACGCCCTGTGGCGGGCCGACCGCCGCCATCGCCTGCCCGTCATGGCCTGGACCGCGGCCGGTCTCGGCCTGGGCCTGCTGCTGGCCGGCGCGCTCGAGCTGCCTTCGCATGCCTGGGAAACGCCGCTGACCGTCACCGGCAGCCTGCTGCTGGCCGCCACCCACGTCTGGAACGCGCGGCGCCGGCACCGCCACTGCTGAGCATCGCCGACGGCCCGCTCGGCGTTACTTCCCGTAACGCCGCAACAGTTCGACCAGCACCTCGGCCTCCGCCGCCCGCTGCTGCGGGTCTTCAGCCCCGACCACATGCTCCTGCAGGTGCTCGTGCAGCAACTCCATCAACAGGCTGTGGGCCGCACCACGCACCGCCGCAACCTGCACCAGCACGTCCGCACAGTCGCCCGCTTCACCCTCGGGCCTGTCCAGCGCCTGCTCCAATGCCGCCACCTGGCCGCCAATGCGGCGCACCCGGGTCAGCAGCTGTTTTCGATTTCTGTGTACGTGTGCCATGGGTGGATCGTATACCCTATGGGGGTATCAACTCCACCCGCCGGTCACTCCATGCATCTGGACACGCTCGCCGCTGCCCGTCGCCACGACCATCGCTTCGACGATGGCAATCCCCTTGCCGAACGCAACACCCGCCGCGCCCTGTGGCTGACCGTCGGCATGATGCTGGTGGAGATCGTCGGCGGCTGGTGGTTCAACTCCATGGCCGTGCTGGCCGACGGCTGGCACATGAGCTCGCACGCACTCGCGCTGGGCCTTTCGGTGTTCGCCTACCGCTGTGCACGGCGCTACGCGCACGACCCGCGGTTCGCCTTCGGCACCTGGAAGATCGAGATCCTGGCGGGCTATACCAGCGCCATTGCCCTGCTGGGTGTCGCCGCGCTGATGGCCGCGCAGTCCGTGCAGCGGCTGTGGGTTCCCGCGCCGATCCATTACGACGAAGCCATCGCCATCGCCGTGGTAGGCCTGGGCGTGAATCTGCTCTGTGCGTGGTGGCTGCACGACAGCCCCGGCCACGCGCATCATCCGCATGGGCACGACCACGCGCATCATCACGGGCATCACCACGATCACGTTCATGCCCCTTCGCATGGCCACGATCTCAATCTGCGCTCGGCCTACCTGCACGTGCTGGCCGACGCGGCCACCTCGGTGCTGGCCATCGTCGCACTGCTCGGCGGCAAACTGCTGGGCCTCACCTGGCTGGACCCCGTGATGGGTCTGGTCGGCGCCGTGCTGGTCACGGTGTGGGCGGTCGGCCTGCTGCGTGACAGTGGCCGCATCCTGCTCGACGCGCAGATGGACGCGCCGGTGGTGGCCGAGGTCCGCGAGGTGATCGAGCAGGGCCCATGGCCGGCACGCCTGGCCGACCTGCACGTCTGGCAGGTGGGCCGGGGCAAGTACGCGGTCAGCGCCAGCGTGGTGACCAGTGACGCCCGCCTTGATGCCGATACCGTGCGCCAGGCGCTGGCGATCCACGAGGAGCTGGTGCACGTGACGGTCGAGATCCATCACAGCCCGTCCTGACAGCGCCGAGCCCTCGCCCCGGCTTCAGAGCTTCAGCATCATCCGCAGCAGGTACATCAGCAACGGCAGCGCACTCAGCACCGCGCCCACGATACCGATCCAGGGCCAACGCTCGCCCCGCACCCGCGATGCCACCGCCAGCCCGCATCCCACCAGTGCCGAGCCCAGCACACCCACCCCCAGGCCCGCGGCGATGCCATTGCCTCCCGCGGCCACCGCCGCCTGTGCCGCAAGCGTGCCTGCAGCCCACCCCACGACCAGGCCCAATCCACTGGCCACACCGCACCACGGTGCCTTGCCCTGTGCCATTGCACGCGTCCTCTTGCCGAATTTCTGTACGGGCCCCGCCCGGCTGCTGCCTACACTAGCCGCACCTGCCTCGTCGGGACATCCCATGCGCGCGCTTCGCCTGCTGCTGCCCGGTGCCCTGCTGCTGCTCACCGCCTGTGGCGGCGATGCGCGGCTGCCGTTCTCTTCCGATGCCCTGCAAGGCTGCTTCGCCATCAGCCCGCGCAAGACCGCCGATTTCCGCATCGAGCGCGAAGGCAGCCAGTACTTCGTTTCCTTCAACCGCGATGGCCAATGGCAGCGCGACCCGAACGGGCTGCACAAGGCCACCTCCAGCGAGATCAGCCGCTACTTCCGCGACGATGCGGCACAGATCGACAGCGCCTTGATCCGCATGGCCGGCGGCTTCGGCCTCTTCCACTTCAACAGCGGCGCCACGCTGAAGGGCAAGGCCAGTGACAGCGACTACATGGCACTGATGCTGATCGGTGCCGGGCCGGTGTATGCGGTGAAGTGCGATTGATCGAAGTGCAGGGATTCAAGCGAATGAGGAACGTTTCAAATTCGACCAGGCACAACTTCGGTCACAATCAAGATGCCGGATATTGTTGAGCCTACTGTCTCCGCAACCATGAAACGGAGACTCACACATGAGCAGACGCGCGCGGATGCTATGTTTAGCGGCGGCCATGGCTGTACCTGCGTTCGCAGAAACACCCTTGAGTGTCGACAGAACGGAGTTGGACTCCAAGGGCGAGATCATCATCGTTCGTCGTACAACGTGGCCAGACTTCGACGGAGCACACATCCAGGTTGATCAGCATCTCAAGCCAGATGGATTTGGACGCCTGATCTATCGATACAGTGATCAGTCGGAAGCCACCAAGCTCTATCATCAGGCCTTCTGCGCCTCCATGGATATGGAACCGTCTCAGGGGGAAGGGACGATTGAAGGGCCGGCAGCAGGTTGGGTATGCACTCGCGAAAATGCCCCCGGCAGTTGCGTTGGGATCCAACACCGCTCTTTCTATCCTTCATGGCAGCTGCGGTACCATGCCCTCCCCCGACCCACCCGATGCCTGCCGTGCCCCATTACACCGGCCCTCTGCTGACCCGCGACAGCGCCGACGCCCTGTGTCGTGCCCATGACAAGGGCGCGCCCGAGTGGCAAGGCTCGCTTGACCTGGGGCGCAGCCAGGACAGCGTGGGGCTGGACGCGGAAGGCTTCCATTTCCGCGGCCAGCACTACCCGTGGCCGGGCAAGCTGAAGGACCGCACGCTGTACTACTGGGAGGGCGAAGACTTCGCTCCCATCTCACGCTACAGCGGTTCACTGATCAAACTGGTGCCTACCGAGTGGGGTGCGCCGACCTTCGAGATCGACGGCATCAAGATGCTGCCCACCTCGAAGCTGTCGCCGTTCGAGGACGCGCGCCGCAAGGTCGAGCTGGTTGCACCGGCGGGCAAGGCGCTGCTTGATACCTGTGGTGGGCTCGGCTACTTCGCCGCCTGCGCACTGGAGGCCGGCGTCGGCCAGATCCGCTCGTTCGAGAAGAACGCCGACGTGATGTGGCTGCGCACGCTCAACCCGTGGTCGCCCGATCCCGACTCGGCCGCTGCCGGTGGTCGCCTGCACTTCAGCCAGGGCGACGTCTCGCAGCAGATCGAGCAGATCGCCAGCAACAGCGTCGATGCGATCCTGCATGACCCGCCGCGCTTCGGCATCGCAGGCGAACTGTATTCGCAGGTGTTCTACGACCATTTCGCCCGCGTCCTGCGCAAGGGCGGCCGCCTGTTCCACTACACCGGCGCGCCCAACAAGCTCACCAGCGGCCGCGATGTGCCGCGCGAAGTGGCCAAGCGCCTGGAAAAGGCCGGGTTCAAGGCCGAGCTCGCGCTGGACGGCGTGCTGGCGGTCAAGCGCTGAGCGCTACTCCGAATCCACCTTCGCCAGCGTCATCACCCACGCCGGCACCACCGGTTCGCCGGCATAGAAATCCTTCGGCTTGTTCTCGGCCATCGCCCAGCGATGCAGCCAGCTCGGGCCGTAACGGCCGTTGTAGCCTTCCGCGCCGCGCGCATAGGCAGGATCACGCATGGCTTCTTCCAGCGTGATGAAGCGGTAGCCGCGCCGCCGGGTGGCCGCCACCAGTTCGGCGAAGGTGGCCGCGTTCAGTTCATTGGCATGCATCAGCCAGACCTGCGGCAAGGCATAGCCCAGCAGCGCCTGCGACTGCCGCTCGTAGTAGTCCAGCTTGTTGAGCATGTACGGCACATAGCCCTTGCGCAGCTGCGCCAGCGTAGCCTCGCGGGCTGCGGACGGCGGCTGTTCATTCATCACGTTGGCGTAGGCGAAGGCCCAGACCCATTCGCCGTTGTCCACCGTCACCGGCGCCACGCGGTACCCGTGGTCGCGGAAGAATCCGTCCATTGCCGCGCGGTCCTCGGCCGTCCGACCCGCACGCAGATACGGATGGCGCATCCACTGTGGCCGCTGGCCACGCTCGGCCAGCAGCGGCCGCAGCACCTGTTCGCCACGCAGGAAATCCTGCTGGAAGGCGGCTACGCCCTGCGCATTGAGGTCCATGTGCGAATAGGTGTGGTTGCCCAGCCCATAACCCGCGTCGAGCCAATCGCGCAGCATCTGCACCCGCGCCGGCTGCACCTGGCCATCAACCTCCAGCTTGTTCTCGTTGACGAAGCCCACCACCGGCACATCGGCCTGGCGGAGCTGCGCCATCAACGCCGCATGGCGCGTCTGCAGATCCGCAGGCAAGATGGTGTCCACGCGCGCCCACGGCAGATCATCAATGGTCACCGCGATGCGCCGGTCCACCTCCGCGGCGTGCACCGCCAGCGACAACAGCAGCAACGGCAGGGCACACAGCCACGTACGCATGGACCATCCTTGTGTCGGCAGGAACGCCGACTGTAGCCCAGCGCGCGAGCGCCGTCAGCGCCCCTCTTCAGCAGCCGCGGCCCGCCACAGCGCAACACCGCCCACCATCGCGGCCGTCAGCAGCGCCACCAGCACCAGGGCCAGGTCATCCGGATTGCGCTGCAGCGGCGCGTGCGCGCGGGTGAAAATATGGAAGACCACTTCCTGGGCCTGCTCCAGCGGCATGCGTCCCTGCTGGGTCAGATCGACCAGACACGCCGTCGGAGACAGCCTGACCACGCTGTTCCACGCGTCTTCGTACAGATGCAGGGTCCACGCCGCCAGCGCCATGGCGCTGGCATGCAGAGCCATCAGCCCCAACGCGGTGGTGCGCAGGGGCCGCCGTACCCGGTGCCACCAATGCACGCAGATGGCCATCGCACCCAGCAGTGCGAGCACCATTCCCGCTACCGGCAACCACCGCAGTGGCTGCCAATCATCCAGCGCGCCGGCACGCGCCATCAACACTTCGGCCATCCGCAGTCGCGCCGCGGGGTCCGGGCCACCGCAGGCAGCCGTCACCGGCTCCAGCAACAGATCCACACGGTGATGGAAATAGCCTGCGGCCAGGCCAAGGCCCAGCACGGCGACCACCTGCAGCAGAAGCAACATCAGTCCCGGGGCGCGCGTGCGGCCCTGAGGGAACGGAGTGGATGTCATCGTTACACTCGTGTCGGCGGTCTGTCATCGTAACCAAGCCGATCACGGCTGTCGGCTGGCGGATGCGACAACACGTGTGCTCGGCGGTACGATGTCCACCGAGGAAGAACCGCTGCATGGAGTGCGCTGGATGCTGATGCTGTACCTGCTGGTGCATTACGGCACCGGCCTGTTGATGATCGCAGGGGCGGCCTACGCCGTGTCGCGTGTCATCCAGACCCAGCGCGCAAAGCTGCCACCGGTGACGTCGCCCCTCCTGCCTGCGGCCACACCACCGCGCCGTCGCGAACGCAAGGCACTACGGCGCCTGCAACGTCGTCATCCGCAGTGGAGCTACCCCGTTGCCGCACCGGTTCCCCGCCGCTGGTACTTCGTCGGCTGCATACCGATCTTCGCCACGGCAGCGGTATGGGCCGTCGCCATGCCGGACGGCGCACGCTTCCAGGTCATGGTTGAAAGCACCGTCGGCTACCCGGCGAGCATCGCCCAGGTGCGCCTGCCCGCATCCCGGCACGCCGCGCTGTTGCAGGCGTGGCAGCCTGTCATCGCACAGGGCGCACGCACGGTCGAGATGGACTACACCATCGGCCGCCCACCGCTGGCAATCCAGTCGCGCGATGTCCTGCCGGTACTGGTACGGCAGCAGGGTGACCTGCTGCAGGTCGCGTTCGCACAGCCGATGCAGACAGACCGGCTGCAGGCCGCACTGACAGCGCGGGGCGCTCTGGCCGCAGGTGCGGTGCAGGTCCACCCACGCACGTTCGCACCTTGGCGCGAACGCGGTTGGACGCCCCTGCTCGCCCCTGCACCAGCGGGCCGCCCAACGCCGCGCTAACCGCGCGGCAGCTTGGCCGCCCACATGTTGTCGACCAGGTTCGGATAGGGTCGCCCGTTCTCCTCCGCGCGCTGCCGCGCCGCCTCCTTCTGTGCAGGCGACAACGGCTGCGACTTCTGGCCCTTCGGGTTGGGCTTCTTCCACGGCGGCGTGCGGGTCTGGCGCATGCGGAGAGTGTAGAGGCCGGTTACTGCTTGAGGAAGTTCAACAGCGCCAGATTGAAGTCGTCAGTATGGCTGGTGTTGCAGCCATGCGGCGCGTTCTGCAGCACCACCAGCTCGCTGCCACGTATGGCGCGCTGCGTGCGCTTGCCCGAGCCCTCCAGTGGCACGGTGGCATCACTGTCGCCGTGCAGCACCAGAGTGGGGACGCTCACCTTCTGCAGGTCGCGACGGAAGTCGGTAGTGGCAAACGCCTTCATGCAGCCCAGCGCCGCCGTCTGGTCGGACTGGTGGCAAAGCGCGATCGCCGCCTGGCGCTCGGCTTCGGTAACCATCAGCTTGCCGTTGGCGCTGAAGAAATCGCGGGTGAAGCCATCGAAGAAGGCTTCGCGGTCCTGTTCCAGGCCGGCGCGCATCTCGTCCGCCTTGTCCTGGGTCAGCGGGCCCTCCGGGTTGTCCTCGGTGCGCAGCAGGTACGGCGGCACCGCAGCCGCGAACACCACGCTGTGCAGGCGCGCCTCGCCGTGATTGGCGATGTAGCGCGCCACCTCGCCGCCACCCATCGAGAAACCGACCAGCGTGACCTCCTTCAGATCGCGTTGCTCGATGATGTCGGCCAGATCGGCCGCCAGCGTGTCGTAGTCATAGCCGTCGACCGGCTTCTCGGAACGACCGAAGCCACGGCGGTCATAGCTGATCACGCGGTAGCCCGCATCCCGCAGGATCGGCACCTGATCCTTCCACGCCTCGGCCGAGAGCGGCCAGCCATGGATGAGGATGACCGGGCGGCCCTCGCCGCCGGTGTCTTCGATGTGCAGCCGGATGGAGGAAGCAGGCATGGGAACTCCTGGTGAAAGATGGCACCAGCTTAGGCAGCGCCGCCTGTGGCGACCGTGAGGGAATCCGCCCGCGCCATGACATGCCCTACACGCTTGGCGCCCTGCACCCGCACCCGGAATCCGGCCGTTCGTACCCGGCAGACGCGGCTTCGTCACACCCGTGCGCCAACCGCCCCCGCAGCGTGCCACTGTGCGCCCGACATCCACGGAGACGCGCCATGCTGTTCGCCCTGCCCCTGCTCGCCGCCGGCCTTGCCGCCAGCCCTGCCCCGTCCGATACCCTGCGCGAGCAGATCCGCCAGGCGGATACCCAGCTGTTCGCGGTGGCGTTCGAGGCCTGCGATGCCGATCGGGCTGCCGCGATGACCACCGAGGACATGGAGTTCTTCCATGACAAGGACGGCAAATCGGCCAGCAGCCGCGAGGACTTCCGGCGCAGCGTCGCCCGCATGTGCGACAGCGCGCGCGAGGGCGGCTGGCGCCTGCGCCGCGAATTGGTGGACCGTTCGCTGCAGGTGTTCCCGTTGCACGAAGAGCGTGCATTGGAGATGGGCGACCATCGCTTCTACGAACGCGGCAAGGACGGTGTGGAGCGGTGGGTGGGGCAGGCGCGCTTCGTGCAGGTGTGGCGACGCGTGGACGGCACCTGGCAGGTGGAGCGGGTGATCAGCTATGACCACCGCGGGGTGGATTGAGGTTCGGGGTGGCAGGCGGTGGAGGGTCCACGCCGCCACTCTGGCGCGCACCTGGCGAAATCCCATGCCTGCAACAGGTGGCCGCGCTCTCCCAGCGCGGCCACCTCCAGCCGTTACAACTGGATGCGCGCCACGCTCTCGTTCGCGTCCTTGGCATCCTTCTCGCCGTTCTTGATGCTCACGTACAGCACGTTGTTCTTGGCATCCAGCGCCAGGCTGTTCGGGTGGGTCGGCACCGGGTAGGTGGCCACCTTCTGGTAGCTGTCACTGTCGTACGCGGTCACCGTGCCGCCGTCGCGGTTGGTCACGTACAGGCGCTTGCGCGGTGCATCCAGCAGGATGCCCAGCGGGCCGGCGTCGGTCGGGATGCTGGCCAGTTCCTTGCCGGTAGTGCGGTCGAGCACCAGCACGCGCTGGCCCGGGTGCTTGCTGGTGAAGCCCGCGCTGCTCTTGGTCATGTAGCTGCGGATCATCTCCGAGCCCTGGTCGGTCACGAACAGGCGCTTGCCGTCCGGGTGCAGCGCGATGTTCATCGGCTGCTCGGCGCTGATCTTGTGCTGGGCCACCACCGTGTTGGCGTCGGTGCCGACCACTACCAGGTCGGCCAGCAGGTTGCTGGTATACACGCGCTTGTTGGCGGCATCCAGCGCCAGGCCCGGCGCCTTGGCGTTGCCCAGGCCCGGAATGGTGTTGATCACCTTCAGGGTGGTGGTATCGACCACGAACAGCACGCTGCCTTCGCTGGAATGGCCGGTCACGTACAGACGGTTGGCCGGGCTGTCGACCACCAGTTCGCGCAGGTCGTGGGTGTAGGCGGCCTTGCCGTCCTTGCCGACCTTCTTCTCCATCAGCTGCACGATGCCGATGGCCTTGTTCTGGGCGGTATCGACCACGGTTACCGAAGTATCGACGGTGTTGCCGACGTACAGGCGGTTGTGAGCGTCATCCAACACCACGCCGAACGCCTTGCGCTCCAGCGGGATGCGGGTTTCCACGGCCAGCGTGGCCGGGTTCAGGCGCAGCACCTGCGACGGGCCGGCGTCATCGCCGAAGCCACCGGACGATGCAACGAACACGGCGTTCTGGGTGGGGCTGTACGCCAGTTCGTACAGGCCCTTGGCGATGGCCTGACGCTGCACGGCAGCGGGGGTGCTGGCGACGGGCGCGTTATCGGCGAAGGCCGCCGGGGCGCCGACGCTGAGCGAAATGGCAAGGGCCAGGGCGGCCGAGCGGAAAGCGGAATGACGGAACATGCGAGCATCCTTGAAAGGGCACGGAAGGGTGTCCTGGCTCGCTGGGCCGTACGGCGACGGCCCGCCCCGGGTGTGTCTGCGCGGGGTGGGCTGGCTGGGTTGCGGGGGAATGGTAGCAGGCTGGGGAGAGACGTGGCGCCGAGGACGACGGCCGGAGTGTCGCTTTTGGCTCGCCTTTTCGGCTGTGGGGCGGTGACGATGGCCCCATTCCGGTGTGGACGGATGCTTTCGGGAGGCCCTGCGCGATCGGTAGGCGGTAGCGTTCTGTGCGGGCGTACAGGCTGATTACGATCTTTCCTGTCGTAGAAAGCTTCCTTGAAGTTCGATTGCGGAGATTGTCGTCGCATACGGCACGCTGGCCATCTGCGACAATAGTCCTGCTCTGTGGAACTGCGTGTTTTCTCCGCAAATTCCAATTGGATTTCAGGGCGCAGGCGTGAGCAGATTGGCGGGCCACCGGAAAAGGGTGGCGCGGGACTCGAAAACCCGTCCAAGTATCAGATGTTCACGCTTGTCAGCCGGCGTCACGTTTGCGTGGCGCCGGCTGGCAATCCGTTCGCGTTCCATGGCGGGCGGTGCGTGGGGGTCTTCGGACCCGCCGGTCTGATACTTACCGGTTTTCGAGCCACGCATCGTCCCGCCACCTCCATCGGTGGCGTTGCTTTCTGTCCTGTACGGAGCATTGCCATGAACGAATCGGATTTCCGTTCCCTGCACGCGCAGTACGATCCGGCCAATACCGAGCCCGAGCGCGACGCATCCCCCGATCCCAACGGATTTGTTTCCACCCTGCGTCGCATCGGAAAGGGTGCGGCTGCGGATGGCCGGCCGTGGCCCGAGCGGCATCAGTTGCCTGGGCGTTGTCTTCAGCTGGCGGACGCGGATTGCGCGCTGGCCGGTTTACGCGTGGTGGCGGAGCTGATGCTGGCTGCGGAGCGCACGCGGCAGAATGGCGCGCCCGAAGAGTACGTGGGGGATCGGGTGATGGAGGGGTTGAAGATGGCTTGTGTGGCGTTGACTGCGCAGGTTACTGAGCGGTTGCAGGTTCGGCAGTAGTTGGCAAAGTGCGAAGATCGTCATAGTAGGCGCACCTTCATCAATCGATGAGATTACCTTCCCCATCTTCTGCTGCAATCTTTATCTCTATGGGAAGCTCATCAACACGCCGACACCCTTATATCAATATGGCGTGAGGCGTATGGATTCAAGCTTCGATGTATAATTCGAACAAAGCTCAATCGGCTCTCTTCTTAGCCACCGGACGGTTAGCGCATTATTCAACACGTCAACATTTGCGGCTAACTCTATCCCTCAGCCGTTCTGAATAATGCCCCCGACTTAATGATTAGACGTCTTCCAGACCCATCCCCGTGTCGTCGAGGTGCTTGACCACCCTAGATTCAAGGGCGGGGTATGCCTCGAGATACTCCGGAATTTTCTTAGAAGCAGAGCGCCCGATCCATTTTCGCCCTTTACCTTGCCCATCCTTTCTGCCCTCGGCAAAGAACAGATCCATGTATCGCCTCGGCGACACACCTTCAAAATGCAAAAATGCAACCTTCCTATGCTTAGTTCTATCTGGATCTAGCCACTCACTAAGAGGAATTTCCTGATCAGAATCATGGCTAATCGCGTCCGAGTGCAGATCTGTTGCCAGGCTCTTTTCGTACGGCTCAATAAAATACACCGCCCGAATTCCGGCAGCCACAATGTGCCTGGCGCAGTTATGACAGGGGTATGTCGTTGTATAAAGAACAGCATCCTGCGAAGTCCCCTGCCCGGTCCGACCCAGATTAACAAGCGCATCCATTTCCGCATGAACTGCGCGTGAAAATTCTATTATATCCTTAAGTCGTGACTCCCCCCTAATAATTTTAGATATTATCCTAGAGAGCTCCCTCGATTTTTCTTCGCCATCGGAAACGCCATTCTTCTCCAAAAACTCCTTAAGATGAGGAAGAATCATTACCCCGATTTCATTGCTAACTTTATTCTTCTTCTCATCATTAAAGCAGTTCCCCCCTTTTAGATGCACGCAACGGTGGTCGTCAGGCTGTAGGCTCTCTCGATAAAGGCCACCCCCACCGCGTGGGACATCGTTGCAGCCCATGGAAATCAGTTTACCCTCACGATCTATAATCGCCGCACCTACCTGCCTTGACATGCAAGCAGATCCTAACCCTGCGGAGAATGCCGCGTACATGCCCTGCTCATGAATTGTCGGAGTTACAGTTAAATCTCCATGAACAAGACGAAGAAACCGATCGAGCGGCCCGCGTATAGCGCGGGTATTAGAGGTTGAATTTCTGACAAAGAAATCCGCCAATTGGAGAGTCTTTTCTAAATTCTGCCCATGACTAACACCCTCTTTTCGATCTCGCTCCATGAGCGACTCAGCCTCGGTTACTGAGAGCCCTTCGCTTTGGAGATTCCTTTTTCTTTGATCCGACCCACAAAGTGTGCCCACAAGATAGAAATTTTCTCGATATACAGCCCGCAGGAGAGACACCTCACTTGGATTTTTCAACTGGTCGATCAAGTAGGCGACTCTACCGGGCACAACATCTTTGATTTCACCGGAGTTCTTTTTAGCCCGGTCCAAGGAAATGTCTCGCACAGCCAACTGGGCAAGGACGTCACTTCCCTTAAGATCGCGAAGCGCGTTCCCCATGTCTTGTAATGCCCTATATCGGCTTACAGCGGAAGCCACCTCAGGCTCAGATGGGAACAGATTCAGCTTCCGTGCAGCCTGGCGAATCAGATCACTAAGCTTGATTCTCTCTGTAGAATATCCTAGTCCAACAAGCTCATTCTCGACCAGATCAACTACATCCTTTACACCAGCGCCAATAGGCCCGCTGAAGGCCAAGACCAGCTCTTTTGAGGTAACGCCATCCAAGATGTCTTTGAGCGCACGCTTTGGCCCAGGCTTCTGCTCGCCCGGCGACTCCGATGACACAAGCGTAAGTGCAGAGTTCACGACCGCCCCTTCCCTGAGAACTATTGGGAAAGGTAAACGTTAATACAACCTTAAGCAAGATAGTCCGGATTGTGACTTTGCGACATCCTGCCACCTCTGAATGAAGCAAACAGCTACTCACTTCAATTGAAGCTAAAAAAGACGCGGAGACTGTTTTTTAGATGTGCCGGAGGCTTCGAGCGTATTCCATCACGCGCAGGTAGGCATCGCTCTGATCCCGCTTCTCGACAGAGATTCGTCGTGACGAAATGCATGTCACCTGCGCAGTATGCGCATGTATGACATTGACTGTTGATTGCTCTTGAGCTGAGCTAACACATGAGTCGACATCTAGGTCCCGGCTGATTTCAAACGAGAACGAAAGCTGCCCTTCCATTGCTCCCCCTTTCGTCTGGGCCGACATGTCCTACTCCGGTTTGGTGCTTGGAACTAGTTTAGCCACCATCGAGATGAAGGCAAGCCCCGGCACCATCAGAATTTGGCTTTATTTTTCAACAACTTGACCAATAGCATCGCGCAGTGGTGAGCACTGCGTGATGCCCGCCGAAGCCCCAGCGGCTCCGGCGGGCACTCAATCAAACCCCAACAGGATTAGCCTTCTCCGGATCAATCTTGTACTGCTTGATCGCCCGGGCCACATCCTTCGCGGTCATCTTCCCTTCCTTCGCCAGCGCCGCAATCGCGGCATGCGCGATGTAGTACCGGTCAACCTCGAAGAAGCGACGCAGGTTCGCACGGGTATCCGAACGGCCGAAACCATCCGTACCCAGCACCGTGTACGACATCGGAACGAACGCGCGGATCTGGTCCGCATACGCACGCACGTAGTCGGTAGCGGCAATCGCCGGGCCCTGGCGGCCTTCCAGCAGCTCGGTCACGTAGGCCTTGCGCTGCTCGCCTTCCGGATGCAGGCGGTTGTGGCGCTCCACATCGAAGCCGTCGCGGCGCAGTTCGTTGAAGCTCGGGCAGCTCCAGATATCGGCGGTGACGCCGAAGTCCTTGTCCAGCAGCTCGGCGGCGGCGATGGCTTCGCGCAGGATGGTGCCCGAACCCAGCAGCTGCACGCGCAGTTCGCCCTTCTTCGGCTTGCCGGCGTCGGTCAGCAGATACATGCCCTTGACGATGCCCTCGGCTGCGCCTTCCGGCATGTCCGGGTGGGCGTAGTTCTCGTTCATCAGGGTCAGGTAGTAGTACTCGTCTACCTGGTCTTCCATCATCGCCTTGGTGCCGTGCTGCAGGATCACCGTCACTTCGTAGCCGAAGGTCGGGTCGTAGCTGCGCACGTTGGGGATGCCACCGGCCACCAGATGGCTGAAGCCATCTTCGTGCTGCAGGCCTTCACCGTTCAGCGTGGTGCGGCCGGCGGTGCCACCCAGCAGGAAGCCGCGGGTACGCATGTCGGCGGCCTGCCAGGCGATGTCGCCCACGCGCTGGAAGCCGAACATCGAGTAGTAGATGTAGAACGGCAGCATCGGCACGTTGCTGACCGAGTAGCTGGTACCGGCGGCCATCCACGAGCTGATCGCGCCCGGCTCGCTGATGCCCTGCTGCAGCACCTGGCCGCTCTGGTCTTCGCGGTAGAACATCAGCTGGTCGGCGTCCACCGGCTTGTACTTCTGGCCGAACGGCGCGTAGATGCCGATCTGGCGGAACAGGCCTTCCATGCCGAAGGTGCGGGCTTCGTCGGCCACGATCGGCACGATGTGCGGGCCCAGCTCCTTGTCGCGCAGGGTGATGTTCAGGCTCTGCACGAACGCCATGGTGGTGGAGTACGTGCGTTCGCCGCTGCTCTTCAGCAGGCGCTCGTAGGTTTCCAGCTTCGGTGCGTTGAAGCTCTTGTCGGCCTTGCGGCGGCGCTGCGGCAGGTAACCACCCAGGGCGGCACGGCGCTCCTGCAGGTACTGCACTTCCGGCGAGTCCGGGCCGGGGTTGTAGAACGGCACCTGGCCGTCCTTGAGCTGCTCGTCGGTCACCGGAATGTTGAAGCGGTCGCGGAAGTGCTTGACGGCTTCGTCGTCCAGCTTCTTGGTCTGGTGGGTCGGGTTCAGCGCTTCACCGGCGCTGCCCATGCCGTAACCCTTCACGGTCTTGGCCAGGATGACGGTCGGCATGCCCTTGGTGTTCACGGCCTGGTGGTAGGCGGCGTACACCTTGTGCGGGTCGTGGCCACCGCGGTTGAGGCGCCAGATGTCGTCGTCGGACAGGCCGGCGACCATCGCGGCGGTCTCCGGGTACTTGCCGAAGAAATGCTCGCGGGTATACGCGCCGCCGAAGGCCTTGCAGTTCTGGTATTCGCCGTCGACGGTTTCCATCATCAGCTTCTTCAGGACGCCGTTGGTGTCCTTGGCCAGCAGGGCATCCCAGTAACCGCCCCACAGCAGCTTGATGACGTTCCAGCCGCCGCCGCGGAACACGCCTTCCAGTTCCTGGATGATCTTGCCGTTGCCGCGCACCGGGCCGTCCAGGCGCTGCAGGTTGCAGTTCACCACGAAGATCAGGTTGTCCAAGCCTTCACGGCCGGCCAGGGCGATGGCACCCAGGGTTTCCGGCTCGTCCGACTCGCCGTCGCCGATGAAGCACCACACCTTGCGGTCGGACTTCTCGATCAGGCCACGGTTTTCCAGGTAACGCATGAACTGCGCCTGGTAGATGGCGGCCAGCGGGCCCAGGCCCATCGACACGGTCGGGGTCTGCCAGAAGTCCGGCATCAGCCACGGGTGCGGGTACGAGGACAGGCCACCGCCGTCCACTTCCATGCGGAACTTGTCCAGCTGCTCTT
Organism: Stenotrophomonas sp. B2; assembly: GCF_014947095.1. Classification (NCBI taxonomy): domain Bacteria; kingdom Pseudomonadati; phylum Pseudomonadota; class Gammaproteobacteria; order Lysobacterales; family Lysobacteraceae; genus Stenotrophomonas; species Stenotrophomonas sp. B2. The sequence continues at coordinate 65,630 of NZ_JADCQA010000012.1, read as the reverse complement.
CGCTGATGCGGCCTTCCAGGAAGGCGCGGGCGTAGATGCCCGGGGCGCTGTGGCCCTGGATGAACAGCAGGTCGCCCGGGTGGTTGTCGCTCGGGGCGCGCCAGAAGTGGTTGAAGCCCACGTCGTACAGGGTGGCGCCGGAGGCGAACGAGGCGATGTGGCCGCCCAGGTCGCCCGGCTTGCGGTTGGCGCGGACCACGGTGGCCATCGCGTTCCAGCGGATGATCGAACGGATGCGCCATTCCAGCTCGGCATTGCCCGGGCTCTTGGCCTCGAACTGCGGCTCGATGGTATTGACGTATTCGGTGGTGGGAGAGAACGGCAGGTAGGCGCCCGAACGACGGGTCAGCTCCACCATGCCTTCCAGCAGCTGATGCGCGCGCTCGGAGCCCTCGACATCAATAACGGCCTTCAACGACTCGATCCACTCCTGGGTTTCCACAGGATTCGGGTCGTTGTTCAGCACCTCGTTCAACCAGTTCATTAGCGCTCCCATAACCGCACGCACGCGCGCGACTGTTGTATAGATATCTAGACCGCAAAGTGTAGCGCACCAAGGGCTTTCGTCACTTGGCTACGCTGGCGTATGGACGCATGCAGCCAGTGTCCGCAAGGCATGTCCCGCCTGTCTTCGGCGGGCCAGCAGGCGCGCTGCAGGCCGCTGCGGCGGGCCTCGGACCGCTTCGGGCACGTCGCGATTGCCCGCCTGGCGCATGTGCAGAACGAAGTGTTACCCAGGGCGATGACCGTTGTAGGGCACGGCCGACCGCGTGTGGGCCTACGCCGGGGGCACCGCAGCTGAATGACTGATGCGGTGTCGCGCCTGGCTCTGGACCGGGCTGCGCCTGCCGCGCAAGGTGGCGGCGAGTGTTGGCACTGCCGCAACGGCCCGCCGTCTGGCTGCCTCGCTCCCTTCCACAGTGGTCCCCGGGGCGCACCGCAAGGGCGCCCTTTCTGTGTACGTGGCCCAAACGCGGCACGGTTGTGGCCGGATCGATGCTTGCCGGCGCCTGCCCTATCGATATATCGTTTCGATACTCGTTACCGATATATCGAAATGAGCCGTTCCCCTTCCCCCAGAACCCGTTCCAGCGAATCGGCCGTGCCCCGCCGCCATGGCCAGCCACGCGTGCTGAGCCGGGGCGACCTGCGCCTGCTGGTGCTGGCCCTGATCGGCGAGCAGCCGCGCCATGGCTACGAGCTGATGCAACTGATCAGCAACCAGTTTCTGCAGGCCTACACGCCCAGCGCCGGCACCATGTACCCGCTGCTGGCGAGCTTCGAGCAGGCCGGCTGGGTGGCATCGGAGGAAGTGGATGGCCGCCGGGTGTTCCGCATCACCGCCGCCGGCGAGTTCGAGCTGAAGGTGCAGCGCACCCAGGTGCGCCTGGCCCAGCGACGGGCCTTCGACCGCGCCCGCGAGATCACCAAGGCATCGCTGCCGCCGCCGCTGGCCAGCGCCCTGCGTGACTTCAAGCGGGCGCTGGTGCATCACCACGGCCGCTGGGCCGAAGGCGAGGCCGAGCAGGTGGCGGCGCTGCTGTCGCAGGCATCGGCACTGATCAACGGCACCACCGGTAGCGAGCCCACCTCTTCAACGACCCAGCCAGACTGACTCCAGCCAGGTCTCCCCCTACGCCGCGCCCCCTGCGCGACACCTTTACAGGTATTCCCATGACTGAGCATCACAACGCGCGCCTGCGCCTGGATGTGAGATTCCGCGAACTGACGGTGCTGCGCACCGAGGTGGTCACCCCGCACATGCGCCGCGTCGTGCTGGGCGGCGATGATCTGGCCGGCTTCGATTCGCCCGGCGCCGACGACCACATCAAGCTGTTCTTCCCCAACGCCAGCGGCGAAATGGTGCTGCCGGTGCTGACGGCCGAAGGCCGCAGCTACCCGGACGGCAAGCAGCCGTCTCCGGCACGCGACTACACCCCACGCTGGTGGGACCACGACGCCGGCGAACTGGCCATCGACTTCGTGCTGCACGACCAGGGCATTGCCGGGCCGTGGGCTGAACGGGCGCAGCCGGGCGACACGCTGGTGATCGGCGGCCCGCGCGGCTCGTTCGTGGTGGCCGACAGCTACGACGCCTACGTGCTGATTGGCGATGAAACCGCGCTGCCGGCCATTGCCCGCTGGCTGGACGTGCTGCCGGAGGGCGCCGAGGTGCAGGCCTTCATCGAAGTGAGCGACGAAGCCGAGCGTCAGGACCTGCCGCAGTACGAGAACGTGCAGATTCACTGGTTGGAGCGCAATGGCTTCCCGGCGGCCAGCAGCACGCTGCTGGAAGACATGCTGACCGACTTCGAGGCACCGGAGGGCGACACGTTCTACTGGATCGCCACCGAATCGCGTCGCGCACGGATGATGCGCAAGTTCATCGAAGGCCATCTGGGCGTGCCGCGCGACTGGATCCGTTCGACCGGCTACTGGAAGGCGCACCCGGACGATACCGACGGCGACTGAGCGCGCAGCGTTTGCCTCAGTCTGCGTGAGCCGGGCATGGCCCGGCTCTGCAGCAGGCAGCCACCGGGATGCGTTGCTGTCGCCATCCGAACCGGTGCGCGGCCCAGATCTCCAGCGCCATCAGCAGCACAACGACCAGCCACGGCAGCAGCAGGCCGAAGTACACGCCCGGCATCATGCCGTTGATCTGCGCTTTCACCAGCCGCAACACGCCGCGGGTGTGCAGCAGTTCGTCCACGCGCATCGTCAGCGCTTCGCGCACCACCGTCGGCTCCACGCCCAGCACACCGGCCTTGTCCACCAGGGTGTCTTCCACCAGGCCGCGCAGCACGCCTTCGCGCACCTTGCCGATCACCCAGCCACTGGCGCGTGCCAGTACGCCGTCACCCAGGCCATCCAGTACCGGCAGCGGGTGTTCGCTGAGGTAGGCCGAGGCGACCGCTTCGGCCACATCGCCCACCGTGCCTTCGCTGTGCAGCGCATCGCGCATGCGCGGGTCGTCAAGCGAGTCGGTGAACCCGTGGCTCCACTGGGCCACGAGCGTCTGCAGATGCGGCTGGAAATGGTCCATCTGCTGCAGCAGCGCGCGGTGCGCGCCCGCGGTGAAACCCAGCTGCAGGCCGAAGAAGGCGGTGCCCAGCGGCAGCAGCAGCGCGTAACTGGCCAGCAGCCAGTGATGCCAGCGCCTGCGCCGCTGCAACCAGCCGCGGCGGCGCAGCGCATACCAGCCGGCCAGTCCGACCATGAGGCCCAGCAGCGCGCCCAGCACGCTGCCCACTGCCAGATCGAGCACGCTCAACCCGGCCCAGAATTCGTTCAACCAGTACTGCACGTCCTGCATGGCCTTACCTTCCGTGGATGAAACAGCAGGCGATTGTAGGACCGGGTTCACTGTGGGTGGCTCTTCGGCCCATGCCACGGGGTCAGACCCTTGTCCCACGGAGCGGCGCATGACGCCGGCAGCGGATCGAGCCGGGCAGATGCGACAATCGCGCTCCTTCCCAGTTGCAACGAGGCCCCTGTGGGCAAACTGACCTTGGCCGGCGTCGATGCGCTGCGCTCCCGCTTCAACGACGACGACGCCTGTGATGGCGCGCTGGCGGCCTTCGCTGATCCGGCCGCCCTGCGTGCACCGCTGCGGGATCTGTTGGACGCCGAACACCGGTTCCTGCAGGCCGAGTACGAAGTGGCGCAGGTGGCCGATGTGCTGCGCCGCGACCAGAAGTACGCGCCGGTGGGCCGGCCGTCGGTGCATATCGTGCAGCTGCGCAAGCAGCAGGCGGCGACCAGGCAGGCCGCGTTGATCGCACGTCAGGTGGTGGCGCAGGCCGCGCAGACCTTCGTGCGGTTGAGTGGCATGACGGTGAAGGCCAAGCAGAGCCCGAGCGAGGCGTGTGCAGCGTGGCTGGGCGCGCTGCGCTGAGCGCGCGTACCCGATAGCGGCCAACGCGCGTTCCCGGCGCTCAAAAAAGAAGGCCCGCTTCGCAGCGGGCCTTCTGCCTTCTCACGACGAGTGAGCGGGGTGCATCAAGCGGCCGGCTTCTCGCCGGTGGCTTCGGTGGTGATGCGGATCTTCACTTCATCGCTGACGTTCGGGGCGTAGGCGCCCACGCCGAAATCGCTGCGCTTGAGGGTGGTGGTGGCATCGAAGCCGGCGGCCGGAACCTTGGCCATCGGGTGCTCGCCGCCGCCGTTGATGGTGACGTCCAGGGTCACCGGCTTGGTGATGTCCTTGATGGTCAGGTCGCCAGTGACGGTCAGCTTGTTGGTGCCGGCCGATTCCACCTTGGTGCTCTTGAAGGTGGCCGCCGGGAACTTGGCAGCGTCGAAGAAGTCGGCGCTCTTCAGGTGCTCGTCGAACTTGGCGGTGAAGCTGTTGAGGCCGCTCAGCGGCAGCTTCACTTCCACGGTGGACTTGGTCACGTCGGCGGCGTCGTACACCAGGGTGCCTTCGGCGTTGCCGAAGTGTGCGCTCGGGTTGGAGAAGCCGAAGTGGCTCCACTGCGCCAGCACGTCGGTGTGGCTCGGGTCGAGCTTGTAGGTGCCCGAGGCGATCTGGATCGCTTCGGCGGCGGGCGCGGCAGCGGCAGCATCGGCAGCCGGGGTGGCGGCCGGCTGTTCGGTGGCGGCCGGAGCGGCGGCATCAGCGGCCGGGGCAGCGGTATCGGCCGGCTTGGAGCAGGCGGCGATGGCCAGGGTCAGGGCCAGCGGCAGCAGCAGTTTACGGGTGGCGCTCATCTGAGGAACTCTCCGGATCGTAGGGTGGGTACAGGGTGCAGCAATGGCCCGCCGCAACCGGCGGGCCCGAAACCGATACAGCGACTTACGCGATGCGCGCCGCTTCGTCGAACGACAGACGCGGCAGGCGCGGGAACAGGCCCGCCGGGTCACCGTACCCCAGGTTGACCAGGAAATTCGACTTGATGCTGGTGCCGGCGAAGAAGGCTTCATCGACCTTGGCCGGGTCGAAGCCGGACATCGGGCCGGCATCCAGGCCCAGCGCGCGCGCGGCCAGGATCAGGTAGGCGCCCTGCAGGCTGCCGTTGCGGATGGCGGCCTCGTGGCGGCCTTCCTGCGGGCCGTCGAACCAGGACTTGGCGTCGGCGTGCGGGAACAGGTACGGCAGCTTCTCGTGGAAATCCAGGTCGAAACCGATGATGACGGTGACCGGTGCGGCCATGGTCTTGTCATGGTTGCCTTCGGACAGCGCGGGGGCCAGCTTGGCCTTGGCTTCGGCCGACTTCACGAACACGAAGCGCGCCGGGCTGGCGTTGGCCGCGGTTGGGCCCCACTTCACCAGCTCGTACAGTTCCTGCAGCAGGCTGTCGTCCACCGGGGTGTCGAGGAAGGCATTCTGGGTGCGGGCGGTGCGGAACAGCTGATCCAGTGCGGCGGCGTCAAGCGCGTGGGACATCGGTGCATCTCCAGGGCGGCGAAGGGGAGTCAGTGCCCGCGGGCAACGCGGGGCGAAACGACCAGCCGCAGTGTAGAGTGTCGCGACTGTTGCAACACCCAGCAGGGCTGAAACGAATTAATGCCAATGGTGAAACGATCGAGCGCACCGTGGACGGTCACCGATGGCCGTGCAGGCAATGTCCGCCAGGCGGTCGCGCTGGCCTCGGCGCTGCGCCAGGGCACCTATCGGCCGGTGGTGCTGCAGCCTCGGGCGCCCTGGCGCTGGGTCACCCCGCGGCGCCTGCCCGGGGATGCCAACGGCTACGGCGATGCGTTCGCGGCACTGGCTGCCGAGCCCCCTGCGCTGGCGATCGGCTGTGGCCGCCAGGCCGCCGGTGCGCTGCGCGTGCTGCGCGCCCGCGGCACGCAGGTGGTGCAGATCCTCGACCCGCGCATCGGCGCCCGCCACTGGGACATGGTGGTGGTACCCGAGCATGACCGCCTGCGCGGCAGCAATGTGCTGACCCTGATCGGCAGCCTCAACCCGGTCGATGACGACTGGCTGGCCTGGGGACGGGCGGCGTTCGCCGGCTTCAGCACCCTGCCCGGTCCGCGCACTGCACTGCTGGTGGGCGGCCCGACGCCGCTGGCGCCGTGGGACGAAACGGCGATGGTCGGTGTGTTCCGCGCCCTGGCCGCGCAGATTCGCAGTGAAGGCGGCAGCCTGCTGGCCACCACCTCGCGACGCACCCCGCCGGCACTGGCCGAGATCCTGCGCGCGACCTTCGCCGACCTGCCGCACGTGATCTGGGGCGACGGCGGCGACGGGGTGAATCCGTATGGCGGCCTGCTCGGCTGGGCCAACCGGGTGGTGGTATCGCCCGATTCGGTGAACCTGCTCTCTGAAGCCTGCGCCACGCGCATGCCGGTGATGGTGGCGCTGGCGGAGACCGCGCAGGGACGCCTCGCCCGCTTCCAGCAGCTGCTGCACGAGCGCGGGCGATTGCAGAAACGCTGGCTGGACTGGCAGTACGACCGCATCGAACCACTGCGCGAAACCGCGCGCATCGCCGCCGAGGTCAGGGCGCGGCTGGCATTGGGGTAACGCCCCACCGTTGGCGGCGGGCGTGTTCCTGAACGGGTGGTTTTGGATTTGCCTTTGGCCGCGCGGATAATGGGCCATTCCCCTTGTCCTCCTGGCTCGCCATGTCCGTGCGTCCTGCCCCCGTTTTTGCCCCGCTGACCCCGCGCGCCCTGGTGCTGGCCGTGCTGGCGATGGGCGCGGTGGTGCTGCTGTCGAACGTGCTGGTGCAGTACCCGATCAACGACTGGCTGACCTGGGGTGCGTTCAGCTATCCCGTCGCGTTCCTGGTGAGCAATCTGATCAACCGCCGCTTCGGCCCGGGACCCGCCCGGCGCGTGGCCTGGATCGGTTTCGCGGTGGCGGTGCTGTTGTCGGTCTGGGTGGCGACGCCGCGCATCGCCATCGCATCGTGCTCGGCCTTCATCGTGGCGCAGCTGCTGGACATCACCGTATTCGACCGCCTGCGCCGGGGCAGCTGGTGGCGTGCGCCGATGGTAGCCACCACCTGCAGCGCGACGGTGGACACCACGATCTTCTGGTCGATCGCCTTTGCCGGTTCCAGCCTGCCGTGGGTGAGCTGGGCGGCGGGCGATCTGGCCGTGAAGCTGGCCATTGGCGTGTGCCTGCTGGCGCCGTTCCGCGCGCTGCTGTGGAAGATGGCGCCGCTGCGCGCGGAAAGCGCGCGGTGATTCCGCCGGGCATGGCCCGGCGCTACCGTTGCGTTTGTTTGGATGACGCCGGCATGGCGCAGCGCGCCTGTTCGGGTAGCGCCGGGTCATGCCCGGCGGCCTCGCCGCCGATCAGCCGAACGGCAGGCCGGCCGCCCGGCAGGCCGCACTGATTGCTGCGCAGGCCGCTTCGATGGCCGGTGTGGTCGGTGCCAGCCGCGGGCGACGGTCCAGCGTGCAGGCCAGGCCCACATCCAGCAGAGTGGCATGCGCAGCGTGCAGTGCCTGCGCGGTGGCGACCGGCAGGAATTCCGCTGCGGCCAGTGCATCGATCAATGACGGCGTGTCGCGGGGTGACAGCAGCGCCGGTACGTGTGCACTGCGCTCGAGCACACCGGTCTGCAGCAGGAACTCCAGGTCCACCACGCCACCGGCGCCCTGCTTCAGATCGATGCGCGCGGCATCGCTGCGGTCCAGTTCGGTGCGCATGCGCCCTCGCATCTTCAGCACATCGGCATAGAGGGTGGCGGGGTCGCGTGCACGGCCCAGGGTCTGCGCACGCACCTGCTCGAAGTCGGCCAGCAGGCTGGCATCACCGGCCACGCCGCGCGCACGCACCAGCGCCTGATGCTCCCAGGTCCACGCGCGTTCGCGCTGGTATTCGGTGTAACTGGCCAGGGACGAGACCAGCGAGCCTTTGCCACCGTCCGGCCGCAGGCGCACGTCGATGTCGTACAGGCGACCGGCGGCGGTGACCGCGCCGAGCAGGGCCATCACCTTCTGTGCCAGCCGCGCGTACCAGCGTCCCGGCTCCAGCGCGCGCGCGCCATCGCTGGTCTCCACGCCCGCCGGATGATCGTGCAGGAATACCAGGTCCAGATCGGAACCGAAGCCGAGTTCGAGGCCCCCCAGGCTGCCATAGCCGATGATCGCAAAGCGCCCGCCGGGAATGCCCCCGTGCGCGGCCTGCATGTCGGACTCGGCCATGGCCAGCACCGTGACCACCACCGCCTGCGCCAGTTCGGCCAGCTGGCGGGTACTGTCGACCGCGCCCTGGCGGCCGTCCAGCGTGGCCATCGCCATGCGGAAACTCAGGGCCAGCCGGGTTTCGTTGAGCCAGCGCAACGCGGCTTCCGGATCTTCGACCGTCAGCGCCTGCTGGCATTCGGCCAGCATGCCGGCCGCATCCGGCATCGGGCCGGACACGCGCACGTCCAGCAGTTCGTCCAGCAGCAACGGATAGGCCGCCAGGCGCTCGGCCAGCAGCGCGCTGCGCGCCAGCACATCCACCAGCCGCGCCAGCGCACTGGGCTGTTCGTCCAGCAGGGCCAGATAACTGGTCCGGCGCAGCACCGCCTGCAGCAGGCCGAGTACGCGCTTCAGTGCGGCATCCGGTTGCGGCGAGCGCGTGGCGGCGTGCAGCAGCGCCGGCAGCACGCGGTCCAGCCGCGCGCGCGCGGCGTCGGACAGCGACTTCACGCCGGTGCTCTGCGCGAAATCGCGCAGCGACTGATCGGCGCCGTTCGCATCGAGGAAACCGGCTTCGGCCAGCAACGGCGCGTCACTGCCACCCGGCAGGCTGCGCCAGTAGTTGGCCAGCGCATCCGGCGCCGCCTGGCCCTTGCGCGGTGCCAGCAATGCAGCGAACTCGGTGCTGACCCGCTGCTGCTGCACGGCCAGTGCAGCGCGCAGCGCCTCCCAGTCGGGGTAACCCAGGCCCAGGGCGATGCGCTCGCGGTCGATCGCATCGCTGGGCAGCACATGCGTCTGCGCATCGCGCAGCATCTGCAGCCGGTTCTCCAGGCGGCGAAGGAACAGGTAGGCCTGCTCCAGCGATGCGCCGTCTTCGGGCGCGATCTGGCCCGCCGCCACCAGCGCCTGCAGCGCCACCAGCAGGCGACGTTCACGCAGGGCCGGTTCGCGGCCGCCACGGATCAGCTGTAGTGCCTGGCACAGGAATTCGATTTCGCGGATGCCACCGGCACCGCGTTTGATGTCTTCATGCAGTTCGCGGCGGGCGACTTCAGCCGTGATCGCAGCCTTCATCTCGCGCAGTCCGTCCAGCGCGGTGAAGTCCAGATAGCGTCGATAGACGAACGGGCGCAGCGTCTGCAGCCACGCCTCACCGGCGGCGATATCACCGGCCACGGCACGTGCCTTCAACCAGGCGTAGCGCTCCCAGTCGCGGCCCTCCCGCTGGAAGTACTGGTCCATCGCAGCGAACGACAGCGCAACGCGGCCGGCACTGCCGAACGGGCGCAGGCGCAGGTCGACGCGGTGGCTGAAGCCATCGACGGTGGTTTCATCCAGCAGCTTGGCCAGGCGCTGGCCGAGCCGCGCGAAGTATTCTTCGGCGGCGAGCGGACGCGGTCCGTCCGATTCACCGCCCTGCGGGTAGGCGTAGACCAGGTCGATGTCGGAGCTGAAGTTGAGTTCGCCACCGCCGAGCTTGCCCAGGCCAAATACGACAAGTTGCTCGACGCGGCCCTCGTCATCACGGATCACGCCGTGGCGCTGTGCGAATTCCTGCTGCAGGGCGTCCAGCGCCAGCCGCAGGCAGTCTTCGGCCAGGGCGGTGGCGCCGGCCAGGGTCTGCGCCACGTCATCCAACCCGGCCAGATCGCGCCAGACCAGGCGGGTCGACATCGCCGCACGCCAACGCCGCAGCTGCGCCGGCCATTCACCGGGCTGCACCGGGTCGAGCACCGGCGTCGGCAACGGCGGGCACCCCGGCTGGGCCAATTGCGACAACAGGCCGGGCTGCCGCACCAGCGTGTCCAGAGCGAAGTCACTGGCGATGGCCAGGTGGGTCAGCAGGGGCCGCAGGTCGGCCGGGATCGGTTCCGGAACCACCTGGGCCAGGCGCGACAGGGCACGATCAACCAGGGGCTGCAGCGCGGCGGGCAGTTCGGCGGGGGCGAGGGTCATGCGTTGATTCTCGCGGCGCCGGGCGCCTTTGCCAACGGCGGGAAGTCGCTGCGCCGCCGTCCATCGCGCGCATTCATCCTGGGCAGCGGGCAATAAAAAAGCCCGCTTGCAGCGAACTGCCAGCGGGCTCTGCTCCCTCCCCCACGTCGGGATGCAGGGCCATCCTGCGGGCTGCGAAAGGACTTTGCACGCTGCACTGCAAAACAGAACCGGCGGGTATGGATAGCCCCGCCCGCGAAAAGCCATTCCACGAAGGTAGCCCCCCCGTACGCCGGGGGATGGCCGATAATCGAGGCTCCCCCCAGAAACACATGTCGTCATGTCTGTTGATCGCATCGCCAACGCGCGTCTCCGCGACCGCGTGGTCTCCGCCGAGGCCGCAGCCGCGCTGATCCAGCCGGGTGAAACCGTGGCCATGAGCGGGTTTACCGGCTCGGGCTATCCCAAGGCCGTCCCCGTGGAACTGGCGCGCCGCATCGAAGCGGTGCATGCCCAGGGCCAACCCTTCCAGATCAAGCTGATGACCGGCGCCTCCACCGCGCCAGAGCTGGACGGTGCGCTGGCCAAGGCCGACGGCATCGCCATGCGCATGCCCTTCCAGAGCGACCCGGATGCGCGCAACCGCATCAATGAAGGCAAGCTGGATTACATCGACATCCACCTCAGCCACGTCGCCCAGCACGTCTGGTTCGGCTTCTACGGCGAGATCGACACCGCCGTGGTGGAAGTCTCGGCCATCCGCGAGGACGGCTCGCTGGTGCCGTCCACCTCGGTCGGCAACAACAAGACCTGGCTGGACCTGGCGAAGAAGGTGATCGTCGAGGTCAACGAGTGGCAGCCGGCCGGCGTCGATGGCATGCATGACATCTACTACGGCACCGCGCTGCCGCCGCATCGCAAGCCGATTCCGCTGGTCAACGCCAACGACCGCATCGGCGATACCGCGCTGCGCTGCGACCCGGACAAGATCGTGGCGGTGGTCCGCACCAACGGCCCGGACCGCAACAGCCCGTTCAGCCCGATCGATGCGACCAGCGAGCAGATCGCCGCGCACCTGATCGACTTCCTCAAGCACGAAGTGAAGCACGGCCGGCTGCCGCCGAACCTGCTGCCGCTGCAGTCCGGCGTGGGCAATATCCCCAATGCGGTGCTGGCAGGCCTGGCCAGCAGTGGTTTCCGTGATCTGGCCGCGTTCACCGAGGTGATCCAGGACGGCATGCTCGACCTGCTGCGCGACGGCGTGCTGAGCTATGCCTCGTGCACGGGCTTCGCGCTGAGCCCGCAGGCCAACGAGACGTTCAAGGAGAACATCGACTTCTACCGCGAGCGCATCATCATGCGCACGCAGGAAATCTCCAACCATCCCGAGCTGGTGCGCCGACTGGGCTGCATCGGCATGAACGGCATGATCGAGGTGGACCTGTACGGCAACGTCAATTCGACGCACGTGATGGGCACGCGGATCATGAACGGCATCGGCGGCTCTGGTGACTTTGCCCGCAACGGGTTCCTGTCGGCGTTCCTCAGCCCGTCCACGGCGAAGAACGGCACCATCTCGGCGATCGTGCCGATGGCCAGCCACGTCGACCACACCGAACACGACGTCTCGGTGATCGTCACCGAGCAGGGCCTGGCCGATCTGCGCGGCCTGACCCCGCGCAAGCGTGCGCAGGTGCTGATCGACAACTGCGCGCATCCGGATTTCCGCCCGCAGCTGCAGGACTACTTCGACCGCGCCAGCCGTGAGAGCTATGGCAAGCACACCCCGCACCTGCTGCCGGAAGCGTTGTCCTGGCACCAGCGGTGGCTGGATACGGGCACGATGAAGGGTTGAGGCATAGGGTTCGCCGGGCATGGCCCGGCGCTACCGTTGCGTCCTTCGCCGTTTCGCCGGGCGCGGCCCGGCGCTACCCTTGCATCCTCCCTGGTAGCGCCGGGCCATGCCCGGCGACCAACGCATCAACCGCGCAGGCTCGCCAGTGATTCGGCCTGCAGGCGCTCGTAGATGTCGAACTCATCGTTCACCGGCACGCCCAACGCCTGCTCGAACGCTTCGCGGTTGGCATGTGCGGCATAGGCGCGCTGCTCTTCGCCCCCCAGGTTCGACTGGAAGATGCCTGCGGCGCTGACCGGCAGGAAATCCTCGTAGACGATCGGGTCGGCCACCACCAGCCCCGCCGCGATCAGGGCTTCCGCCGGGAGGTCACCGATCCCGCCAGGCGCGGCGCGGCCGGCCTCGGTCAGCTGGTAGCGGAAGTAGCCCAGACCCTCGCGGCGCAGGGTGTCATGGTCGTCCGGGAACGCTGCGAACGCTGCCTGCAGGCGCTGGCCATAGTCGCCACCGGTACTGCCGGCACCTTCGCTGTTGCGCGCCTGCGCCAGCAGCTGGTCGTACAGCGCGCGCCCCTTCGGCGTCAGGGCCAGGCCACGCTGCTCGATCTCGCCGAACCGCGCGGTGTGGGTGCCGGCATCACCGCCCTGCTCATCGGGGAAATGCACGGCTTCTTCCAGCGCTTTGAAACTGGTCTGCCGCAGCAGGATCGGACAGGCGCGGCGCGGCGGACCTTCGATGACCGCCTTGGCGGCCATCCCCTGCTCGATCATCGCTGCCTGCGCGGCATCGATGTCCAGCGTGCGCGGGGTCAGGTGGTTGATGTGCGGGCCACGGAAGCTGACCACGTCGGCCACCAGCCGGTGTGCCTGGTGCAGCGCATGGTAGGTCGGCAGGTCGACGGTGGCGTCACCGTGCCAGCGGAAGGTCTCCAGCGCCTCGGCCACGAAGCGCTCGGCGTCGTCCTGCGCCAGCCCGCCATCGCGCTCGGCCTGGTCGATCAGGGCCAGGGCGGCATCGGTGAAGATGCGGCGGCGGGCCAGGATCTGTGCCGACTGCGCACGCAGGGCCTCGTCCTCGATCAGTTCCAGGCGCAGCAGCGAGGTGAACACGCGGAACGGATTCTGCGCCAGCGCCGCACCGGTGAGCGGGCGAAACGCGGTGGAATGCACCGGCACACCGGCCACCGACAGGTCGTAGTAGCCGACCGGAAACATGCCCATCACCGCGAACAGGCGGCGCAGGGTGGCCAGCTCCTGCACGGTGCCGACGCGGATCGCGCCGTGCCGCTCCTCGTCCAGCCGGCCGCGCTCATCGTTGCGCTGCAGCTGCGCAGCCAATGCCGGGTCCTGCGCCAGCACCTGCGCGTTGATCCGCTCCACCAGTTCCACCAGCGTGCCGTACAGCGGCACTTCGGTGCGGTACATGCGGGACATGGCCTGGGCGAACAGGCGGCGGATCACATCAGGCGAAACGAAAGAGGCGCTCATCAGTCACTCGATTACGGGAACGGGGAACAGCTCGAACCCGTATTGTCGCCGGAGCGCGGGGCCGGCGGCGATATGCAGAGCAGCATGGAGCGGAACGGCGCTACCGGTTGAGCTGGCGCTTCAGGGTGGCATCCAGGGTGATCGGCCGGTCCCAATGCTCATAGCTGGCCACGATGGCGTGGCGCACGGCGCGGTAGTGCAGGTTGTCCGGTGCCTTGGGCATCCGCTTCACCACGGCCTGCCAGCCGCCGGCCGGGTCACGGCTGAAGGCACGCACGCTGTCGCGGCAGGTCTGGCCGCTGGCCTTGGCCCAGAAGCAGGCGAAGTACAGATCACCCGCCTGCCAGCCGTGGGTGCTGAACAGCGCGCTGACATAGCCACGCGGCACATCGGCATAGCGCGAGACCTCGTCGAGGAAGGCATCGGGGTAGCGCTCGGCGTAGTGGTTGATGTCGCGCAGCTGGGCGTCGATCCAGCGGTCGCCGGTGTCCACCTCATAGGCCGCCGAGCGTTCGGCCGTCTGCTGTGCCAGCACGGTGGCCGGCGCCAGCAGCAGGAGCATCAGCAGCGTGAGCAGGCGAGCATTCATGCCCCGATTCTGCCGCAGCCGTCGCGCCCTGTCAGGCCGCGACGCTGGCCTTGGCTTCGATCGCGGCCAGTGCGGCCGGCCAGTCCCAGGCGGTATCGGCGCTGACCATGCGCGGCTCGTCGTCGGCCACGCCATGCTGGGTCTCGTGCGCCCAGGTGACCGCATAGGGCGTATGGATGCCCCAGCCACCCAGCGTGACCACCGGCTCGATGTCCGAGCGCAGCGAATTGCCGACCATCACGAAGCGCTCGATCGGCAGGTCGAATTCGGCCAGCACGCGGGCATAGGTTGCCGGGTCCTTCTCCGAGACGATCTCGATGCGCGGGAACAGTTCATGCAGCCGGGCGACGTTGATCTTCGCTTCCTGGTGGAACAGGTCGCCCTTGGTGATCAGCACCACCGGATAGTGCTCGGCGATGGCCGCCACCGATTCACGCACACCGTCGATCAGCTCGACCGGATGGCGCAGGGTGTCGTGGCCGATGTCGAGGATGCGCTGGATGTCCCTGGCCTCGATGCGCTGGCCGGTGATGTCGATGGCCGCCTCGATCATCGACAGCGCCATGCCTTTCACGCCGTAACCGAACACGCCCAGGTTGCGCTGCTGCACTTCCAGCAGGTGACGGGCGGTCTGGGTGTCGTGCACGTCGATGTAGCGCGACAGCAGGTCAAGGTAGTCCTGCTCGGCCTTGCGGTAGTAGTCCTCGCTCTTCCACAGCGTGTCGTCACCGTCAAAACCGACCAGGCCGATGGCGCGCGCGGGCGCAGGCGTGGAGGTGTTCATCGGACAAGGATACAGGCGCGGCGAGGGCGAAAAAAACCCGGGCGGCTGGCGCCGCCCGGGTACCCATGCACCGGTTGTCCCGAATCAACGGTGGATCAGCGGCCCTGTGCGGCGCCGCCGGCACCGGCCTGCTGGGCGGCCACATAGGCCTTGTACTCATCGGCGCTCAGCTCGCCGTCCTTGTTGGCATCGGCCTGGTCGAACACCTGGGCAAGGCCGGCGTTGACCTGTGCCTCGGACTTGCTGATGGTGCCGTTGCCGTCGGTATCGATGCTGGCCCAGGTCTGGCCGCCGCCGCTGGCCTGCGCCGACGCGGCCGCCGCTGCGTCAGTGGCCTGGTTCGCGGCCTGGCCTGCCTGCGCGGCGGCCTGCTGGGCCTGCGCTGCATCATTCTGCGCCTGTGCGGCCTGCTGCTGCGCGGTCTGCGCCATGGCCGGAATGGCCAGTACGCTGCCGGCGGCGACAATCAGGGCGATCAGGGGCTTGCGGTTGCGAATGGTCATCAGGGATGTCTCCTTGGGGTGGTGTTGCGCGGCCTGTTGTTTCCGCACGGCACCTACCCTGCCACCCCGTTTCTGAATCGATTTTGCGCCGCGACCGGCATCCACACGCGCGGTTAACCACTGCCCGGCGTGCATGCATTAGCGCGGTGGTTAGGGTGGAGTGATCGGCCCATAAGGCGAACATTCAACGCCCTTGGATTTAACTCGCAGGCAACGAAAAACCTGCGTCAGTCGACGTTCTGGGACGATGACCGCGAACTGAACAACACCCATCCCAGCGCCACACCGGCGAGCGCTCCGGCGATCTCCAGCACCACGCGGCTGCCGAGTTCGTTCGGATCGTGGATGGTGGCCAGGAACAACCGCGCATACAGCGGCGACTCCAGCCGCACGATTCCCATGTAGAAGAGCTTCCATGCATCGATGCCGGCCGAGATCACCACGGCGATGACGCACGACCAGCCGATGGCATGGCCTACCGTCCAGTGCAGCAGGCGGCACAGCCGATGCCAGAGCAGGTACACCAGCAGGCCAACCAGCAATGCGATGGCGCCAGCTTCCAGGGTACCGAGCAGGCCGAAATGCAGGGGAAGATTCATCGGGTGCGCAGGAGGGGAAAGGCGGCCAGTGTACGACGGAGGGTCTCGGCGGCGCGGGCCCACCGGTGCTGCTATCGAACGGGCACGTCGTAGGCGGTCATCGGGTCCGGCTCGGGCTGCAGCGTGTAGTGCCACCACTCCTGCGCATAGTTGCTGAAGCCATGCCGGGCCATCGCCTGCAGCAGACGGGCACGGTGGGCCCGCTGTGCGTCATTGAGTCCCTCGGCCGCGGTGTGCGCCCGCGGACCGAAGAAATCGAAATCGGTGCCCATGTCCAGCGGCGTGCACGTGTCGCGCCGGCACGCCAGCAGGCCGACGTCAACGGTGGCGCCGCGACTGTGGCCCGAGCGCTCGGCGATGTAGCCTTCGCTCAACAGCTGCGGCTTTTCCAGATCCGGATACTGCAGTGACTTGCGTGACTGCTCCGCGGGGTCATGTGCCCAGGCCACGAACGCCTGCACCGCGCGCACCGGGCGATAGCAGTCGTAGATGCGCAGAGCGAAGCCCTGCGCGCGCAGATCCGCTTCGACCCGTGCCAATGCGGTCGCGACCGGCGCCAGCAGATAACAGGCCGGCGCTTCATAGCCAGGCACGCGTGCGCCCGTGAAGTTGCCGGCGCCGGCATAGCGGATGTCCAGCCCGATTCCCGGCGACACCGTGCGGATCTCCACCAGCCCGGCCTGCGACGCATCGGTGGCCGACGATATGCGCGGCGCCTCACTGGCGTGCGCGGGGCTGGCCAGTGCAGTCGCCAATGCGAGTGAAATGCAGATCCTGGAAGTCATAGCTGAAGTCGATGTCCGGGTCGATCGCGCGCAGTTGCAGGGACGGCACCGGGCCATCGCCGGGCTGCAGCCACGCCTGCGCGTCCTCACCCAGCGTATCCCAACGCAGCAGCCAACGCTGCTGCAGCTGCATCACCCGGGCCTGCAGGCGAGGCGATTTCTCCACGCGGAACCGCAGGCCGTCGGGGCCTGGGCACAGCCAGGCGGTTCCCAGCCATGGATCCGCATAGCGGCCCTGCCACTGCGGCAAGGCCGTGCCGGATACGGCGCGCGCACCTTCCGTCGAAGGCGCCACATGCCCCTGCGCACGCTTGGACGCCTGCGCGCGCTCCAGTTCATCGAGGTAGTCGGCGGCACGCCTGCGGTCCTGCGGCGCGGTGTACGCCTTCAGCATCGACTGCATCAGTGCGGTACGTGCCTGCTCGCCCTCGCCATTGATCAGCATCACCACGCCGATGCCACGGTCGGGCAGCAGGGCCAGCGACGAATACATGCCGGACAGAGTGCCGGTATGCGCCACCTTCCAGTGGCCATCGATGTCCGACAGGCGCCAGCCGTAGCCATACCCATGCACGTGTGCGTTGTCCCAGCGCCGCTGCAAGTCACCCAGCGGCATCGGCATGTGCAGCGTCCACAGTGCCCGCCGCTGTGGCGTGTCCAGCCAGTCCGGCACAAGGTCGGGATCCAGCAGGACCTGCATCCAGCGCGTCATGTCGCGCAGCGAGCAGCGGATGCCGCCGGCTGCCATCGATGGCAGATCGGCGCTGATCTCACCATCGGTGTTGACCACCGTCGTGCGGCCGTCGCGCCGCGCATGCGGCTGGGCGACGTTGCCGACATCGCGCACCGACCAGCGGCCAACCTGGCAACGGGCCATGCCCAGCGGTTCAAACACCTGCTCGCGCATCAGCTGGTCATAGGGCTTGCCCCCTGCGGCAGCAGCCACTTCACCGGCGACCACGTACATCAGGTTGTCGTAGGCATAGCCGCTGCGGAAGCTGGTAACGGGTTTCAGATGCGCAAGCCCGGCGATGATGTCGGCGCGGGTGAAGGCATTGGGCTCGGGCCACAGCATCAGGTCACCGGCGCCCAGTCCCAGGCCACTGTTGTGGATCAGCAGATCACGCACCTGCATCTGTTGCCCCACCCAGGCGTCGTGCATGCGGAAGCCGGGCAGATGGCGCTGCACGGGGTCATCCCAGCGCAGCCGGCCCTGCTGCACCAGCCGTGCCAGCAGCGCGGCGGTCATCGCCTTGCTGTTGGAGGCGATCTTGAACAGCGTGTCCTCATCAATGCGACCGCCATCACCCCGCATGCCTTCGGCACGGCGGTACACCACCTGTCCCTGGTCCACCACCGCCACCGCCACCCCAGGCAGGTGCTCGCGTGCGACAACGGTGGCGATATCGGCATCAAAGCGCGCGGGCTCCGCCGGCGCAGCAGGCGAGGTGGCAAGTGCAGCAAGGACGATCAGCTGAAGCACAGGCCCGCTCCCTTGTGTCATTGCCCGCGCCGCCCCTTCGAGCGGCGCGGGCACACCGTCAGTAGCTCCAGGTCACCGTCAGCTGCGCATAGCGCGGCGACTGGAAGCCGGTGCCATAACGATACAGCGGGTTCGGCGTACCGATGCTGTCCTGCGGCTCGTAGTCCTGGTCCACCGTCACCACACGCTGCTGGTTGAGTACGTTGTACACCGCCAGCTTCAGGCGCAGGTCGGTGGGGATCGGCACCTTGTACGACACGCTGACGTCGAGGTCGTAGGTCCACGGCGTGCGGCCATCGCCACCGCGCGGGGAATGCACGAACACGCGCTCGGACGGCACACTCGCCTGGCAGTTGGACACGCACACGTAATAGCTGTGGAAGTCGGTGTCGTCGAACGGATTGCCGGCGCCGAAGCGGGTGATCGGGCTGCCCGACTGCACGCCCAGCGTCGCCGCCACGCTCAGGTTCTCGGTCAACGCATAGCTGCCACGGAACTTGAACTGATGCCGCCGGTCATTGGCCAGGTAGCCATAGCCGCCGTAGTTCACCCAGGGGTTGTCGAAGTTCTCGGTACGACCGGCATCGGCGAAGTCGGTATCGGAGTTGACCGGGCCTTCGGCGTTGCCACGGCCGTAGGCCAGCGTATAGGACGCATTGAAGCCCCACTTGCCATCCCAGGCGCGATCGACCTGCAGCTCCAGCGCCTTGTAGTCGCGCTTGGGCTTCACCCAGCCGCGCTGGCCAACATAGTTGCCGTCATCGTCATACAGCGCCCAGCCTTCCTTCGACGTATCGATGCTGATCCAGCCATCGTTGCTGCCGTCGCAGTTGGTATCGCCCCAGACGGTATTGCTGCGCCCGGGATTGCCCATGATCCAGACGCTGTCGATGGCACCGCACTGGCCGGTGGCGGTGATGTTCATGTCATCGATGGCGTTGTGCAGGCGCCGATAGGTCACGCTGGCACCGACCGACCAGGCTTCGTTGATCATCTGCTGGAAGCCGAGGATCGCCTCGTCCTGGTAGACCGGGTCCATGTCCCGGTTCACTTCGGCACGCAGGTCCGGCACGCTGCCATCACCCTGCGAATTGTCGACCGGCCCGATCTGCGCCCCCAGGTTCGGCACGTTGTTGGCGGCACCGCTATAGCCGAGGAATTCGTACCAGGTGCGTTCGTCCAGGAAGCCACCGGCCTGCTTGATGTTGATGACGTTGGCCACCGGCAGGAAGTAGCGGCCAAGGTTGCCGAACACCTTGGTGGTGCCATCACCACGCACGTCCCACGCGAAGCCCAGCCGCGGGGCCAGCATGTCGTCGATCTTGATGTAGCTGCTGCCGTCGCCGCCCTTGTTGTCGAAGGCTTCCAGGCGCAGGCCCATGTTCAGCAGCAGGTTCGGGGTGACCTGCCAGTTGTCTTCCAGGTAATACGCCGAGTTGATGGTTTCAAACGAGCCATCCACTTCATACCGGCGGGTGCGCGCGACCAGGCCACTGGCCGGCACGATGCCCCCATTGAGCGAGCTGCCCGGCGTGCGGTAGTAGATGTCGTAGCGGAAACCACCCGGACCGGGATAGGCGCGGCTGTAGTCGGAGGTGTTCTCTTCGCGGTCCAGGCCGAAGCGCAGCAGATGGTCGCCCAGGGTCCACTCGAAGTCGGCGCGTGCGGCCTTGCGCGTATCCAGTGCCGATTCCAGCAGCGAGCTGCTGGTGCAGCTGCGGTCGCCCTGCAGCTGCGAGGGCACGCCCTGGCTGGCGGTACGGTTGTCGAACACGCGGTTGCAGTTTTCGTCCATCAACGAGCTCTGCGCGCGGTTGCGCTTGTTCTCGCCATACATCAGCTTCATGGTCAGGTCGTTGTTGACCTGCCAGCTGTAGGTGCCCGACCAGTTCCTGCCGCCCACGGTGTTGTAGATCTGGTTGCTGCGCTCGCCTACCGTCTGGCCACTGGCATAGTCGTAGTTGTAGACATCGGTAAGCGTCTTGCTCTTGTCCGAGAAGCCGAACAGCGACAGCATCTGGTTGTCGGTGATCTGCCAGTCGATCTTGCCGCCCCAGAACGGGTCATCGGCCTTGCCCTGGCTCAGGCGCGTACCGGCATCGTTGGTCGAGGTTGGCCGGTAGTCACGGGCCTCGTACATGCCGAAGAAGAACAGCCGGTCCTGGACCAGGGCACCGGAGGCGAACACGTTGAGCGCACTGCGGCTGTAGTCGTCGCGGCTGGCGGTGATGTAGCGGCTGCCTTGGCCGTCATAGCGGTCGCGGGCCTGCGACTGCCACGCGCGGGGTTCGAACACCAGCTCGGCACCGGCCTTGAAGTCGTTGCTGCCCGAGCGGGTGACGGCGTTGATGACGCCACCGGTGCTGCGCCCGAACTCCACCGAATAGCCTCCGGTCTTGACTTGGAACTCCTGGTAGAAGGAGAACGGTACTGACGAGAAGCCCACCCGGTTGTAGAAGTCGGTGACGTTCAGTCCATTGATGTACACGGTGTTCTCGGCCACTGACGAGCCGCCGAACGAAATGCCCTGTCCGCCCAGCGAGCCCTTGCCCTTCACTGCGCCCGGCGCCAGCAGCGCGACGGCGGTGATGTCACGGTCCACCGGCAGGCGCGACAGCTCCTCACGGGTGATATTGGTGGCCGATTCGGTGGACTTCACATCCACCATCGATACCACCTGCGGCGCGCGCACCTCCACCGTTCCCAGGGTACTGACCGCACCCAGCGGCACATTGACGGTGGTTGCGCTGCCCAGTCCGACGGTGACCTGGCCGACGCGGCTGGCACCGCCGCCGGGCAGGCTCACCTCCATCTCATAGGTGCCCACCGGCAGCAGCGGAATGCGATAGCTGCCGTTGGCATCGGCCTGTACCGAGCGGACGAAGCCGGTGGCCGGATTGCGCACCGTGACCGTGGCGCCGGCGGGAACCTGGCCGGCATCGCTGACCAGCCGGCCGGCGACGGAGCCATCCTGCGCGAAGGCGCCGGGCGCGATCACGCCCAGACAGGTACCCAGGGCGACGCACAGCGCCGCCCGCTTGATGTTGTATGCCTTCATCCCCTGCTCTCTCCTGCAAGAATTGAATGGTGCCGATGGTGGTGTGTCGCGCTAGCGTTGCCCGGCGGGCAGTACCTGCCACTGAAAGTCGTAGCTCCATTGGTCGAAGTACAGGTTGCCGCCTGCCCACTCGGCCTCGCCGCGCTGCGAGTCGACCGTTTCCGAGCGGAAATGCTGTTTGGCCGGCACGAACGGCTGGCCGAAATCGTCGTTGAAGGCGATGCGATAGCCGTCGAGGCCACCCAGGTAGAAATCGCGCAGCGCAGGTACATCGCTGGCCAGTGCACCGGTGGTCACATCCATCGGCAGCCAGCCATACGGCGCCAGATAGACCTGTCCCCAGTCATGCAGGTTGTTGTAGCCGCTGCCATCGTCGGAGAACACCATGCCCGACTGCCAGCGCGCGGGAATGCCGTTCATGCGCAGCAGCGCGATCAGCAGCAGCGTCTGCTGGCCGCAGTCGGCATGGCCGGCACGCAGCGCGTAGTCGCTGATGTTGCTGAGGGTGGAATACTCGCGTGCGCCGGCCCATGGGATGCGATCGACCGCCGCGAACAGCCTGCGCACGATCTCGTAGGGGCGTGTTTCGCCCTGCAGCACCTGGTCGGAAAACAGTTTCAATGCCGGCGTGAAACGCACATGCGGCAAGTGTTCGCTCAGGTAAGGCTGCAGCGCGGCGTCGGCCGGTGTCGGCTGCACCCGGGCCGGATCGATTGCCGTGTGGCGGGCGAACAGGGTGACGGCATAACGGATCTCGAAGCGCGTGGGCTGCCCGGCGACGGCCTTCGCTTCCAGATAGGCGGTGCGCTGCAGGGTACCGGCGGGTGCCACGCGTGCTTTGTCCGGTGTACTGCCAAGCCATTGCACGCGCTCCTGCTGGCCCGGAATCTCGCGCGGATAGGGAATCCAGGCGCGAACGGTTTCGCCCGCCGGGACCGCATCGGCCTTGACCGTGAGCGACTGCGTGAACGCGATGCGCTGCGGCAGCACCGAGCCCTGGCCACTTTGACCGGCAGCAGCAACGACACGTGCGTGGTGCGCGTTGAGCACTTCATTCGGGCCCGGAGACGGCATCGGTGCATCGGCGCGGCGGCGTGCACGCGCTTCATCGCTGAGCAGGAACAGGTTCGAGGGCGCGCGCTTGAAGTACGCGCGCCTGCCATCGATATCGAGGTGCTCGATCAGCCCCAGCTGGTCCCAGCGCGCGAACTCCTCGTCGGTCAGATCCGGAATCCAGCGACGCACCGCCGCTTTGGCCGCCGCTTCGTCGAGGGAAAAATCCAGGCGGATGCGGCGCATGCGCTCGCGCTGGAATGCGTCGTCGGCAGCATCGCGCCCGGTCGCCAGCAGCGCCTGGGCGTCGCTGAAGCGCCCGCTGTCGATCAGGTCGATCACCTGCAGCTGCCGGCTGTCGCGCGCTTCTGCCGCGTGCGTGGCCGACGCCCACAGCAGCAGCGCGGCACACAGGCCGGCGGCGGCAGGCAGACGCGGTTTGCGAACGGCAGGATCCACAGCGACACTTCCCAAGCGCGGGTGGTAACGGCTGTGTAACACGGGCCGGAGGACCGGTCAATAATTTATTCTTGCTTTCGCGAGCGAAAGGAATAAATATTCCTTAAGGCATTCGAGGAGGGTGTGCTGCGCATGATCCTGGCTTCCCGCGAACCGCGCCGGCAGTGGCCGCGCCGGTTGACCCTGGCCCTGTGCCTGTTCGCCGCACCGGCCTTCGTGCAGGCTGCCGCGCCCGATCCGGGCGCGCCGCTGCCGTATGTGATCGGTCTGCACGAGGCTTACCTGACCCCGGACTACTGGGCCGCCCGGCTGGACGATGCCGATGCGCCGATACTCGACCGCGCACAGATCCAGGCGCAGAACGCACGGATGCGCGCAGAGGATGTCCATATCCAGGACATCGCCGCCCTGCCCGCCCAGCTGGATGCGGCACAGGTACGCAGCAGCATCACGGCGCTGTCGAGCTGGCCCACGCGTACGCTCTACAACGCCAAGGGGCAGGCGATCGCACCGGCAGTGCGCAAGGCCATCGAAGCCAACCTCGGCCTGGATGCGATTCCCGCACAGGTGGCGCCCGACTACGGGCTGGTGGTGAAGCGTGCCGCACTGCGCACCTTCCCGACCCGCGAGCGGGTCTTCAGCACGGTGGGCGATACCGATATCGATCGCTTCCAGGAATCGGCGCTGTTCCCCGGTGACAAGGTCGCCGTGGTCCATCGCAGCACCGATGGCCGCTGGTTGTTCGTGCACAGCGAGCGTTACAGTGCATGGATCGAAACGGACGCCGTGGCCACCGGCGACAAGACCAGCGTGCTCGGCTATGGCAGCGCCGGCCCGTACCGCATCGTCACCGGCGCCACCGCGCACACCGTCTACACGCCGGAAGAGCCGCGCGTCTCGCGCCTGCAGCTGGACATGGGCATGCGCCTGCCGGTGCTGGCCGACTGGCCTGCGGCCACGCCGGTCAACGGCCAGCAGGCCCACGCCTCATGGGTGGTGCAGCTGCCCGTGCGCGAGGCCGATGGACGACTGAAGCTGGTTCCGGCACTGCTGCCGCGCTCGCAAGACACGGCCGCCGATTACCTGCCGCTGACCCCTCGACGGCTGTTGCAGCAGGCGTTCAAGTTCCTGGGTGAGCGCTATGGCTGGGGCCATGACTACGATACCCGCGACTGCAGCGGCTTCGTTTCGGAAATCTACCGGAGCTTCGGCGTGCTGCTGCCGCGCAATACCAGCGCCCAGGCGATCAGCCCGGCGCTGGATCGCCTGCCCTTCACCAGCAAGGATGGCAAGGCCGGGCGCGAACGTGCCGTCACCGGCCTGCAGGTCGGTGATCTGGTCTACATCCCCGGCCATGTGATGATGGCCATCGGCCACGTCGACGGCCGCACCTGGGTCATCCACGATACGGCCGGCGGCAGCTGGTTCGGCGCCGACGGCACGCGTGTGCAGGCCCATCTCAATGGTGTTTCGGTCACGCCGCTGGAGCCGATGATGGCCAGCGACACGGTCCGCTACATCGACCGCATCACCAACATCCAGCGCCTGCGGGCCAAGACCCCTGAATGAAGATCACCGCCATTGAACTGGGCATGCTGCGCGTGCCGCTGAAGACCCCCTTCAAGACCGCCCTGCGCACGGTGGAAACCGTGGAGGACGTGGTGGTGCTGGTCCGCACCGACAGCGGCCACACCGGGTACGGCGAGGCGCCGGCCACCGCCGTGATCACCGGTGATACGCACGGCTCGATCATCGAAGCGATCCGCCACTTCATCGCTCCACGCCTGATCGGGCAGGACGTTGCCAACCTCAACCGCCTGTGCGGGCTGGTGCAGACGTCGATGGAGCGCAATACCAGCGCCAAGGCCGCAGTGGAGATCGCCCTGTACGACCTGTGGGCGCAGCTGCATGGTGCGCCGCTGTACCAGATGCTCGGCGGCGGCGACCCGGTCATCACCACCGACATCACCATCAGCGTGGACTACATCGACAAGATGGTGGCCGATTCGCTGTCGGCGATCGAGCGTGGCTTCGAGTCGCTGAAGATCAAGGTAGGCAAGGACATCGGCCTGGACATCGAGCGGGTCAAGGCGATCCACGCGGCGGTTGAAGGCCGCGCCCTGCTGCGCCTGGACGCCAACCAGGGCTGGACCGCCAAGCAGGCGGTGCACGCGATGCGCACGCTGGAGGATGCCGGCGTGGTGCTGGAGCTGCTGGAGCAGCCGGTGAAGGCCGCCGACATCAGTGGTCTGAAGTACGTGACCGACCGGGTCAACACGCCGGTCATGGCCGATGAGAGCGTGTTCAGTCCCAGCCAGGTGATGGACCTGATCCAGCAGCGCGCGGCGGACATCATCAACATCAAGCTGATGAAGACCGGTGGCCTGTCCAATGCCATCCGCATCGCCGACATCGCCGGCATCTACGGCGTGCCGTGCATGATCGGCTGCATGATCGAATCGAGCATCAGCGTGGCCGCGGCCGTGCACCTGGCCGTGGCCAGGAGTGATGTGATCACCAAGGTCGACCTGGACGGCCCTTCGCTGGGCCAGTTCGACCCGGTCAGCGGCGGGGTCAACTTCAACGAGTCGGAGATCACCATCAGCGATGCGCCGGGGCTGGGAATCACCGAGGTGCGCGGGCTGGAGATGATCACGCCGCCGCGCTGGTAGGCCGCTGCACGGGCGCTACCGCCGACCGTTGATCCCGCTTACCCTTCCTGCAACCGGACCCACGCTGAGCCCCATGCCACCCCTGGTGAAAATCCGCTCCGAGCGCGGGCAGATGTCGGCCATCGAACGCCGCATCGCCGACTTCATCCTCGACAACGCGCACCTGCTGCGCGACTACTCGTCGCAGCAGCTGGCCAGCGCGCTGGGCATCAGCCAGTCCAGCGTGGTGAAGTTCAGCCAGAAGCTGGGCTTCAAGGGTTACCCGGACCTGAAGTACTCGATCGGCCAGGACGTGGCGCGCGCCGGCCACGATCCGCAGGCACGCCCGCCGTCGCCGAGCGCCGATGACTACGCCGACATCGCCGGGCGCCTGCGCCTGAGCCGGGCAGCCGCCGAGGAAGAGACCAGCCTGGCCAATGCGCAGGCTGATGTGGAGGCCATCGTGCGACTGCTCGACAGGGCGCCCAAAGTGTTCGTGTACGGCCTTGGCGATGACGGCCTGTACGCGCGCGAGTTCGCCATGCGACTGTCGCTGCTGGGCATGCTGACCGTGCACCATGCCGATCCGATCCTGATGATGGCCAACCTGTCAGCGGCGCGGGCCGGTGATGCCATGCTGGTGTTCTCCGAGTTCGGCAAGCTGCCGCAGCTGTTCCAGCTGTCGCGGCAGTTCCAGGACGTGGGCGGGAAGGTGGTGTCGATCACCCGCCACACCGCCAACCCACTGCGCGCACATGCCGACCAGTCACTGGTGGTCTGCGCCCATGACCCCGCACCGCACGTGGCGCAGCTGCTGTACCGTGCTTCACTGCAGTCCCTGCTCGACTTCGTCTTCGTGCTTTTGTGCCATGCCAACCCGGACCGCCACCGCCAGCTCGGGGTGAACCTGGAACGGATCGAACACCTGATCGACGCCTGATCGACCCTTGGTTCACTGGAGTCCACGATGCTGCCGCTGCTGCGTACCGCCCTCGCTGTCACCGCTCTGGCCACCGCGCTGCCCGCTGGCGCGCTCACCCCGCTGCCGCCGATGGCGCGCAGTCTGCAGGCCATCGTGGTGGTCACCGACAGCTGGGATGCCACCCAGGGCCGGCTGCAGGCCTATGAGCGCAGGAGCAGCGACGACACGTGGCGCCCGCACGGCCCGGCCTTCACCGTGGCCGTGGGGCGTGAGGGCAGCGCGTGGGGCGTGGGCCGTGCGTCGCTGCACAACCAGGGGCCGCAGAAGACGGAAGGCGACGGGCGCAGTCCGGCCGGCGTCTTCGATATCGGCCCCGCGTTCGGCTACGCGCCGACGATCGCCAGCGCGATGCCGTATCTGCCGATGACGGCCAGCCACTACTGCATGGATGTACCCGCCTCGCGCTACTACAACCGCATCGTCGATGCGGCGGACGTAGGTACCGCCGCAGTAGAAGGCTCCACCGAACCGATGCGGCTGGACCTGCACAACAAGGGCGATGTTCGCTACCGCGAGGGCTTCGTGATCGAGCACAACAGCAGCCGCAGGCCGGGCAAGGGCAGTTGCATCTTCGCCCACCTCTGGCGCAAACCGGCCGAGGCCACGGCCGGCTGTACGGCAATGGAGCCACGCCACATGACGGCCCTGCTGGCCTGGCTGAAGCCGGACACGCGCGCGGTCTTCGTCCTGCTGCCCAAGACGGAGTACGACAACCTGCAGGGGCCGTGGCAGCTGCCGGCCCTGACCGGAGCGTTGCGTTGAGCGCCCCGGACGAACCGCAGCTGCAGCGCGCGGTCAGCCGCTGGCAGATCGTCGGCCTGTCGATCAACGACGTGATCGGCAGCGGCATCTATCTGCTGCCGGCGGCCACCGTCGCCCTGCTGGGCCCCTTCAGCCTGTGGGGCGTGGTCGCCGCCGGCATCGTGGTGGCCCTGCTGGTGCTGTGCTACGCGCAGGCCGCCAGTTACTTCGATGAACCCGGCGGCAGCTATCTGTATGCCCGCGAAGCCTTTGGCCGCTTCGCCGGCTTCGAGATCGGCTGGATGATCTGGCTGACCCGTATCAGCTCGGCGGCCGCACTCAGCAATGCGCTGGCCGATGCGGTCGCGCGCTTCTGGCCCTGGGCCGGGGCCGGCACGGGTCGCCTTGCCGTGATCGTGCTGTCGCTGGGTTTCCTGACCGGCGTGAACATCATCGGCGTGCGCTCGGCGGCCCGCACCGGCATCGTGCTGGTGATCGGCAAGATGCTGCCGCTGCTGCTGTTCGTGGCCATCGGCGCGTTCTACATCGATCCGCAGCTGGCGTTCTCCGGCCAGCGCCCGGACCCGCACGACCTGCAGCGCATGGGTGAGGCCGCATTGTTGCTGCTGTATGCCTACGCTGGTTTCGAGAACATCCCGGCGGCAGCTGGCGAGTACCGCAATCCCCGTCGCGACATTCCATTCGCGTTGATCACCATGATCATCACCGTCACCGTCATCTACGGCGCGGTGCAGGTGGTGGCGCAGGGCACCCTGGCCGGGCTTGCGTCGTCGCCGACACCGCTGGCCGATGCCGCAGCCGGATTCGGCGGTGAGGCACTGGCGTTGATCCTGACCGTCGGTGCGACCATCTCCATCCTCGGCACCAACAGCAATACGATGATGATGGGCCCGCGCTTCCTGTTCGCGCTTGCCCGCGATGGCTACGGGCCGAAGATCCTCGCGCAGGTCCATCCGCGCTTCCGCACACCGGCTGCCGCGATCTTCTGCCAGGGGCTGATCGCCCTCGGCCTGGCGCTGTCCGGTTCGTTCGTGCAGTTGGCGCTGCTGTCGATGACCACGCGACTGTTCGCCTACATCGGAACCGCGGCGGCCGTGCTGGTGCTGGCCAAGCGCTACGCCGACCGGCCGGGCGCACTGAAGCTGCCGGGCGGGCCGCTGATTCCGGTCCTGGCCCTGCTGCTCTGCCTGGCCCTGTTCGCCAGTGCCAGCTGGCAGAACATCGCCGCCGCACTGGTCGCCTTCGCCATCGGCGCAGTGATCTACAAACTGCCGCGCAAGGACGTGGGCGCCTGATGATCGGCAGCGACGGCGCAGGTGGAGGACACCTTCCCTTCACGCGAGCGGACCGGACCGTTAACCGCCATGGCGGCATGATCGAAGCTCATCCACCACGGAGCCCGATCGATGAGCCCCGAGTACCAGATCCCCGGCCGCGTGCCGGATGACAGCGCACCGCGCCAGGCCGTTTCCGACTTCTGGCGCGAGCGTTACACCGCTGAACCCTATTACGACAACCAGCTGTTCTTCGAGGACTACGAGCCGGCCTATCGCATCGGCCACGCTGCCCGTGCGCAGGACATGATCCGCGCGTACGAAGAGGTGGAAGCCGAACTCGAGTCACGCTGGGCGAACGAGCGCGGCAAGAGCCGGCTGGAGTGGGCGCAGGCCCGCAACGCCGTCCGCCGCGGCTGGGAAGAAGCGGTCAACCTCGACCAGCGCCTGGACCGGGGCGTACCGCGCGGCACCTGAGGGCAGGCCCCGCTGCGGCCGGGCCATGCCCGGCTGTCCTTCGGCACTGCGGCAGAGCCGGGCTGGTCCCGGCTCTGCGCAATCCGGGGGTCAGTCGTGTTCCGGCAGCGGCGGCACGGCCTGACCGCGTGCATTGCCGCCGTTGGCGGCGATCAGGTCGCGGGTGTTCTTCTGCACCGCGACCGCGCCGAACAGCGCAAGTGCGAAGGCCATGGCGTAGAAGCCCTTCTCGCTCAACAGCAACGTGGCATTCCACAGGCCCACCAGCAACAGCAGCAGCGCCGACAGCAGGGCGAACCAGCACAGCGCGTAGTACAGGCCGCTGACCGGGATGCCCTCCACGCGGTCGCGCACGCTCTTCTGCAGCGATACCGCCGCGAACAGGCCATAAAGCAGCAGCGCCAGGTAGTAGCCCTTCTCGTTCAGGGCCATTTCGGCGTTGAACAGGCCGATCAGATAAGCCACCGCGCCAAGCAGCAGCGCCACCCACGAAGCGGCGACGAAGGCGGGAGACGGCTTGTGGGTCGGAACAGTGTGCATTGCAGATCCTTGGCAGACAGACGGGCATGCATTGCCCGGGCGTGCCCACCCTAGACGATCCGCCCCACGTCGCACAGGGGGTAGCAGGACCTTCGGGCCACGACGGTCACACCCGCAGTGGTATACAAGGGAACGCTTGGCCATCCGCATCCCCGCCCTGGAGATTCCCATGACCCGCACGCCCCTGCTGCTTGCCCTCGGCCTGGCGCCGATTCTCGCCACCACTGCCTGCAACGCCGCCGATCCTGCATCCGCTACTGCCGGTACTGCCGCCACCGCTGCTGCACCCGCTGCGGCCGCAACCGACCAGCGACCGTTCACCGCCACGGAAGTCAGCCGTTTCGATCAACCGTGGGCAATGACCTTCCTGCCCGATGGCAGTCTGCTGGTCACCGAAAAGCGCGGCAAGCTGCAGCACCTGGACGTGGCCAGCGGCCAGAAGCATGAGATCACCGGCGTACCGAAGGTCGCCTATGGTGGCCAGGGCGGCTTCGGCGACGTCATCCTGCATCCGGACTTTGCCCGCAACCAGGTGATCTACCTCAGCTATGCCGAGGAAGGCACGCTGGATACCCGCGGCGCCGCGGTGGCCCGCGCCACGCTCGCCCTGGACGCCGACGGCGGTGGCCAGCTCAAGGATCTGAAGGTGATCTGGCGACAGACACCGAAGGTCAGCGGGCAGGGCCACTACGGCCATCGCCTGGTGTTCGGTCCGGACGGCAAGCTCTGGATCAGCTCCAGCGAACGGCAGAAGTTCGACCCCGCGCAGGACATGGGCGGCAACCTCGGCAAGATCATCCGCCTCAACGACGATGGCAGCCTGCCGGCGGACAATCCGTTCGCGTCACAGGGCGGCGTGGCAGCACAGGTGTGGTCGCTGGGCCATCGCAACATCCTGGGCATGGCCTTCGATGCCAACGGCAAGCTGTGGGCGCATGAGATGGGGCCGGCGGGCGGAGACGAACTGAACCTGATCGTGCGGGGCGCCAACTACGGCTACCCGGTGGTCTCCAACGGCGACCACTACGACGGCCGGCCGATTCCCGACCACGACACGCGCCCGGAGTTCGCCGCGCCGAAGGTGACCTGGACGCCGGTCATCTCGCCTGCGGGCTTCGTCATCTACAGCGGCACCCTGTTCCCGCAGTGGAAGGGCAGCGGCTTCATCGGCGGCCTGTCCTCCACATCACTGGTGCGCGTGGCCTTCGAGGGCGACAACGCGCGCGAGGCGGAACGTTTCAACATGGGTGAGCGCATCCGTGAAGTGGAACAGGGGCCCGAT
Organism: Stenotrophomonas sp. B2; assembly: GCF_014947095.1. Taxonomy (NCBI): domain Bacteria; kingdom Pseudomonadati; phylum Pseudomonadota; class Gammaproteobacteria; order Lysobacterales; family Lysobacteraceae; genus Stenotrophomonas; species Stenotrophomonas sp. B2. Next base: position 34,981 of record NZ_JADCQA010000012.1, on the reverse strand, counting down.
GGCGCGCTGTGGCTGCTTGAAGATGGCAGCAAGGCGCGCCTGCTCAAGCTCACGCCGAAGACCTGATCAGGTAACGCAGGGTGGCGGGCCAGAGCCCGTCACCCCGCACGCTCACTGGATGGTGATGACCTTCACTTCGGTCCGGGTGCAGGCCGCATCAAGGCACTGGCCGCTCAACCACACCTGGCCATCGCCGATCATCACGCCCTGCTGGTTGACGAACACCTTGCCGAAATCCTGTGCGGACACCGCCTTGACCACGGCCGGCGTGATGATCTTCTCGTAGCTGCGCTGAAATTCGCCCGGTCCGGCGATCGTCTTTCCGCCGCTGATGTTCAACGGGAAACGTATTTCCTCGACGACCGCCGCGCGATCACCGCCGACCACCGCCGTTCTGAAGGCATCGAAGACCTTCTCGTACTGCGCCGCGTCACCGAGCAGTGTCTCGATGCGCGCGCGCGAATCTTCGGTCTGTTCGCTCGCGGGTGCCGCAGGTGCTGCCGGTGCTGCCTGCACGGGTTCGGCCGGCGGTGCGGCAGCGGGCGTTGCCTCCGGAGCCGTCGGCGGCGCCGGCTGTGCACAGGCTGCCAGCAGCAGCGCGGGGGCAAGGAAAGCACTCTTGCGCATGGTCGGGCTCCATCGGATCACGAACCCCGATGGTAGCGCCGGGTCAGGCCCGGCGTGTTTGCTATGGGTGACGACGCCGGGCATGGCCCGGCGCTACCGTTCCCGTTCAGCCCTTCAGCAGCTCGAACTGCACCGGCTCGCCAGCCGCTGACGACGCGCACACCCACAGCTCGAACAGGCCCGGCTCGGCACGCAGCACGCCATCGCGGCCGGTGAACGCCAACTGCTCGCGATGCAGGGTGAACACCACATCGGTGGATTCGCCCGGCTGCAGTGCGATCTTGCGGAAGTCCTTCAGCTCGCGCACCGGCCGCACGCGGCTGGCCACGCGGTCATGGATGTACAGCTGCACCACTTCCTCGCCGGCCACGGTACCGGTGTTGGTCAGCGTGGTGGTGATGGTCAGGGTGTCGTCCCAGCCCAGCTGTGCCGTGCTGAGCTGCGGCACGCCATAGGCGAAGGTGGTGTAGCCGATGCCATGGCCGAACGGATACAGCGGCTCGTTGGGAATCTCGCGCCAGCGTGCCTTGAACTCCGACATCGTCGGCAGTTCGGGGCGGCCGGTACGCGGATGGTTGTAGAAGTACGGTTGCTGGCCGGACACCTGCGGGAAGCTGACCGGCAGGCGGCCGGACGGGCTGTAGTCGCCGAACAGCACATCGGCCACGGCATGACCGGTCTGCGTGCCTAGGTACCAGGTGACCGCCACGGCCTGTGCATTGCGCACTGCACCTTGCAGGGCCAGCGCGCGGCCATTGCGCAGCAGCACCACCAGCGGCTTGCCGGTCATCGCCACCGCCTCGGCCAGTGCCTGCTGCGCCGGCGGCAGGGTGATCTCCACGCGCGACTGCGCTTCGCCGCTGTAGCGCTGCGGCTCGCCCAGCGCCAACACCACCACGTCGGCACGCAGCGCAGCCGCCACGGCGGCTTCGGTGCCCCCCGGGATCGCGGTTTCCAGATCGCAACCGGGCACGATCTCCAGCAGCGACGCGTCACCGATGGCGGCACGCACACCGGTTTCCAGGTCCACATAACGCTGCTTGTCGCCGAACAGGGTCCAGCAGCCTTCGATGTTTTCGCGGTCCTGCACGAACGGGCCGATCAGCGCGATCTTCTGCCCGGTCTTCTGCAGCGGCAGCACGTTGTCACGGTTGTTCAGCAGCACGATCGAACGGCGCGCGGCATCGCGCGAGAGCTCATCATGTGCGGCGATGTGCGAGTCGTCCGCTTCGCGGGCCGGGTCCAGCGACCGGTACGGGTCGTCGAACAGGCCGATGGTTTCCTTCAGCCACAGGATGCGGCGCACGCCCTCATCCAGCACCGCCATCGGCACCTCGCCGCTTTCCACCAGGCCTGGCAGGTGCTCGGCATAGAAGCCGCTCTGCATGCTCAGGTCCAGGCCTGCGGTGAAGGCCTTGGCGGTGGCGTCGCGGTCATCGGCGGCGTAGCCGTGCGCCACCAGTTCCATGTCGGCGGTGTAATCGGAGATCACCACACCCGGGAACTTCCACTCGCCACGCAGGATGTCGGTGAGCAGTTCTGCATTGGCGCTGGCCGGCACGCCGTTGATGTCGTTGAACGAGGACATCACCGTGATCGCACCGGCATCGAAGGCCGCCTTGAACGGCGGCAGGTGCACGTCGCGCAGGGTCTGCGGCGAGATGTCCACCATGTTGTATTCCATGCCGGCCATCACCGCGCCATAGGCGGCGAAATGCTTGGGCGTGGCCAGCAGCGAATCGGCGGCACGCAGGTCGCTGCCCTGGAAGCCGCGCACACGGGCGGCGGCGAAGGCACAGCCCAGCACCACGTCCTCGCCTGCGCCTTCGGCGCCACGGCCCCAGCGCTGGTCGCGGGCGATGTCCACGGCAGGCGCATAGGTCCAGTGCAGGCCGGCGGCGGTGGCCTCGACCGCAGTGGCGCGGGCGGTGCGCTCGGCCAGGTCCGGCTCGAAGCTGGCGGCCTCGCCCAGCGGGATCGGGAACACGGTGCGCATGCCGTGGATGACGTCGGCCGCGAGGATGACCGGGATGCCCAGCCGGCTCTCCTCGGTCGCGACCTGCTGGATGCGGCGGCCCAGTTCGGCGCCCACCCCGTTGAACAGCGAGCCGACCTTGCCCTCGCGCACCTGCTGCAGCACCTGGTCGGCATTGCGCACGTTGGCTTCCGGGTTCACGTCCGGGGCGAACGGGCGGACCATGTCCGCGAAAACACCCAGCTGGCCGACCTTTTCCTCGACGGTCATCTGGGCAATGAGGGATTCGATGCGTTCGGAGGCCACCGGCAGTCCTTGATGAAAACGTTTACAAGCCCGGCATTCTAGCGATCCCGGGCCATTTGGCGAGAGGTTTCGGCATTCAGTTTCATCCACCAGCGGGGTCCGTACGGTCCCGCGGGCGGCACGGCAGCTTACTCCGAGCGGGCCGACTGGCGCTGCCCGGCCATCAACATGGCGTCGCTGGACGCCTGGAACACCCTCAGGCCGAAGGCCGGCAGGATCGCCAGCAGATGGTCGAAAATGTCCGACTGCACGGCCTCGTACTCCGCCCAGGCGGTAGTGCGGGTGAAGCAGTACAGCTCCAGCGGCAGGCCCTCGGTGGTCGGTTGCAGCTGTCGCACCAGCAGGGTCATGTCGGTGTGGATACCCGGGTGGCTGCGCAGGTAGCGCTCCACATAGGCCCGGAACGTGCCCAGATTGGTCACCCGGCGGCTGTTCACGTCCGCCACGCCCTGTTCGCGCAGGCGCCCGTTCCACTGCCCCAGCTCCTGCTCCTTGTCGCGCAGGTAGTCGCGCAGCAGGGCGAACTCACCGAGGAAGGCCAGGTCGCCCTCGTCCAGGAAGCCGACGCTGTGCTGGTCCAGATACAGCGCGCGCTTGATGCGGCGGCCACCGGCCTCCTGCATGCCGCGCCAGTTCTTGAACGACTCGGTCACCAGCTTCTTGGTCGGGATGGTGGTGATGGTCTTGTCGAAGTTCTGCACGGTGATGGTGTGCAGGGCGATGTCGATGACGTCACCATCGGCGTTCTGGCTCGGCATCTCGATCCAGTCGCCGATGCGCACGCGGCCATCGCCACTGATCTGCACGCTGGCCACCAGCGAGAGGATGGTGTCCTGGAAGATCAGCATCAGCACGGCCGTGGCCGCACCCAGGCCGGTCACCAGCGGGCCCAGCGCCACGCCCAGCAGGGTGGAGATGATCGCCAGGCCGGCCGCCACGAAGATCACGATCTTGACCACCTGCAGGTAGCCCTTGATCGGCTTGTTGCGCGCATCCGGCTTGCGCTCGTACAGGCTGTTGGCCGCATCCAGCGCATGCGAGAAGGCCAGCGAGACGGTCAGCACCGCCCACACGATGCACAGCTTGACGATGACGCTGACCAGCCCGGGCGGCAGATCGGGAATGAGGGTGATGCCAGAGGCGATCACCTGGCTGGGCACCACGTTGGACAACCGCGAGATGACCCGCATCAGATGGCTGCCACGCCCGGATTCGGCACCGGGCAGGCGCTGCAGCAGACGGCGCAGGCCGCGCACCAGGATGCGCTTGGTCACCCAGTTGGCCAGGCCCGCCGCGAGCAGCAGGGCCGAAATCATCAACGCCAGGTAGGCGCCGGGATAGGGTTCCAGTGTGTTCTGCAGCCGCTCCATCCACTGTACCGCCACCACCGCATCCACCATCAGTCGTCTCCTGTTTCAGTCATTTCGCATGAAGAAGTTGCCGGCCGCCGGCCGACGCTGCTGTTTCAGCCGCGTTCGCGCTCGATGATCACGCCGACCGCGCGCGCGCCGCGCACCGCTCCCGGCTTGCTCAGCTTCAGCCGCAGCCAGCGCACATCGAACTCGTCGAGCACGATCTGCGCGCAACGCTCGGCCAGGGTCTCGACCAGGCCGAACTCCGATTCGCGCACGAACTGCTCCAGCCGCTTGCTGACCGCCTTGTAGTTGAGGGTATGGGCGATATCGTCGGTCGCTGCCGGGCGCCGGTTGTCGAAACCCATCTCCAGGTCGAACACCAGGTCCTGCCGGATCCGCCGTTCCCAATCGTAGATGCCGATCAGGGCGTCGATCGTCAGCCCCTCGATGAAAACCTTGTCCATTGCGGTTACCAGCCGGAAAACAGACGGTCATGGTAACGGCACGGAACCACCACTGCCTGAAACGACCGGATCCCGGCACGTCCGCCGCTACGGTCGCAGCCTGTGTGGATGGGTGCGCCGCGGGTCACACCGCGGGCAGCGTCGCCATGTCCCAGCGCGGGGTCACGTCAACGTTCGGCGGGTTGTGCTGCCCGGCCTGCAGGCGCAGGGCGCCGGCGAAAGCGATCATCGCGCCGTTGTCGGTGCACAGCGCCGGCCGCGGGAAGCAGGCACGCCCCCCGAGGCGTTCGGCCATCTGCTGCAAGCGGGCACGCAGCCGCGTATTGGCACCGACACCGCCGGCCACCACGATCACATTGGTGCCGGCTGCTTCCAGCGCGCGTTCGCACTTGATCGACAGGGTCTCCACCACCGCATCCTCGAAACCGCGCGCGATGTCGGCGCGGGTCTGGTCGCTCTGGTCGCTGTCACGCCAGGCCATCAGCACCTGGGTCTTCAGGCCGGAGAAGCTGAAATCCAGACCCGGGCGATCGGTCATCGGCCGCGCGAAACGGTAGGCCCCCGGGGTGCCCTGTTCGGCCAGCTTGGCCAGCTGTGGGCCGCCGGGATAGGGCAGCCCCATCAGTTTGGCCGTCTTGTCGAAGGCTTCGCCGGCCGCATCGTCCAGGGTCTCGCCCAGCAGGCGGTAGCGGCCGATGGCATCGACCGCCACCAGCTGGGTGTGGCCACCGGACACCAGCAGGGCCACGAACGGGGCCTGCGGCGGATCGTCCTCCATCAAGGGCGCCAGCAGGTGCCCTTCCATGTGGTGCACGCCCACGGCCGGCACCTCCAGTGCCCAGGCCAGGGCACGGGCCACCCCGGCACCGACCAACAGCGCACCGACCAGCCCGGGGCCAGCGGTATAAGCCACGCCATCGATGTCGTCCACGCCCAGGCCCGCCTCGGCCAGGGTCTGCCGGACCAGCGGCAGCAGCTTGCGCACGTGGTCACGGCTGGCCAGCTCGGGCACCACACCGCCGTACTCGGCGTGCAGGGCGATCTGGCTGTAGACCGCATGGGCGCGCAGGGCCGCGCTGCCGGTCAGGTCGGTGTCGTACACCGCCACGCCGGTCTCATCACAGGAAGATTCGATGCCAAGGACTCGCATGCCTGCTATTATGACGCCCCTGCCGCCCCCTCGGGGTGACGTGCAGATCCCACTGCATCCGTATTGCTGGCCCGCATTCAGGCTTGCGTGCTTGCAGTTTGTTGATTCGCCGCTATAATGTGCGGCTCGCCGGGCGTGACCCGGTTCTACTGTGTCCCGGAGATTCCATGCCCAGCGTCAAAGTCCGCGAGAACGAGCCCTTCGAGTTTGCTCTTCGCCGCTTCAAGCGCACTTGCGAAAAGGCCGGTGTGCTGGCCGAAACCCGCAAGCGCGAGTTCTACGAAAAGCCGACCCAGGAGCGCAAGCGCAAGGCCGCCGCTGCTGTGAAGCGTCAGCTGCGCCGCTCGTCGCGCGACGTCACCAAGCGTCAGCGCCTGTACTGATCGGACGCATCTTCATTGCGGCGGGTTCGTCCTTCCGCGGTGAAGCCGAAGCCGGCACGCGCGAGCGTCGCCGGCTTTTTGCGTTTCCGGGCCCGGGCAACCGCCCTGCCCCACTACCACCACGAGGTCTCCCATGAGCATGAAGCAGCAGCTCACCGATGACATGAAGGCCGCCATGAAGGCGGGCGAGAAGGACAAGCTGGGCGTGATCCGCCTGATCAACGCCGCGATCAAGCAGAAGGAAGTGGACGAGCGCATCGAGCTCGACGACACCGCCGTGATCGCCGTGCTGGACAAGATGGTCAAGCAGCGCAAGGACTCGGTCAGCCAGTACGAAGCGGCCAACCGTGAAGACCTGGCCGCGATCGAGCGTGCCGAGATCGTGGTCATCGAGGCCTACCTGCCCGCCAAGATGGGTGAGGCCGAGATCGCCGCCGCCATCCAGGCCGCCATTGCCGAAACCGGTGCCACCGGCCCGGCCGACATGGGCAAGCTGATGGGGGCGCTGAAGCCGAGGCTCGCCGGTCAGGCCGACATGGGCGTGGTGTCCAAGCTGGTCAAGCAGGCCCTGGCTGGCTGATCCGCCACCGCCCCTGCCGGACACGACAAGGCCCGCTTCACGCGGGCCTTGTCATTGCTGCAGCGGCCAGGCCAGCGCTTACACCTGGCGGCAGTTGCGCAGGGTCATGGAACTGCCCTCCACCGCGCTGACCTCGCCTTCCAGCTTGGCCCAGTCGCGCTCGCGCAGCATGGCGAAGTTGGCCGCCTGGTCCGGAGCGAATTCGCAACGGATGGTGTAGTTGTTGTTGTTGAAGGTGTCATTCTGGCGGATCCGCAACAGGCCACGGGTCGGCGTCACCAGGTAGTTGATCGATCCGACCTCACCCGGACGGCTGGAGTAGCTGTTCGAGTTGACCGTGTAGATCTGGCCGTCGATCCGGTAGCGGCGACCGATGTACTTGGCATACACCGGCAGGAAGGTGGCCGAACGGTCGCCCAGGTCTTCCTTGTTGGTGGTGGTGCCCAGCAGCAGGTCCTTGAAGCTGCCCGCAGCGTTGTAGGCCGCCATCGTATCGCGCACCTCCTTGCCCATCTTCTTGGACAGGTCCGGCGCGGTCACGTCCTCCGCCACGGAAGTCGGATACTGCGCGCGCGCAGCGGCGGCCAGCGCGTCCCCCTGGCTGCCCCCCTTGAGCTTGTCCAGCATGTCGCACATCGACTTGCGGGCATCCTCCTGGGCGATGGTCTGGCCGCGGGCCAGCTTGGTGGCCAGGGTGACCCGGCCGCTGCGGTCGGCGGTGCCGATCAGCACCAGCGGCGTGCGCAGGCCCTTGGTCTGGATCAGGTACTGGTTGCCGGTATCGCCTTCCACCAGCTGGCCGCCCACCTCGAACTGGTCATCGGCACCGATCTTGCGAAGCTGGTCCAGTGCACTCTGCACCTTCAGACCGGGCACCGTCAGGTCGGCCATGTACATCGCGCCATTGCGCGGATCCCCTACCGTCTTGAAGGCCTTTTCGCAGGCCGTGGACGCCGCAGCGGCCGAACCGCTCGCCGCCAGCAGCAACACCATCGTGGTGCAGACCATCCCTTTCATAACGCGTCCTTTTGCAGAGAAGTTGGATTGTCGTGGCCCCGCACACCGGCAGTGGGCCCGGATACCGTGGCGGCAGCCCCAGCGCGCCCTCGGTCCGGGCAGAAGGATAACGCGGACTTCGCTGCATTCCGCGACCGCGCTGCCACTTCACCTGCCGCAACGCCGGCATCTGCTAGAAAAGGAAGCCCGTACCGCTCCAGCCGACGCCGTAGATGCCGCATCCCCGCACCTTCCTGCCCATCGTCCGATCGCGCCTGGAGAAGCTGCAGGACAGCTTCCCGATGGCCGTGGCCAAACGCTTCGTCGAAATCGACGTCCTGACCCAGGCCGCATCGGTTTCGTTCTATTCCCTGCTGTCGATGGCGCCGTTGCTGGTGCTGCTGCTGTGGTTGACCGCCTCGCTGTACCCGCCCGCGCAGCAGGCGCTGATCAGCCAGATCGGCTCGGTGGCCGGCAGCAGCGTGGCCAGCGTGGCCGATACCGTGCTGCACAACGCCAACAGCCAGCCGAGCATGGGCTCGCTGGCCGGGTTGTGGAGCACCCTGCTGCTGTTCGTCGGCGCCACCGCCGTGTTCGCACAGCTGCAGAACGCACTCAACCGCATCTTCCATACCAGCGGCCAGCGCCTGGAAGGCGTCCAGGCCTGGCTGCGCAAGCGCGTGTTCTCCTTCGGCGTGGTGCTGGCGCTGGGCTTCCTGCTGATCCTGTCGATGACCGCCACCACCGCCCTGCAGGTGGTATTCGCGCAGCTGCCATCGGTGTTGCCGGCCATCGGTTACGTGACCACGCTGCTGCTGTACACGCTGGCCTTCGCCTTCCTCTACCACTATCTGCCCGACCGTCGCGTGGCCTGGCGCCAGGCCTTCATCGGCGGGGCCATCACCTCGCTCCTGTTCGCCCTGGGGCGCTACGGCATCGGCGTCTACATCGCCACCGTGGCACCCGGCAGCGCCTACGGTTCGATGGGCGCCCTGGTGATCGCGCTGGTCTGGATCTACTACGCTACCGCGGTGTTCTTCGTCGGCGCCCTGATGACCGCGGTGATCGACGAGCGCCTGAGTGCCCGGGCACAGCGGGCTGCCGCCAGCGCCGGCGGCAGCAGCGAACAACAGGCCGGCCCGACCATCGCCAGCGAGTAAACTAGGGGGACCTGCCGCCCCTGCTGCGCGCCCCGGCGGCCGCGCCCTGCCCTGCTGCCCATGGCCCGTATCCCCGACGCTTTCATCGACGACCTGCTGGCCCGCACCGACATCGTCGAGGTGGTGGGCAGCCGCGTGCCGTTGAAGCGACAGGGCAAGGAGTACGCGGCACGCTGCCCGTTCCATGACGAGCGCTCGGCCTCGTTCACCGTCTCGCCGACCAAGCAGTTCTATCACTGCTTCGGCTGCGGTGCGCACGGCACCGCAATCAGCTTCCTGATGAACTACGACCGCCTCGAGTTCCTCGACGCGGTAGATGAGCTGGCCAAGCGCGCCGGCATGGACGTGCCACGCAGCGAGAACCCGCGCAGCGCCCAGCAGCAGGACGACAGCCGCGAACTCTATTCGGCACTGGATGCAGCGGCGCGCTTCTTCCAGAAGAACCTGGAGGGCAGCGACAAGGCCCGCGCCTACCTTGACGGCCGTGGCGTGGACGAACAGAACCGCGCCCGCTTCCAGATCGGCTATGCGCCCGACGGCTACAGCGGCCTGCGCGATGCGCTGGGCAAGGACGAGCGGCGGATGAAGCTGCTCGACCGTGCCGGCCTGTTCTCCAAGAACGACCGGGGGCACGTCTACGACAAGTTCCGCGACCGGGTGATGTTCCCGATCTTCGACCGCCGTGGGCGGGTGATCGCCTTCGGTGGCCGGGTGTTCGAGAAGGACGACGGTCCCAAGTACCTCAATTCGCCCGAAACCGCGCTGTTCCACAAGGGCCGCGAACTGTACGGCCTGTGGCAGGTGCGCCAGGCGAACCAGAAGATCGAGCGGCTGATCGTGGTCGAGGGTTACATGGACGTGGTCTCGCTGTTCCAGTTCGGCGTCACCCAGGCGGTGGCGACGCTGGGCACCGCGACCACGCCCGACCATGCCGAGCTGCTGTTCCGAAACGCACCGGACGTGTTCTTCTGCTTCGATGGCGATGCCGCCGGCCGCCGCGCCGGCTGGAAGGCACTGGAGTCGGTGCTGCCGCGCATGAAGGACGGCCGCCAGGCCTTCTTCCTGTTCCTGCCCGACGGCGAGGACCCGGACACCATCGTGCGCAAGGAAGGCGCTGAGGCCTTCAACGAACGCCTGAAGCAGGCCACGCCGCTATCGCAGTTCTTCTTCGACGAGCTGACCCGCGAGATCAACATGGGCACGCTGGACGGCCGGGCACGCCTGGCCGAGCGGGCCAGACCGATGCTGGCGCAGATTCCCGATGGCGCGTTCGGTGACCTGATGAAGCAGCAGCTGGCGCAGCTGACCGGGCTCGGTGCGGCCACGCAGAATACCCGCACGGCGATGCCGCAGCGCCCTCCGGCACGGTCGATCCAGCCGGTGGCCAAGCGCAGCCTGGTGCGGGGTGCGATCGCCGTGCTGCTGCAGCAGCCGTCGCTGGCGCTGACCCTGGGCGGCAAGCATCACTTCCAGGGCCTGCGCCTGCCGGGTGTGGAGCTGCTGCTGGAGCTGCTGGCGCTGGTCGAACAGCGTCCCGATATCAGCACTGGCGCGCTGCTGGAGCATTTCGACGGGCGTGAGGAGCAGGCCTCGCTGCACACGCTGGCCGCCCAGACCCTGCCCGGCAGCGAAGCGATCTGGACCCAGGAACTGCACGACGCCGTGGCCCAGCTGGAGAAACAACTGTTGCAGCAACGTCTGGAAGAGCTGTTGGCAAAGCAGCGGCAGCAGGGACTGGACAATACTGACAAGTACGAACTGCGCGAGCTGCTCAAGGCCCGCGCCAGCCTGGGCCGGTAGCGGCGGAACGTTTCAACGGAGAGGACCATGCTGCTGCGCCTGACCTGCCTGCTGTTGCTGTCCCTCTACCTGCCGCTGGCGGCCTTGGCCGCAGATGCCCCGCTCAATGAAGTCCGCCCCGGCCTGTATGCCGGCGGCCAGCCCAGTGCCGCACACCTGCGCGAACTGGCTGCGCAAGGCGTACGCACCGTGATCGACCTGCGCCAGCCCGACGAGGACCGTGGTTTCGATGAAACCCGCGCGGCCGAATCGCTGGGCCTGCGCTATGTGCGCATCCCGGTGGCCGGCGCCGAGGGCCTGGATGCGGCCAATGTGCGCGCCGTGCACCAGGCCCTGCAGCAGAGCCAGGGGCCGGTACTGCTGCACTGCGCGTCCGGCAACCGCGCCGGTGCCGTGCTCGGCCTGGTCAATGCACGCTACGAACATGCCAGCCCGGAACAGGCCCTTCAGCTAGGCCAGCGCGCCGGCCTGAAGTCGCTGGAAGCGGCCACCCGCCAGCGTCTGGCCACACCGGTCACCTCGCCCTGAACCCTCCACACCAAGGAGTCTGCCCCCCATGACCCGCTGGTGGTCGCGCCTGCGACCGGACAACTTCACCCTGGCCCTGCTGTGCACGGTCGGCCTGGCGTCGCTGCTGCCGATGAAGGGCGCCGCCGCCATCGTCCTGGACGATGTCACCACGGTCGCCATCGCCGCGCTGTTCTTCCTGCACGGGGCGCGCCTGCCGCGCGAATCGATCATCGGCGGCATGCTGCACTGGCGCCTGCATCTGACCATTCTCGCCTGCACCTTCCTGCTGTTTCCGATGCTGGGCCTGATGTTCAAGCCGCTGTCGGGCTGGCTGTTGACCCCGGAGCTGTACCTGGGCGTGCTGTTCCTGTGCACCCTGCCCTCCACCGTACAGTCGTCCATCGCCTTCACCTCGATGGCGCGCGGCAATGTGCCGGCGGCCGTCTGCAGCGCATCGCTGTCGAGCATCCTCGGTGTGTTCCTCACGCCGCTGCTGTTGACCGCGCTGGCCGGCACCTCCGGCGGTGTGCATGACCCGCTGCATGCGATCGGCGGCATCATGCTGCAGCTGCTGGTGCCGTTCGTGGCCGGCCACCTGCTGCGCCCGTGGATCGCCGGCTGGGTCGAGAAGCAGCGCGCGCTGCTGCGCTACACCGACCAGGCCACCATCCTGCTGGTCGTGTATTCGGCGTTCGGCGAAGCCGTCACCGAAGGGCTCTGGAGCAAGACCCCTGTGCTGTCGCTGCTGGCAGTGGCCGTGGTAGCTGCCGTCCTGCTCGGTATCGCCATGCCGCTGATCACCTTCATCGCCCGTCGCCTGCACTTCAACCGCGAGGACGAGATCGCCATCGTGTTCTGCGGCTCCAAGAAGAGCCTGGCCACTGGCGTGCCGATCGCCAAGGTGCTGTTCGCCGGGGGCAGCCTCGGTGCCATCGTGCTGCCGGTGATGATCTACCACCAGATCCAGCTGATCGTCTGCGGCGTGATCGCGCAGCGCTACGCACGGCGCAGCTCCTGACCCGGAAATTCATCCACGCATGGCGTGGAACTACTGCAGAGCAGAGCCCATGCTCGGTTGATGCCACGCCACGTGTGGACGCCCCTCGCGCCGTCGCTAATCCACGATGGCGGCAGCGATGTCGTGCAGCAATCGGGCGTTACGCTCCACGTCGGTGCCGCGCTCCCCGGTTGCGATCAGGCTGAAGGTCTTGCTGTCTCCCGTCCAGACAAGCTCGACGCGGGTACGGCCAGCGCTGTCAACGCTCTTCTTCAAGTGCGCGAGCGCGCCCTTCACTGTTGTGTTCTGCGCCTCGGCGATGACCTCGATATGCGTGCCCGCGGCGAGGAAGTTGTTCTCGCTGAACTCCACGATGCCGACGCCTTCCAGCTGGAAGAAACGGCTCAGCCCCGAGGACCTGCTTCCATCCAGCACGCCACTGGACTCCATACCGATCAGCTCCGCCGGTCCCAGGAGGCTTGCTTCCAAGCTGCTGGGTGGCTGTGGCAGGCGCTGGCGTAGTTCCGACGCCGAGCGATATCGGCGGGGCAAGGCGGCCAGCAGTTCGGCCCGCGTTGGGATGTTCCCTTCTGCAACCTGCACCACACCCGCTGACCGGTCCATGTCCGTGCGAAGCTGATGCTTCACCTCTTCGGGGGCATCCAGGTCTGCCAGTCGCACGATCTGGTAGCTGCCAGCGCCTACGGACGACCCTCTCGTCATCGAGGCTTCCTGTATTGCAGCTTGCATGGCGCGTTGATGTAGCCAACGTCCCACCGGATCAGGAGTTGCATCGGTCTGCGATGCCTGGGCCGACATCGACATCAGCAGTGAGGTTGCAAGACAGCAAAGGCTTTTCATGATGCTCACCACTCCGAAAGTTGGCAGTCGACCGCGCTCGTGGACTGGGTGAATACACGCCCGCCCAGCACCCATGTGTGGTATCCATGAACAACCATCCGTTCCGGATCGGTGCCATCGCCTGCATAGAAGCGCCAGGAGTACAGTCCATTGTTGGGAGCAGCAAGGACATGCTTCGGCTCGATGTTTCCAAGCGGGATATGCCTGGATGCGGCAGAGCCCTGGAAGTTGCGGAACTGGGGCCGTTCGTAGGTAACGGATTCATTGACGAATCCAATGCAGTTGGCCCGACTCAGTGCTTTAACTTCTGCTGTTGCATTGCCGGCCAAGCATGCAAGCGCAGCACATAGAACGATGGGCAGAGAAACATGGCATTTCATTGATTGCTCCACAGAATTGCGATTCATCTCGCAAATCCTGTGTATCCACATTCGACCATCCCGCCTGCCGGATCCATCCGTATCTGTGATCCACTGCCCGCGGTGAGTCAGCAGCGCAGCAGATCCCTACACCGTAGCGGCTCGGCGGGTTGGCAAAGTGCCGCCTCCGGCGAGCGGAAGCCGACATTGAACGCACGGAGTTCTGTGGAAGACCGTCCACGCACGGCGTGGCTGCGCAGCACGCGTGCCGCCTCGATCAGGTCAAGCATGTCCTCCCTGCGACGGCCGTCATGCATCCGGCTGATGCGCCTGCCTTTCCCTGGGATACGGTAGCGCCGGGCCATGCCCGGCGGCAGGCGCCCGTTACAACCAGGGCAGGATCCAGTGGTCGATCAGCAGGAAGGCGAACAGCGCCATCAGATAGACGATGGAGTACTGGAACATCTTCATCGAGAACAGCTCATCCGGCGGATCCAGCATGCGCCACGCATACCAGAGGAACACCGCGTTGAGCACGATCGCACCGCCCAGGTAGAACGGTCCGCTCATGCCCACCAGGTAGGGCAGCAGGCAGACCAGGGCCAGCACCACCGAATACACCATGATCTGCCTGCGGGTATGCACCACGCCGTGGGTCACCGGCAGCATCGGGATCTTCGCCTTGGCGTAGTCCTCGCGGCGGAAGATCGCCAGCGCCCAGAAATGCGGCGGCGTCCAGATGAAGATGATCAGCACCAGCAGCGACGAGTACGCCCAGTCCGAAGAGCCCTGCATTCCGGTGACGGCGGCCCAGCCCAGCATCGGTGGCATCGCGCCGGCCAGACCACCGATGACGATGTTCTGCGAGGTCGCACGCTTGAGGTAGACCGTATAGATCACCGCATAACCGATCAGCGAAGCGAAGGTCAGCACGGCAGTGATCACGTTCACCCACAGCACCAGGATCGTCATCGACAGCACGATCAGCGCGCCGGCGAACACCAGCACCTGCCACGGCTTGACCTTGCCGACCACCAGCGGCCGCCACGAGGTGCGCGCCATCTGCGCATCGATGTGCGCATCCAGCAGCTGGTTGATCGCAGCCGCAGCCGAGGCCGCCAGCCAGATGCCGAGGAAGCCGAGCAGGCCCGCGCGTACCTGTTCCCAGCTGGGCACGCCTGGAATGGCCAGGACCATGCCCACCAGGGCGGTGAACACGATCAGGGCGACGACCTTGGGCTTGGTCAGGTCCCAGTACTGGCGGTAATTGGAGAACATCGGATCAGTCCGGGGCACGCAGGCGGGCCAGCAGGCTGACCAGCACGAACAACAGGGCAACGGCCACGCCGTTGTGCGCCACCGCCACTTCCAGCGGCAGCGCCAGCTTCACGTTGAGGATGCCGAGGGTGACCTGCAGCACCAGAAGCACGATCAGCGCAGTCGCCCACCCCCGCATGCTCGGCAGGCGGAACAGGCGCACGCCCAGCCACAGCAGGTAGGCAGCCACCACGATGGCAAACAGGCGATGCGCCAGCTGGATGGCGATACGCGAGGCGCCATCGAGCACGCCCCCTTCGTAGTCCACGCCGATGCCACGCCACAGGGTGAAGCCTTCGACGAAGTTGTGCTGCGGCCACCACTGGTTGGCACAGCGTGGGAAGTTGTCCAGCGAGGCGCTGCCGCCGCCGCAGGCCAGCGCCGCGTAGTTGGCACTGACCCAACCGCCCAGTGCGATCTGGGTGACCAGCACGACCACGGCGGCACGCAGCAGCCACTTCAGCCTGGGCGCCTCGGCCAGCGTGATCGGCAGATGCGTGGCCCGCCACGCCAGCCACACCAGCAGGCCGAACATCAGCATGCCGCCCAGCAGGTGGCCCATCACCACGATCGGCTTCAGCAGCAGCGTCACCGTCCACATGCCCAGCAGGGCCTGGAAGATCACCACCGCCAGGGTCAGTACCGCCGCGCGCGCCAGATCGATGTTGTTCCAGCGCAAGGCGGCAATCAGCAGTATCGCCTCACCACTCAGGGCCAGGGCACTGGCCGTTGCATGCCAGCCCATCATGTACAACGGTATGCCGGCAGCCACCAGCACGCAGGCGGTGACGACCGCCGTGGTTCCGAACCGGCGCCTGCGCGTGGCCAGCAGGGCCAGGGTCAGGATCTCGATGCCCAGCGCGCCGGCCAGGAAGCGGTGAACCTGCTCGCGCCAGGCCTTGTGCGTTTCCAGCGGACGGATATCGGCGGCCGGGTGGCCAACCGTCTCCTCGATGTGCTGCGGCCAGGTCGCGCGGCCATAGCAGGTCGGCCAGTCCGGGCAGCTCAGCCCCGCATCGGACAGACGGACGAAGGCACCGAACATGATCGTGCTCGCGGTCATGATCATGGCGAACCACGCCAGGCGGTGGAAATTGCGGTGCAGCGCCGGACGCGCGGAAAGGCTCATCAAACAGGACTCACTTCAGTTTCAGCAACGTGGCCATGTCCTTGCGCAGGCCCCCGAGGTCGCTGCCCGGGGCATGGCGCATGATCACGAAGCCGTTCGGATCGATCACGTAGACCGGCAGGCCAGCCGGATCGTCGACGCCGGGCAGGGCCGCGCGCAGCGCTGGCGACGGTGCCAGCGGCCGCAGCGCGGGCAGCGAGGCGATCGACGCCGGTGGCGGACCCAGCCACAGGATCTCGACATTATCGGCGTTATGGCCGAACAGCTGCCACACCTTGCCCAGTCCCTGCGACAAAGTGACGCACTGCGCGTCGCAGGCACCGGCCGGTGCCACCAGCAGGCGCCAGGTGCGCGCCTCCGGATTCCAGGGATAGGCCGTGCCGTCGGCCAGGGTCGGTGGCTGCTGGCGCAGGTCCACCGGGGGTTTGAGCAGCTGTCCACTGTTGCGGTGGCCGGTAGGCTGCCATCCGGAGAAGCGCAGCACGGCCGCCAGCGCCATTGCCCCGAAGAACACGGCGAACAACAACACCAGGGTCCGGCGACCGGAACCGCGCGCCTGCGGGGATGTAGCAGTGTTCATGCGGGCATTTTCTCATGGTTGGACAGGGGATGCCGGGCGCCCGAAGTCGGGCCGGCGCTAGCGTGGAACGCGCCTGCTGCGCCCTTCCAGCACCAGCGCAACCACCAGCACGGTCAGCGCCAGGCCGAACCATTGCACGGCGTAACCCAGGTGGCGCTGCGGGGGCAGCGTGTTCGGCAGCAGATCGAGGTCGCGTTCATCACCGAAGGGCAGCGCCGGATCAAGCCGCAGCACGCGCTCCGGCAGTGCAGGCAGCCCCAGCGCCGTCGCCAGGCCCTCGGCAGGCAGCCGGCTGGCCAGCCAGCGCTGCGCCTCACCGGTTGCAGAGAACGCCGGGCCCAGCGCCAACCCTGCCGACGGCGGCGGCGCCAGCAGCCCGCGCACGGCCACCGGCGAAGGCGGCGGCGGCAGGTCGGGGAGCGTGCGGTCGGCGGGCAGCGCGCGCCAGCCGAGGTCGACCAGCAGCACGCTGCCGCCGTCGCTGCGGAAGGGGCGATAGATCTTCACCCCGGCCCGGCCGTGCCGGGTCTGGTTGTCCAGCAGCACCACGCCCGGCAGGAAGCGGCCATGGTCGGCCACGCCATGCAGCGCGCCCGGCGCCGCCAGTGCCTGCGCCAGCGGAAGTGCCTGCGCCGCAGCGGGGCCCTGCGCATCCAGCATGGCCTGCTTTGCATGCATGCGCTGCAACTGCCACAGCCCCAGCGCGGTGAATCCCGTGATCGCCACCAGCGCCAGCAGCCAGCCGATCACCCGCGTGTGCTGGCGCATCATGACAAGTCCGCGCAAACGCGGTCAGATAGGCACATCCACCCTGCCCTCGAGCCGCGCATGAGTGATTCGCTGAAGACCCTGCTGGTGATCGCGTTTCTGATCGTCATCGTCTGGAACCTGGGCGCCGGGCTGTACTACCTGCTGGTCGACCGGGGCCAGACCAAGCGCACGGTCAACGCACTGACGCGCCGCATCGCGGTGTCGGTGGCGTTGATCGTACTGGTGATCGTGAGCATCTACATGGGCTGGATCAAACCGCACGGCATCGGTGGCTGAGTACGCCACCGGCACCGGCGCTTACAGCACGTAGACGAACAGGAACAGCATCAGCCACACCACGTCGACGAAGTGCCAGTACCACGCAGCGGCCTCGAACGCGAAATGGTTGTCGCGGGTGAAGTGCCCCTTTGCCGAGCGCAGCCACATCACGATCAGCATGATCGTGCCCAGCAGCACGTGCGCACCGTGGAAACCGGTCAGCATGAAGAACGTCGACCCGTAGATGCCCGAGCCGAGCGTCAGGTTCAGCTCCTTGTAGGCGTGGATGTACTCCTCCGCCTGCAGGGCGAGGAAGCCCAGGCCCAGCGCCACGGTCAGGCCCAGCCAGACCAGCAGCTGGCGACGGTGCCCGGCCTTCAGCGCATGGTGGGCGATGGTGAGCGTCACGCCGGAAGTCAGCAGGATCAGCGTATTGATCAGCGGCAGGCCCCAGGCCGGAATGGTCTGGAAGGCCCCGCCGATCGCCGCCGGGCCGTTGGTTGGCCACCCCGCGGAGTAGCCCTGCCACAGCAGCTCGTTGGTCATCACCCCGCGGCCCTCGCCGCTGAGCCAGGACAGGCCCAGGTGGCGGGTGTAGAACAGTGCGCCGAAGAATGCGCCGAAGAACATCACCTCGGAGAAGATGAACCAGACCATGCCCATCCGGAACGAACCATCGACCTGGCGGTTGTAGTTGCCGGCCTGCGATTCGCGCACCACGTCGCTGAACCACCAGAACAGGGTCAGCACCAGCATCGCGATGCCGATGTAGAACGTCCAGCGCCCCCAGCTGGCATCGTTGAGCCAGCTGGCCACGCCCACCATGGTCACCATCATCGCGATGGAGCCCACGAATGGCCATTTGCTCTGGGCCGGGACGAAGTACACGTTGGCGTCGGTCGGTGTCTGGGCCATGTCGTTATCCGGGTCAGGGAGCGGCGTGCGCGCCTTCCGAAGTGGCGGCCGGAGCCAGCCGATCGGACAGCGCGTCGTTGCGGTAGAAGGTGTAGGACAGGGTGATCGTCTTGATTTCCGGCGGCAGATCCGGATCGACGATGAAGCGCACCGGCATGTCGCGCTTCTCGCCGGCCTGCAGCGTCTGCGCGGTGAAACAGAAGCACTCGGTCTTGCTGAAGAATCCGGAGGCACGTGCTGGCGCGACCGAGGGCACCGCACTACCGACGATCGCCTGTGGGCCGTCATTGCGGGCGTAGTACAGCGCCTCGTTCAGCTCACCGGGCACCACGTCCATGGTCAGCTGCTCGGGATGGAATGCCCATGGCAGCCGCGAATTGACCCCGCCATCGAACTCCACCCGCACGGTGCGCTTTGCGGTGGCAGCCCCCACGCTGGCCTCGCTGCCCGGGCCGCGCTCCAGGCGCACGCCGAACACCTTCTCGCACGCGATGCGATACAGCGGCACCAGCGAGAAGGTCAGCAGGAACACGGCCACGGCAACGCCGATCAGGCGCGGCAGGCCGGCGCTGGGCGACGGTGTGCTGGCCGGTGTCGGGCTCATCGTCCGATCACCCCGCTGAGAATGAAGGTGGCATAGACCAGTACGGCGATGGCGCCCACCACGACCGCCGTGCGCCGGGCACGCCGGCGCTGCTGTTCGATGCCCTGAGTCTCGCCGCCGTACAGCCGGGCCCTGCCCGGCTGCTCTTCGACAGCCGAGCCGGGCTCGGCTCTACAGGTCTGGAGCGGGCTCTCGTTATGCATGCCCCACCTCAATGCGTGATGTCGTCATGCGCCAGATCGCCCGGGCGCAGGATCGGCGGGGTGGTGAAGGTATGGGCCGGTGCCGGCGACGGCAGCGTCCACTCCAGGCCACGCGCACCTTCCCAGGACCGATCGGCCGCCTTCTCGCCATTGCGCAGCGAGGACAGCAGGATCGCCGCCATCATGAAGGGCGTGACGAACATACCGAATGCGCCGATCGAGCTGATCAGGTTCCAGTCGGCGAACGCCACACTGTAATCGGGAATACGGCGCGGCATCCCGGCCAGGCCGAGGAAGTGCTGCGGGAAGAACAGCAGGTTGACGAACACGATCGACCACCAGAAGTGCACCTTGGCCCACTTCTCGCTGTACATGCGACCGGTCCACTTCGGCCACCAGTAGTACACCGCGGCAATCAGAGCGAACACTGCACCGGTCACCAGCACGTAGTGGAAGTGGGCAACGACGAAGTAGGTATCGTGGTACTGGAAGTCGGCGGCGACGATGGCCAGCATCAGACCGGAGAAGCCGCCAATAGTGAACAGGATGACGAAGGCCACCGACCACAGCATCGGCGCCTCGAACGTCAGCGAGCCACGCCACATCGTGCTGACCCAGTTGAAGACCTTCACGCCGGTCGGGATCGAGATCAGCATGGTGGCGAACATGAAGTAGATCTCGCCGCCCAGCGGCATGCCCACGGTGAACATGTGGTGGGCCCAGACGATGAACGACAGGAAGGCGATCGCAGCCGTGGCGTACACCATCGCCTGGTAGCCGAACAGGGGCTTGCGGCTGAAGGTGGGAATGATCTCGCTGACCACGCCGAAGGCGGGCAGGATCATGATGTACACCTCGGGGTGGCCGAAGAACCAGAAGATGTGCTGGAACATCACCGGGTCACCGCCACCGGCGGCGTTGAAGAAGCTGGTGCCGAAGAACTTGTCGGTCAGCAGCATGGTCACCGCACCGGCCAGCACCGGCATCACCGCGATCAGCAGGAAGGCGGTGATCAGCCAGGCCCAGCAGAAGATCGGCATCTTCAGCAGGTCGATGCCCGGCGCGCGCATGTTGAGCACGGTGGCGATGATGTTGATCGCGCCCATGATCGAACTGATGCCGGCCACGTGGATGGCGAACACAGTGAAGGCCACGTTGTAGCCGCCCTGCAGCGACAGCGGCGGATACAACGTCCAGCCACCGGCCGGCGCACCTCCGGGCAGCAGGAAGGTGAGCAGCAGCAGGCTGAAGGCCACCGGCAGCAGCCAGAACGACCAGTTGTTCATGCGTGGCAGGGCCATGTCCGGCGCACCGATCTGCAACGGCACCATCCAGTTGGCCAGGCCGACGAAGGCCGGCATCACTCCGCCGAAGATCATCACCAGTGCGTGCACGGTGGTGAGCTGGTTGAAGGTTTCCGGCCTGACGAACTGCAGGCCCGGCTGCATCAGCTCGGCGCGGATGATCACGCTCATCGCCGCGCCGATGATGAACATGATGAAGCTGAAAAGCAGATACAGGGTGCCGATGTCCTTGTGGTTGGTCGAGAAGAACCAACGCTCGAAGAAACCCGGGTGGTGGTGGTGGTCGTCGTGCCCAACTGCCGAGTGCGCCATTGCAAAACACCTCTCAGAATCGGTTGTCGCCACGGCCGCAGGCGGCCGCGGGATTTACATCACGCGCCGCTGGCCGCGGTGGCAGGGGCGGCACCCGCTTCGGCGGCGGCAGGTTCGGCCGGCGCGGCAGGCGTCTCCGCCGCAGGCGCAGCCGGTTCGGCCGGGGCTGCGGCCGGCGGTGCCGGCTTGCGCTGCGCCAGCCACTGCCTGAACTCCTCCTTGGACACGGCCTCGACCACGATCGGCATGAATCCGTGGTCCTTGCCGCACAGTTCAGCGCACTGCCCGCGATAGACGCCCGGCTGCTCGATGCTGGTCCAGGCCTCGTTGATGAAGCCGGGAATGGCATCCTGCTTCCAGCCCAGCGCCGGCACCCACCAGGCGTGGATCACGTCGTCGGAGGTGATGACGAAACGGACCTTGGTATCGACCGGCAGCACCAGCCGGTTGTCGACATCCAGCAGGTAGTGGGGATGGCTCTCGCGCGTCGGCACCTTGCCACTCTGCCGCATGCGGTCCGACTCGCGGTCCAGGCGGCTGGTGAAGGTGACGTTCTCGCCCAGGTACTCGTACTTCCACATCCACTGGTAGCCGGTGACCTTCACCGTCATCTCGGCATCGCGGGTGTCGTACATCTTGATCAGGTTGGCCGTGGCCGGCCATGCCATCACCACCAGGATGATCACCGGGATCACCGTCCAGATGATCTCGGCCTTGGTATTGTGGCTGAAGGTGGCTGCGACCGCCCCCTTGGATTTGCGGAACTTGAAGATGGCGTAGGCCATCGCCCCGAACACGATCACGCCGATCACCGTGCAGACGATCAGCGAGAGATTGTTCGACTCCCAGGCCAGGCGCGAGGTCTGGGTTACCCCCTTGCCCATGTTCAGCTGCCACGGCTTGGGATCGGCCGCCTGGGCCCATGCCATCGCCGGAACCCATCCCCCGGCCACCACTGCGGCGGCCATTGCAACGCACTTCGTGCCCCACCTGCTGCTTTGCTTCATTGCCTAGACCCTTAGCGTCGTCGGTTGCCGCCATCGCTGGCGGCGAGCAAGCCTTCAAGTGTCTCTGCGAGCGTCTGACGTTCGGCCGGCGCGAGGAAACTCCCCACCTCCACCTGCCGGCCGCTGGACGCAAGCCGGACCCTCTCATCGTCGGCGAGCAGGCGCACCCAATGCGGGTGAGCCCGGAACACCGGCAATCCACCGGGTACGGGGATGACCTCCACATACGCCGGCACTACCCGGATTTCCTCCTGCCGTTCGCCGCTGCGCCACAGGGCACGTAACGCGGCTGCCAGCAACAGGCTGTACAGCAGCGCGAACAGGGGGGCGAATGCATTGCCGGCCAACCACCCCAGGGCGGAGACCAGCCACATCGCTCCCGACAACACGGTGAACAACAGGACGAACTGCCGGGCATCGAGCGCCCGTGGGGGACGCAGCCGCAGCTGCGTACCTGACCCATCTGGAGCTGGAAGCACCTCGATCATGTCGCAACCGCGTTCCTGCCGCGGGAAACGTCTCGATGGTAGCCCCGCCGTCTCACCGGTAGCAAGGGTGCATTCACACTTTTTGCCATGCTGCAATACAGCATTCGCCCGGCGCCGCAAATGACGAATTCAGCACAAATAGTGTCGCGCTTGCTGAACACGCTGAATCCACCACCGTTAGGGGCTATCAGCATTCACGAAGGCGGCCGCGGGGCACTTCCGAAGGGCGCAAAAATGATTAAAATCGCCAAGTTTTCCATTGGCCGGACCGGCATGAACGCACCCTCCTCCTCCCTTGCCGCCCACGACGCCCTGCGTCCCGGCGCGCTGCTGTCGCCGGAACTGCCGGCGTCCCCCAACCCGTTCCGCCAGGCCATTACCGACGCCTGGCTGAAGGACGAGGCCAGCCACGTCCGTGAGCTGCTGGCGCAGGCCCGCCTGCCCGCCGAGGAACAGGCCCGGGTGCAGGCGCTGGCCGCCGATCTGGTCGGCCGCGTGCGCGTGCGCGCCAAGGACCAGGGCGCGATCGAAGCCTTCATGCGCCAGTACGATCTGGGCAGCGAGGAAGGCGTGCTGCTGATGTGCGTGGCCGAAGCGCTGCTGCGCATTCCGGACCAGGACACCGCCGACAAACTGATCCGCGACAAGCTGGCCGACGCCGACTGGGAAAAGCACCTGGGCGGCAGTGACTCGGTACTGGTCAATGCCTCCACCTGGGGCCTGATGCTGACCGGCAAGCTGGTGCAGATGAACGATGCCACCCGTGCCGACGCACCCAGCGCGTTCAAGCGCCTGGTCGGACGCGTGGGTGAGCCGGTGATCCGCCTGGCCGTGCGCCAGGCGATGAAGATCATGGGCCATCAGTTCGTCATGGGCCGCACCATCAGCGAGGCGCTCGCGCGTTCGCACAAGGGCGACAACGCCAGCTATCGCTATTCCTTCGACATGCTGGGCGAAGGTGCCCTGACCATGAAGGATGCGCTGCGCTATCTGGAAGACTACCGTCGTGCGATCCACGCCATCGGCGGTGACCACAAGGCACGCGGTGGCCGTCCCGACGGCGACGTCAACAACGCACCGGGCATCTCGATCAAGCTGTCGGCGCTGTACCCTCGCTACGAACATGCCAAGCGCGAGCGCGTGCTGAAGGACCTGGTGCCGGGCGTGCTGGAACTGGCGCAGCTGGCCAAGAGCTACGGCATCGGCTGCACCGTCGACGCCGAGGAGTCCGACCGCCTCGAGCTTTCGCTGGACATCATCGAGCAGGTGTTCTGCGACGCCTCGCTGGCCGGCTGGGACGGCTTCGGCGTCGTGGTGCAGGCCTACCAGAAGCGCACCCCGTACACGATCGACCACTTGGCCGACATGGCCCGCCGTGCCGGTCGCCGCCTGCAGGTGCGCCTGGTCAAGGGCGCCTACTGGGATGCCGAGATCAAGCGCGCGCAGATCGAGGGCTACCCGGGCTACCCGGTGTTCACCCGCAAGCAGAACACCGACGTGTCCTACCTGGCCTGTGCCAAGCGTCTGTTCACGCATGCCGATGTGATCTACCCGATGTTCGCCACCCACAACGCGCACACCATCGCGGCCGTGCGCAGCATTGCCAACGGCGGCGTGTACGAGCACCAGAAGCTGCACGGCATGGGCGACGATCTCTACGCCGAAGTGGTGCCGGCCGATCGTCTCGGCCTTCCCTGCCGCGTCTATGCACCGGTCGGATCGCATGAGGATCTGCTGCCGTATCTGGTGCGGCGCCTGCTGGAAAACGGCGCCAACTCCAGCTTCGTCAACCGCATCACCGACGAACGCGTGCCGATCTCCGATCTGATCCGCGATCCGGTCGAGATGGTGTCCTCGTTCGAATCGATTCCGCATCCCAAGATCCCGCTGCCGGTTGACCTGCTGCGCAGCCAGAACCACGACAGGAAGAACTCCATGGGCGCCAATCTCGCCAACGACAACGAACTGCGCGCCCTGGCCGGGCAGCTCAACGCGGCAGTGAAGCCGTGGCAGGCCGCGCCGCTGGTGCCGGGTGCGACCCCCGCAGGCGCGCCGCAACCGGTAACCAACCCCGCCGATACCCGCGAAGTGGTCGGCCAGTGGCTGCCCGCCGATACCGCCACCGTGCAGAAGGCGCTGGCCAATGCCGTGGCCGCGCAACCGGCCTGGAACCGCACCCCGGCAGCAAGCCGCGCCGCCATTCTCGAGCATGCCGCCGACCAGCTCGAAGCACGCATGCCCGAGTTCATGGCGCTGTGCGTGAAGGAAGCCGGCAAGAGCCTGCCCGACAGCATTGCCGAAGTGCGTGAAGCGGTCGACTTCCTGCGCTACTACGCCAAGCAGGCACGCGAGCAGTTCGGACATGCCGAGAAGCTGCCGAGCCCCACCGGCGAATCCAACGAGCTGCAGCTGCACGGCCGTGGCGTGTTTGTCTGCATCAGCCCGTGGAACTTCCCGCTGGCGATCTTCCTGGGCCAGGTGGCCGCCGCACTGGCTGCCGGCAACAGCGTCATCGCCAAGCCGGCAGAGCAGACCAACCTGGTCGGCTACTACGCCGTGAAGCTGCTGCATGACGCCGGCGTGCCGGCCGAGGTGGTGCAGTTCCTGCCGGGCGATGGTGCCACCGTCGGCGCGGCGCTGACCGCCGATCCGCGCGTGGCGGGCGTGGCCTTCACCGGCTCCACCGACACCGCACGTGCGATCAACCGTGCGATGGCCGCGCGTGATGCCGCCATCGGCGTGCTGATCGCCGAGACGGGTGGCCAGAACGCCTTCATCGCCGACTCCTCGGCGCTGCCGGAACAGCTGGTCAAGGATGCGATCGGTTCGGCCTTCACCTCGGCCGGCCAGCGCTGCTCGGCCGCACGCGTGCTGTTCGTGCAGGACGACATCGCCGACAAGGTGATGACCATGCTGGCCGGCGCCATGAAGGAACTGAAGGTCGGCGACCCCGGCCTGCTGTCCACCGACGTCGGCCCGGTGATCGACGCCGATGCGCTGAAGATCCTGCAGGACCATGCCGAACGCATGGACCGCGAAGCGCGCCTGATCGCTGCGGCTGAACTGTCCGCCGAGGCTGCCCACGGCACTTTCTTCGCACCGCGCGCGTACGAACTGAAGAACCTGGGCCAGCTGCAGAAGGAGATCTTCGGGCCGGTCCTGCACGTCATCCGCTGGAAGGGTGAGCAGCTGGACGCGGTGATCGAGCAGATCAATGCCACCGGCTACGGCCTGACCCTGGGCGTGCACTCGCGCATCGACGAGACCGTCGATCGCATCACCAACGGCATCCAGGTCGGCAATGTGTATGTCAACCGCAACCAGATCGGTGCAGTGGTCGGTGTGCAGCCATTCGGCGGCCAGGGCCTGTCCGGCACCGGACCGAAGGCCGGTGGCCCACATTATCTGCTGCGCTTTGCCACCGAGAAGACCGTCACGGTGAACACCACGGCCGCTGGTGGTAACGCCTCGCTGCTGACGCTGGGCGACTGATCACCGGGTTGATGTGGTCAACGAAAAACCCCGCGGAAGCGGGGTTTTTTGTGCCTCGCTTGCTGTAGAACCGAGCCCGCGCTTGGCTTTTCCGGCGCAGCCGAGCGTGGGCTCGGCTCTACAGGGAGCCAGGTGCCGCCGTGGCCTCGGCACGCATCAGATTGCGCCAGTGGCGCAACGCCACCAGTGCATTGATCCAGAAACCGACGTACAGGATCGACGTCAGGTGCAGGCCACGGCTGTAGTACAGGGGCACGGCGATCGTATTGACCAGCAGCCACACCCACCACGATTCCAGCTTGCGGCGCATCATCAGGATCTGCGCGATCACGCTCAGCACCAGTACCGCCGAATCGACGTAGGGCGCATAGGCGTGGGTCAGGCGGGTCAGCATCCAGCCGTAGCCGAACGTGGCCAGGGCCGCCGTCGGCAGCAGCCACATTCCCGTGCGCGGGCGCAGCGAGGTGATCGGCAGCGGTGCGCCGTGGTTGCCACGCAGCCATTGCCACCATCCCAGCACGCTGATGGCGATGAAGAAGAACTGCAGCACCATGTCGGCGAACAGGTGTGAGCGCTCGAAGACAACGGCGAACAACGCGCAGCCGACGATGCCCAGCCACCAGGTGTGGACGTTGTTGCGTCCCGCCAGCAGGATCGAGCCCGCGACCGCTACGTTGGCGGCCAGCTCCAGCTGGAAGTTCGGATCGGACAGGTTCATGCGGCCATTGTCGTAGATCCACAGCCCGCGTGGATGCGCGCTGCACAAACAAAAGGCCCCGCTTGCGCGGGGCCCTTCGTGTACCGGATTAGGCCGAAGCCTGGATCAGAACTTGTACTGCAGCGATGCGGCCAGCACGTCGCCACTGACCTTGTACTTGCCGATGACGGTGTTGGCCGTCGCCGAGGTCGAGTAGATGTCCGGATCCTTGGTGAACAGGTGGGTGTAGCCCACGCTGTACTCCAGCTTGTCCGACGCTGCGTAGGTCATACCCAGCGACAGCCACTTGCGGGTGGTGTCCGGCACGCGGACGTCACGGTGCTCGTAGGTGGTCGGGGTCTGATCGTAGGCCAGGCCGCCGCGCAGGGTCAGCTTGTCGTTGACCTTGTAATCGGTACCGATCGCCGCGAAGGTGGTATCGCGGTAGTGGAACGGCAGCACGCTGTCCGGCTGGTTGGAGTCATAGTCGACGGTGACCTGGTCGAACTTGCTCCACGCAGTACGGGTGACTTCAGCCATGACCTGCCACTGGTCGTTCACCCGATGGGTGATGCCGACGGTCGCGCTGGCCGGCAGGGTGATGGTGGCGCGGCCGTTGCTGTCGATGAAGGTGCCGGTATTGGCAAGGAAGGCCGCGGCATTCTGCGGAATGGTGAAGTCGGCAGTGCCGTCGGTGATCTTGTGTTCGACCTCCGAGCGGTAGCTGAAGGCGATGTTGGTGCCTTCCACCGGGCTGACGGTCATGCCCAGGGTATAGCCGACCGACACTTCGTCACCCTTGATGCGCAGGTAGCCATCAGCAGTGCCCGGAGCGAAGCCCAGCTGGGCCGCCTGGCGGGCAGCAGCCTGCGAAGCGGCAGCGGCCTGGGCCGGAGTACCACCAGCCTGCAGCACGCGGGCGGCAGCCTGACGCTGGGCCGTGGCATTGATCGCGGTGCCGGTGTCGACGGCGCTGGTCAGGTCGACGTTCAGGCGCTCGGCGAACACCGAAGCGCCAAACGACAGGTACGGGTTGACGTCGTACGAGAACGCGACGCCCAGGTCGATCGCCTGCAGTTCGGTCTTGACGCCGTTGTAGCGGCCGACCCAGTCACGGTCGTATTCGGTCTTGAAGCCGAACGGAACGGTCAGCGAGGCACCGAAGTGCATGTTCTCGTTCTCGCCGAACGGCAGGTGGAAGTAGGCCGCCGGGACCGGGGCGATCATGCCGGCGTCGCCGCCGTTGCCACCCGAGATCGGCGCGCCGTTGCCGTATTCGCCACGGCCGCGGAACTTGGCACCGAAGCTGATCGCGCTGACGTCGCCCTGCAGCAGGGTACCGTCGAGCAGGCGCATGGAGGCCGGGTTGGTGGCGATGACCGAGGCGTCACCTTCGGTCGAGGTGGAGCCGGCGAAGGCGCGGCCCAGGCCCTTGGCGCTGTTTTCCTTCAGCTGGAAGGCAGCAGCGTTGGCGTCGGCGGCGGCCAGCGCACCGGCAACGCCGACGGCCAGCAGGGTCAGACGGGCAATGGTGGAAGCGGTTTGCATCGTAGTTCTCTCTCCGGTAAGCGGTGATGTTGCTCTGAGTGCGCCTGCGCCCGGCAGGCCCTGGGGCCCATCGGAGCGCGCCGGATTCCCCTCCCGACATACGACGCCGTATGCGAGTATTACCCAGAGCCGTTAATGAAACAATAACAGCGGCGGCGCTTTTTTCGTCGCAAAACCTGAACAGGAGCGCCCCCGCCACGGAGCCCGGCGCGCTAGGCTTGTCGCCATGTTCGTTTCCCTTCCGTCGCGCAAGAAGGCCGCCCTGCGCTGGGCCACACCCGTGCTGTTTGCGGCACTGTGGCTGGCTTTCCTGTGGTCAATCTCACGGCCGGATGATGCCAGGGGCAGCCTGTGGCTCGACTGGGGCGCGCTCTCCACCGGCCTGACCCATCCGCTGGACTGGTGGGCCACCCTGCAGGACGGCAGCGTGCTGCGCCTGTTCACAGCCCTGTTCCTGCATGCGGACTGGTCGCACCTGCTGGGCAATCTGGTCTTCCTGCTGATCTTCGGCCTGCCGGCAGAGCGGGTACTGGGGCCATGGCGCCTGTTGCTGCTGTTCCTGGTCGGCGGCGCGGTCTCCAACCTGGTGGCGATCTACACCATGGGCAGCCCGGACCAGATCATCATCGGTGCCAGCGGCGCGGTGTCGGCCCTGATCGGCGCCTACCTGGCCCTGTTCCCGGGCGCGCGACTGGGCGTGGTGATTCCCCTCGGCCTGTTCCTGGAGTTCGTACGCGCCCCGGCCTATCTGCTGATCGGCGTGTGGGCAGCACTGCAGGTGGTGTTCGCCTATATCGGCCCGACCTTCGGCATGGTGGCCTGGTGGGCCCACATCGGCGGCTTCGTGTTCGGCGTGGTGTATGGCGTGTACGTGCGCGCAGCGATCGCGCGCCGCCTGCGCAAGCGGCACGGGTTCTAGGCAACCGGCCGGCGTCGCCGGGCGTGGCCCGGCGCTACCTCAGGGCTTTGCCGGGGCCGGGCTCGGCTTTGCTTCCGGCTTTGCTTCCGGCTTTGCTTCCGGCTTGGCGGTCGCCGCGTCGGCGGCCTTTTCCGCTTCCGCCTTCGCGGCTTCGGCCTTCAGTCGCGCGGCCACCGAGCCGGGATGCTTCAGTTCGGCGAGCGCATCGTTGATCGGGCCATCGCCCGGCAACACCGCGCCTGCCCGATAACCTTCGGTTCCTTCATCGTCGCCGCGCAGATGACCCGGCAGGGTGGCTTCGCTGTAGTCGCTCAGGCTGGCCGGCAGCGCGTCATCCTCAGGGCGCGGCGCAGGCTTGAGCTCCACATCCGGCACGATGCCGGTGGCCTGGATCGACTTGCCGCTGGGCGTGTAGTAGCGCGCCGTGGTCAGCTTCACCGAATCGCCGTTGTCCAGCGGCAGCACGGTCTGCACCGAGCCCTTGCCGAACGTGCGGCTGCCAACCACGCGTGCGCGGCCATTGTCGCGCAATGCACCGGCCAGCACTTCCGAGGCGCTGGCCGAACCCGCATCGGCCAGCACCACCACCGGTGCGCCCTTCAACAGGTCGCCCGGCGTGGCGTCGAAACGCGCATCGCTGATGCTGATGCGGCCCCGCGTACTGACGATGTTGCCCTTGTCCAGCAGATCGTCGGCCACCTGCACAGCGGCGGTCAGCAGGCCACCCGGATTGCTGCGCAGGTCCAGCACCAGCCCCTTCAGCGTTCCACCGGACTGCTTCTGCAGCTGCTGCACATGCTTCTGGAAATCCGAACCGGTGTCGGCCTGGAAGGTACTCAGGCGGATGTAGCCATAGCCCGGTTCCAGCAGGCGGCTGCGCACGCTGGTGACGCGGATCGTCTGCCGGGTCAGGCTGACATCGAAAGGCTTCGGCCGGCCGTCGCGCACGATGGTCAGCACCACCTTGCTGCCGGCCGGGCCCCGCAGCGGCTCACTGGCATCGATCGCACTGATCGGCTTGCCATCGATGGCGATGATCAGATCGCCCGCGAGGATGCCGGCCTTGGCCGCCGGCGTGTCATCGATCGGCGCGATCACCTTCATGCTGGCGTTGTCCGGCTGCTGCTGCAGCTCGACGCCGATGCCCTCGTAGGCACCGGAGGCCTGCTCGTCGAAGGCCTGCGCATCTTCCTTGTTGAAATACGTGCTGTGCGGGTCGAGGTCGAGCAGCAGGCCACGGACCGCCGACTGCATCAGCTTGTTGTCGTCGACCGGGTCGACATAGGCCGCGCGCACCGCGTTGTACACCGCCACGAAACGGCGGATGTCTTCCAGCGGCACCTTCGAGGTCACCGCCTCCTCGCTGCTCGCCGCCTGCCCGCTGTTCGCAGCGGTCGGGGCCGGCGCGGTCTGCTGCGCCCAGGACAGCGCTGGCAACAGGGCCAGCAAGAGGGTGGCGGTACGGGCTGCGCGCATGGAGCACTCCTGTCGACGGTGGCATCGTGCCCAAGGCACAGGCACCGATTATGCGCGAAGCACAGCTAAATTCCCGTTGAACCCACGCAGTCCGTGCAGGCCCCGGGTTCAGCGGCGCTGCAGCCAGCTGTCCGGATTGACCGGCTGCCCGCCACGACGCAGCTCGAAATACAGTGCGGTCACGCCCTGGCCGCCAGAGTTGCCGACCTTGGCGACCGCATCGCCACGGCTGACCCGCGCACCTGCATCCTTCAGCAGCGTGTCGTTATGCGCATAGAGGCTCATGTAGCCGTTGCCGTGATCGACGATCAGGATCATGCCGTAACCGGTCATCCAATCGGAGAAGACGACCGTGCCATCGGCTACCGCGGTCACCGTGCTGCCGGCCGGGGCACCGATCAGCACGCCGCTGCTAGTGCGGCCATCCGGCAGCTTGCCGCCATAGCGTGCCAGCAGGTTGCCCGACAGCGGCCACCCCAGTCCCCCCACCTTCGGTGCCGGCGCCGATGCCACGGCCGGCGGCACCTTGGTCGCCGGCGGCGGTCGGCCTTCGGCGGCGGCCTGGCGTGCAGCGCGTTCGGCGGCGGCCTTCTCCGCGGCAGCCCGGCGCGCTGCCGCGCGACGCTCGGCTTCGGCCCGCGCTGCGGCCGCGCGCAGATTGGCCAGCAGGGTTTCCAGTGCCTTGGCATCCTGCCCCAATGCCTGTTCCTTCTCGCGCCGGTCCTTGAAGCGTTCGTCCAGCGAGGCCACGGTCTGCGCACGTTCGCGACGATCGGCCGCCAGCGCAGCCGCCTGCTGCTTCTGCTCGCGCTGGGTCCCCTGCAGCTGCTGCTGGCGTTCGGCAATCTGTGCCTGCAGCGCCTCCAGTTCCTTGAGATCGGCAGTCAATGCGGTGATGCGCTGCGCGCGCTCGCGCTGCAGGTACCGGTGGTAGGCCAGTGCACGGTTGGCATCGGCCACCGTGTCCTGTGACAGCAGCAGCTTGAGCGGGGCGTGGTTGCCCAGCTGATAGGCCGCGCGCAGCAACCCGGCCAGTTCGCGATGCTGCTGCGCCAGGTTGGACTGCAGGGTCGTGCGACGTCGCTCGGCCTCGGCCAGTGCCTGGTTCTGCTCGCGCAGCGCCGCCTCGGTCTGGGCCAGCACACGGCCGCTGCGGGCCACCTTCTCATCGGCCGCGCGCAGCTGCTGAGATGCCTGGCCACGCTGGCCCTCAAGCTGGCGGCGCTCCTGCGCGACGCCCTTCAGCTCGCTGCGCAGCTTCTGCAGCTTGCGCTCCGTTTCGCGCGTGTTCTGTGCACCTGACGGAAGCGGCAGCGCCAATGCCAAGGCCAGCCCCAGCAGCAGGCAGCGCCCGCCGCGGGCAGCGGCGATGTGATGTCGGCGTGAGGGGAAGGCGTTGTTGCGCAAGGGCTTTCCAGTGACTTCAGGCAGTTGCAGGGGCGATTGGGGAATGGTGACATCAACGCACGCGGCCTGCCAGCCGCACATCCACCGAGGGACCCATGAACATTCGATCCATTCCGCTGCTGTTGGGCGTGCTGCTGGCCAGCAGTCCCGCCTGGGCACAGGACAACATCAGCAAGGTCAACGGCAGCATCACCGCCGAAGCCGGGCAGCGCTACGGCAAGCTGGATACCGTCAACGGCGGCATCCGCGTCGGTGAAGGCAGCGAAACCGGCAGCATCGATACCGTCAACGGTGGGGTGAAGGTCGCCGACCGCGCCCGTACCGGCAGCATCGAAACGGTCAACGGCGGGGTGCGCCTGGGCCGTGAGGTGATCGCCCGCGGCAACGTCAGCACGGTCAATGGCAGCATCTTCAGTGATCGCGGCAGCCAGATCGAAGGCGGCGTGGAGACCGTCAACGGTGGCATCGGCCTGGTCGAGAGCCGCGTCAGCAAGGACGTGGAAACCGTCAATGGCGATATCACCGTGGGCATCGGCTCCCAGGTCGACGGCGGCGTGCGCGTGCGCAAGCCCAGCTTCAGCGTCTCGCTGACGGCCGTCCGCAAGCCGCGGGTCATCATCGGCCCGAACGCCGTGGTCAGTGGCGCCCTGCACTTCGAGCGGGACGTGGTGCTGTACGTGCACCGCACCGCGCGCATCGGCCCGGTCAGCGGCGCCGATCCCATTCCGTTCGACAGCGAAACCGCGCCGGCGGACTGAGCCCAACGATTCGGGGATACTCCCCGTTCCCGGCCGCACCACCATGCGGCCATCCCTTGTTTCCCAGGAACCGATGATGCCCCGCAAACTCCTCCTGTGCCTGGCCGCCGCGGCCGCGCTCAGTGCCTGCAAAGGCAATGACTCCCCGGCGCCGAGCGCCGGCACCGACAGTACCGCCCCGTCCACCGCGACCGCGGGCCATGCGTTCTCGCCGGAGATCAATGCCACCGATTTCGCCGAGATGGTCAAGACCCTGGCCTCCGACGAGTTCGAAGGGCGAGCACCGGGCAGCAAGGGCGAAGAGCTGACGGTCAACTACATCCGCGACCAGATGCAGCGTATCGGCCTGCAGCCGGGCAATGGCGACAGCTGGTTCCAGGACGTGCCGATGACCGAAACGACGGCCGATGAGTCCACCGTGCTGAAGATCAACCAGGGCGGCAAGACCACCGAACTGAAGTTCGGCACTGACATGGTGGTCGGCACGCGTACCGGCCAGGCCGAGATCAGCATCGATGCCAGCGACCTGGTGTTCGTCGGCTACGGTGTCGATGCACCGGAACAGAAGTGGAACGACTATGCCGGCCAGGACTGGAAGGGCAAGACGGTCGTCATGTTCGTCAACGACCCGGGGTTCCACGTCGATGACGAGACCCTGTTCGACGGCAAGCGCATGACCTATTACGGCCGCTGGACCTACAAGTTCGAGGAGGCCGCACGCAAGGGCGCCGCCGCGGCCCTGATCGTGCACGACACGGCCGGCGCCTCCTACGGCTGGGATGTGGTGAAGAACTCCTGGGCCGGCCCGCAGTACGACCTGCCGGCCAAGGACGATCCGGAAGCACGCATCCCGGTGCAGGGCTGGCTGAGCGCCGACGCCGCACGCTCGCTGTTCGCCGCTGCGGGCCTGGACCTTGACCAGGCCTACAAGGACGCCAGCAAGCGCGGCTTCAAGCCGGTGCCGCTGAAAGCCACCGCATCCGTCGACCTCAAGAGCCGTATCGCACAGAAGCAGTCGCGCAACGTGGTCGGCGTCCTGCCGGGCACCAAGCGTGCCGACGAGGCCGTGCTGTACATGGCCCATTGGGATCACTTGGGCAAGCACGAGGGCGAGGAAGGCGACAACATCTACAACGGTGCGATCGACAATGCGACCGGCGTGGCAGGCATCCTGGAAGTCGCCGAAGCGATGGCCCACCAGGATCCGAAGCCGGAGCGTTCGGTGGTGTTCCTTGCCGTGACCCTGGAAGAATCCGGCCTGCTCGGCTCCAAGTACTACGTTGCGCATCCGACTTTCCCGCTGGACAGGATCGCCGGCGTCATCAACATCGACGCCATGTCCGTGGCCGGCCGCGCCAAGGACGTGACGGTGACCGGCTTCGGCAGCTCCGAGCTGGAAGACATCCTCAAGCCGCTGGCGGCGGCCCAGGGACGCACCCTGCACGGCGAAAGCTCGGTACAGAGTGGCTTCTACTTCCGTTCCGACCACTTCAATTTCGCCAAGGCAGGCGTCCCGGCGCTGTACGCCGACGGCGGCGAAGATCTGCGCGAAGGTGGGGTGGAAGCCGGCCGCAAGGCAGCAGCCGACTACGGCGCCAACCGCTACCATGGCCCGAAGGATGAGTTCGATGCGGCGAGCTGGAAGCTGGACGGCACTGTCGAAGACCTGCAGCTGATGTACGGCGTCGGCAAGGAGCTTGCCGGTGGCGACCGCTGGCCGAACTGGTATGAAGGCAATCCCTTCAAAGCCGCCCGCGACACGATGATGAAGGCCAAGACCCCGGCCCGCTAACGTCGCGCCATGCTCGACTGAACGCTATCGAGGTCAGAGCGGCGCCCTACGGGGCGCCGCTTTTTTTTGTGCGATCCCAGCTCAGTGGCCGCTTTCCGCGCATAAAGAAAAACCCCGCTGCGCGAGCAGCGGGGTTTTGGGTGTAAACCCTGGCGATGACCTACTCTCGCATGGCTTGAGCCACACTACCATCGGCGCGGCTGCGTTTCACTTCCGAGTTCGGGATGGGATCGGGTGGTTCCACAGCGCTAATTTCACCAGGGAGACGGTTGCAGCAGCGCCTGCGGCGCCAGCTTCGCGATCTTGCCCATGGGCGGAAGCCACCCGGAAAATGCAGTGCCTTCATTAAAAGGAAAAACCCCGCTGCGTGAGCAGCGGGGTTTTGGGTATAAACCCTGGCGATGACCTACTCTCGCATGGCTTGAGCCACACTACCATCGGCGCAGCTGCGTTTCACTTCCGAGTTCGGGATGGGATCGGG
>NZ_JADCQA010000011.1:0-152069 GCF_014947095.1 Stenotrophomonas sp. B2 | reverse complement strand
CATGCTGCAAGCTCATCCTTGTCGGGGGAGCCAGCAGGCAGGCAAGAGCCAAGCCAGAGCCGGAGCCATTGCCAAGCCGAGCCCACGAACCGGATCAGCCCAGACATGACATTTCGCATAATGTATATTATGTTCACTCCGCTCCAGCAAGAGTGTCTCGGCACGCCTCTTACCACGTCCCGGCTTCTACACGGCCGTCTGGTCACGCCTGTGAGGGTCGTCAACTGCTCCCTGAGGACTTGGCATGTGTCCGTGCAGACTCAGCATCTGCTACTCACGACAGCGCAGCCACTCGCCCTTGGCGTTGCGCAGCTGCTCCCAGCCGTTGCTCAATCGCCGCATTGCGGTCCCGCCCATGCAGGCAGCGCCCAACCGCTTTGCCTCCGCGCTGCCGTAAGCCGGCATGCGCACAATCTCGCTCGACGGTGTTGGTATGCCTTGGCGACGCGCCTCACCTTGGATCAACGCCCGCTCGATGTCCGTGCAGTAGCGGCGCACGCGCAGATCGATGTGCTGCTGGCATCTGAGTGGTTCAGCGCCGAGATTGTTCGGCTTTGGCGGCGACGGCGTATGCCTGGGCAGCGGCTGCGGACCCGTCGCGGAGCGAATAGCCTGCGCGTGCGACGCCGTTGCCAGCAGCAAAAGCGCCACAACCAGGCCTGATCGAATGTCCATTTCGTCCTCCGTGTCCGTCAGCAAGGCATCCCAT
The DNA here is from genome assembly GCF_014947095.1 of Stenotrophomonas sp. B2. Lineage (NCBI taxonomy): Bacteria > Pseudomonadati > Pseudomonadota > Gammaproteobacteria > Lysobacterales > Lysobacteraceae > Stenotrophomonas > Stenotrophomonas sp. B2. The sequence continues at coordinate 151,360 of NZ_JADCQA010000011.1, read as the reverse complement.
TACACATTGTGCGTGACGCGTCACGATAATTGGGGCGGACTGCAAGGCAGTTCCGCAGGCCCCAGGCGTCTGGAAATTATCGCGAGGTGGTTGATCCCCGGACCACGCAGCGACCGGTCATCACCAGCCGGCGCACCGGCATGTCCGGGGCACGCAGGCGCTCCAGCAGCAGCGACATCGCGGCCCGCCCCATCTCTTCCACCGGTTGCTCGACGACGGTGATGCCCGGTTCAACCAGCTCGGTCCAGCGCTCGTTGTCGAACCCCGCCAGCGCCAGCGCGCCTGGAATCGCTAGTCCTGCGCTGCGTGCCGCTTTCAGTGCTCCCATCAGCAGCAGGCTGTTGCTGGTAACCAGCGCCTCGGGCCTCAAAGGCCCAGCCAGCCACTGTCCGGCGGTGCTGATGGCGGCCTCGGCCGTGGGTTCGACTTCCCGGTAGTCCGGTTCCAGCCCATGCCTGCGCATGGCCGCAAGATAGCCATCACGACGTTCGGCCGCAGTGGTGCTGGTACTGCCGAACAGGCCGCCGATGCGCCGATAGCCGCGTTCAACCAGATGCTCGACCAGGCCGGCCATGGCCGCCGGATTGTCCAGCACCACGCTGTCGATCGCCCCGCCCGGCGCGGCGCGGTCGACCAGTACCGTCGGATAGTCCAGCGCGAGCCGTTCCAGCCGCCCCACCGTGGTCCGGGTCGGCGCGAAGATCAGCCCGCTGATGCGCTCCTCGTGCATCAACTGCAGGTACAGTGCCTCGCGCTCGGGGTCCTCGTCGGTGTTGCACAGGGTGACGCGCAGGCCCTCGCGATAGGCGACCTCCTCCACCGCGCGGATCAGCGCGGTAAAGAAGGGGTTGCGGATATCCGCCACGACCAGCCCGATGATGCCGGTATGCCGGGAGCGCAGGCGCCTGGCCTGCAGGTTCGGGCGATAGCCGGTCTGGCGGATGGCGGCCTCGACCCGGCTGCGCACCTCTCCACTGACCGGGCCGCCACCCAGCACGCGCGACACCGTGGATTTGGAGACGCCCGCCACGCGCGCCACGTCGTTGATGCTGATGCTCATTGGATTGGAAACGTTCCCGGTCAACTGTGCTGGCCGCAGCGCGACGGCCGTTCAGGACAATGCTAACGCCAAAGTACTATTGGATTTTTGTGCAGTGCACATTGAAATGCGGACTGGGAACGTTCCCAATACGCCAGCACACCCTTCCCGGAGCCCGCCTTGTCTTCCCTCCCCGCCCCTGCTCCCGTCAGCCACGAACTGATCCGCCTCGGCGCACGGGTCCGTGACAAGGCACATGCCATCGCCCAGGCCGCACAGATGCTGGTGGCCGCCGGCTGCGTTGCGCCGGGCTACGAAACCAGCATGGGCCGCCGTGAGCAGCTGGCGAACACCTTCCTCGGCCACGGTGTGGCGATCCCGCATGGGCTCGGCGAGGACCGCCATCTGGTGCGCCGCGATGGCATTGCCGTGCTGCAGTTGCCGGACGGTGTCGAATGGAATCCGGGCCAGGTGACGCGGCTGGTGGTCGGCATCGCCGCCCAGTCCGATACCCACATCACCCTGCTGCGCCGGCTCACCCGGCTCATCCAGGATGACGCCACGCTGCAGCGTCTGTTCACGACCGCCGAAGCGAGCGAGATCGTGACGGCGCTGGCCGGCGACGTCACCACCTTGGCCAACGATGTTCCAGCGCAGGATCTGGCCGAGGATTTCGGCTGGACCATCGCCTACCCCAATGGCCTGCATGCGCGCCCTGCCACGCGCTGGGCCGAGACGGCCCGCAGTTTCAGCGCCCGTGCCCAGGTGCGCGCAGGCGACCAGGCGGCCGATGCCAAGAGCCTGGTCGCGCTGCTGCAGCTGGGTCTGCGTCATGGCGACCCGGTGAGTGTGTCTGCCGAAGGCGCGGATGCGCCCGCACTGCTGGCCGCACTGCGCAGGGTCATGGAGGGGTTGGTGGCTCAGGAAAAGGCCGATGCCGAACGCGCAGCACAGCGCAAGGCGGCGCCGGTCGCGGGCTGGAATCCACCGGAGGCACACGCAGCGATCGTCGGCATTGGTGCCAGCCCCGGGTTGGCGATCGGCCGGATCCATGTGCTCGCCAGCAGGCAGACCAACGTCGCCGACCACCCCGCCCCGCTCGGGGAAGGCGGTGCACGCCTGCAGGACGCGCTCGGCCGCACCCGCCAGCAGCTGGCGGCGCTGCAGGACGACACCCAGCGCCGGCTCGGCGCATCCGATGCGGCGATCTTCGGGGCCCAGGCCGCGCTGCTCGACGACACAGACCTGATCACCCGCACCTGTCAGCTGATGGTGGAAGGCCATGGCGTCGCGTGGTCATGGCACCAGGCCATCGAACAGATTGCCTCCGTACTGGCGGCGCTGGGCAATCCGGTGCTCGCCGGGCGCGCAGCCGACCTGCGTGACGTGGGTCGGCGTGTGCTGGCACAGCTTGATCCGTCTGCGGCCGGCGGTGGTCTCGCCGACCTGCCCGCCTACCCCTGCATCCTGCTCGTGGCCGACCTGTCACCGTCTGATACCGCCAACCTCGACACCCGTCGCGTGCTCGGTCTGGCCACCGCACAGGGCGGGCCCACCTCACATACCGCGATCCTCTCGCGCACGCTCGGGTTGCCGGCGCTGGTTGCCGGTGGCGCGGATCTGCTGACGATTGAAGCGGGTGTGGAGGCCATCATCGACGGCAGCAGCGGGCGGCTCTATCTGTCTCCGTCCGATGCCGATCTCGCTTCGGCCCGCGCCTGGATCGCCGAGCAGCAGCACATCCGCGAACGCGAGGCCGCGCAACGCGCGCGGCCCGCGCAGACGACCGACGGCCACCGCATCGACATCGGTGCCAACGTCAACCTGCCCGAACAGGTGCCGTTGGCACTGGAACAGGGCGCCGAAGGCGTCGGCCTGATGCGGACCGAGTTCCTGTTCCTCGAGCGCGGCAGCACGCCCAGCGAGGATGAGCAGTACGCCACCTATCGGGCGATGGCCAGCGCCCTGGATGGCCGCCCGCTGATCGTGCGCGCGCTCGACATCGGCGGCGACAAGCAGGTTGCGCACCTGAAGCTGCCGCATGAGGACAACCCGTTCCTCGGCGTGCGCGGCGCGCGCCTGCTGCTGCGCCGTCCCGATCTTCTGGAGCCGCAGCTGCGGGCGCTGTATCGCGCGGCGAAGGACGGTGCGCGCCTGTCGATCATGTTCCCGATGATCACGTCCGTACCGGAACTGATCGCGCTGCGTGCCATCTGCGAACGGTTGCGCATCGGGCTGGAGGCGCCCGAAGTGCCGATCGGCATCATGATCGAAGTGCCCGCAGCCGCAGCCCAGAGCGATGTGCTGGCGCGCCATGCCGATTTCTTCTCGATCGGCACCAATGACCTGACCCAGTACGTGCTGGCGATCGATCGCCAGAATCCGGAACTGGCCGTCGAGGCCGACAGCCTGCATCCCGCCGTGCTGCGCGCGATCCGCGCCACGGTCGACGGCGCACGCACGCATGGGCGCTGGGTCGGCGTCTGCGGTGGCCTGGCGGGCGACCCGTTCGGCGCCATGCTGCTGGCCGGTCTCGGCGTGGACGAGCTGTCGATGACCCCGAACGATATTCCAGCAGTGAAGGCCCGCCTGCGCGGTACCCGGTTGGCCGATCTGCAGGCGCTGGCCGGCAAGGCACTGGACTGCGAAACCACCGAACAGGTGCGTGCCCTTGAGGGAGCGCGCGCATGAACCCCCGCGCCGTCACCGTCACCCTGAACCCGGCGATCGACCAGACCGTGCGCCTGGCGGGCCTGCGGCCGGGGCATGTGCATCGTGCCTTCAGCAGCCGTGACGACGCGGGGGGCAAGGGCATCAATGTTGCCGCCTGCCTGGCCGACTGGGGCGTGCCGACAGCCGCACTGGGTGTGATCGGCGAGGACAACCCGGGCGTGTTCAGTGCGCTGTTCTCGGCGCGCGGCATCACCGACGGCTGCCTGCGCGTGCCGGGCCGGACCCGCACCAACATCAAGCTTGTGGATGAGACCCACGGCGAGACCACTGATATCAACCTGCCCGGCCTGCCCTTGAACGGCGCCGATCTGGATGCGGTGTGCCGACGACTCGCCGCCGTGCTCCAGCCACAGCTGCCGGTGGTGTTGTCCGGCAGCCTGCCCTCCGGCCTGCCGGCCGATTCATGGACGCGACTGCAGGCGCAGGCGGGCGGCGCGGGCGCGCGGGTACTGCTCGACACCAGCGGCGATGCGCTCGCCGCCGCCCTGAGCAGCGCACACGCGTCAGTGCCCTATGCGGTCAAGCCCAACCGCCACGAACTGGAGTCGTGGGCCGGAACGCCGCTGCCGGATCGGAGCGCCCTGCGCGCTGCCGGCCTGCGCCTGCTTGAACGCGGGGTTGCGCTGGTGGTGATTTCGATGGGCGTCGACGGCGCGCTGTTCATGGATCGCAACGGCGCCCTGATCGCGCGTCCCCCGCGTCTGTCGCAGGGCAGCACGGTCGGTGCGGGCGACGCCATGGTGGCCGGTATCGCCGCCGCACTGCTTGAGCCGGCCTTCGACCTGGCCAGCTGCGCGCGCCTGGCAACGGCCTTTTCGATGAGTCGCCTGCACAGCGGCGACGCGCGACGGCTGGATCCGGCGCAGGTCCGCGGGTGGACGGACGATGTACTGATCGAACGATTGGATTGAAACCCTGCAGGCGGCGCTGCAGGCCCCACGGCCCGCCCCAGCGCCTCACGCAGAACAGAACCCGAAGAATTCCAGGAGTTCCCATGCACCCTTTCCCCGTCATCATCGCCGCTGGCGCGCGCAGCATCGAGGCCGTTCTCGCTGCCGAAGCGCTGCGCCGCGCCGCCCGCCAGCGTGGCCTCGAACTGGTGATCGAGATCCGCAGCGAACAGGGCGTGACCGGCGCACTTGATGCCGCACACGCCACCGCGACGACGCTCCTGCTGGTGGGCGACGGCGAGGCCGATCTGACCCGCTTCGACACTGCGACGGTGGTGCGCGCCGGCCTCGGCGAAGTGCTGGACGATCCACTCGCTGCATTGGCATCACTGGAAACTGCTGTGCCCAAGGCCGATGCGGCGGACCCTCGCAAGCGCATCGTCGCTGTCACCTCCTGCCCGACCGGCATCGCCCACACGTTCATGGCGGCCGAAGGCCTGCAGCAGGCCGGCAAGGCGCTTGGCCACGCAATCCGGGTCGAAACGCAGGGCTCGGTCGGTGCGCAGGATGCGTTGAGCGACGAGGAAATCGCTGCCGCCGACCTGGTGCTGATCGCCGCAGACCGTGAAGTGGATCTGTCACGCTTCACCGGCAAGCGCCTGTTCAAGAGTGGCACCAAGCCCGCGATCAACGATGGCCAGAACCTGCTCCGCAAGGCGCTGGCCGAGGCCAATGTCCACGCCGGCGCGTCTGCCCCGGGCCGCGCACCCGAGAAGAGCAAGGGCACCGGCCCCTACAAGCACCTGATGACCGGCGTATCGTTCATGCTGCCGTTCGTGACCGCAGGTGGCCTGCTGATCGCGTTGGCATTCGCCCTCGGCGGCATCTATGCCTTCGACCATGCACACAAGGGCACGCTGGCCTGGTCCCTGTTCCAGATCGGCGCCAAGGCCGGCTTCACTTTGATGGTGCCGGCACTTGCCGGCTACATCGCCTATTCCATCGCCGACCGCCCCGGCATCGCGCCCGGCATGATCGGCGGGCTGGTCGCGGTCAACATGGACGCGGGCTTCATCGGCGGCATCCTGGCCGGCTTCATTGCCGGCTATGGCGTGCACTGGATCAACCGAGCGCTGCGCCTGCCGCGCAGCCTGGAGGGCCTCAAGCCGGTATTGATCCTGCCAGTGCTGGGCACCCTGCTGGTGGGCCTGTTGATGATGTACGTGATCGGCACGCCGGTCGCAGGGCTGCTGGCCTGGCTGACCGAATGGCTGCGGGGCATGCAGGGCAGCAGCGCGATCCTGCTCGGTCTGCTGCTGGGCGGAATGATGGCGGTGGACATGGGCGGCCCGGTCAACAAGGCTTCCTATGCATTCTCCACTGCATTGATCTCCAGCCAGGTCTACACGCCGATGGCAGCGACGATGATCGGCGGCATGACGCCGCCATTGGGCATCGCATTGGCGACGTGGTTGTTCAGCAACCGCTTCACGGCCGAGGAACGCGGCACTGCCGGAGCCGCCGGCGTGCTCGGTCTCAGTTTCGTCACTGAAGGTGCGATCCCCTACGCCGCGCGCGATCCGCTGCGCACCATTCCGGCGCTGATCCTTGGCTCGGCCGTGGCCGGCGCGATCTCGATGGCCGCGGGCGTCGAACTGAAGGTCCCCCATGGCGGCGTGTTCGTGCTGCCGATCCCGAACGCGGTCACCCATCTGGGCGTCTACCTGCTGGCGCTGCTGGCCGGCGTCACCGTGACGGCGCTCGCGCTGCGTCTCCTCAAGAAGCCGGTCACCGCCGCGGCCTGACCGTTCTCCCTGCCTCGATCACTCGGCTGTCCCGGCTTTCCGGGGCCGCGTCGTTGCCCATCTACAGGACTTCCGCCCATGCCCCGCTCCTCCCGCCGCCTGCTGCTGGCCGCACTCCTGCTGACGCTGCCCTCGCTGGCCGCGGCCGCCGACCGGGGCGAGGTCGTTTCACCCAAGCTTTCCTACACCGGCGAAGCCGCGGCCACGCTCGACGGCGGCAAGAACAGCGGCACCGCCTACGCCGGCCAGTTGATGTTCGGCGCTGATGTGAACCTGGAGGCCGCGTTCGGGTGGCAGGGGGCAACGATCAAGGCCTACGGTATCAACCGCCATGGCACCAATCTGGCTGCCAGCAGCACCGGCAACAGCACCTCGGTGCAGGAAATCTACGGTGGCCAGGGGACGCGTCTGGCCAATCTGACCCTCGAACAGAAACTGCTCGACGACCGCCTGGTGCTCGAAGCCGGACGCAGCGTCGCCAACATCCACTTCCTCGGCTCCGAACTGTGCCAGTACTTCCAGGGCAATTCGGCCTGCGGCAACCCGACCTACGTGTTCCGCACCAGCAACTTCACCTGGTGGCCGGTGTCGAGCTGGATGGCCGATGCCACCACCTGGTTGACGCCGGATGTCTATCTGCGCGTCGGCGCCTACCAGGTCGATCCGAGTCAGGCCGAAGACGGCCAGCATGGCCTGAAATGGAGCACGCACCAGGCCACCGGCTGGATCGTGCCGTACACGATCGGCTGGCGCAGCCCGGCTTCGGCGCGGTTGCGGGCCCGGTATGAACTGGGTGGCTGGCAGGACAACTCGACCTATCGTGATCCGTTGCGCGACATCAATGGAATGCCCGCCGTGCTCAGTGGCCAGGACTACGCGAACCGCCACGGCCGCTCCGGTGCATTTGCCCGTTTCGAGCAGCAGCTGACCGGTGATGGCAGCGGTCGCGGCCTGACGGTCTTCGGCGCCGCGCTCAAGGGCACCTCAGGCCAGTTGATCGAGGATCACTTTCTGCAGGCCGGCCTGGTGCAGAAAGGCACCTTCGCCCGCCGTCCACAGGACAGCATCGCCTTCGTCGTGACCCAGCAGAAGTACAGCGGCATCGCCCTGGAGAACCTGCGCCTGGCGCGTGCCGCAGCCGGTGGCAGCGGCACCCCGCATGGGAGCCAGGTGATGATGGAGCTGAGCTACGGCATCCAGCTCACCCCACAGCTGCGGATTGCGCCGAACCTGCACTACATCGTCCATCCCGACCAGTTCAACGAACCTGCGCGCCAGCGTGACCTGCCGGATGCGCTGATTGCAGGCCTGCGCATCGATTGGAGCCTGTGATGGCCCGTTCCGTCGCAGTTCCCGCCCTGCGCTGAACCGCGCGGCAGTTCAGGGGGCGTCATGCTCCCAGACCAGCTCGAACGTCTGCGCCAGCTGCTGACCGGGCTGCAGCCGGCGCGGCGCGAGCGTGAAGCCATCAGGTGGCCCGCTCTGCGGTTCGACGCAGGTGGCGTGCGGGGCACCGTCGTAGACAACCCAGTGGTCGCCGTCCGATCGCAGCCGCAGGCGCTGCCCGCCGCGCACCAGCGCGATGTCACGATCACGGTCGGTGATGAAACAGTCATCCCATGGACCTGGCGTGGGCGGCACGCACGGCAGAACGGCAATACCCTCCTCGTCACGCGGGTACATCGCGCCAGGGTTGAACAGCAGCCGGTCCGGCTTGCGGAACCACGGGTGCCAGCCCAGTACTGCCGGCATGGCCTGCTGCGCAGCCTGCACCGAGAGGTGCAGCTGCAGGCAGTGTGCCTGCAGGCGTATGACCTGTCGGGCAACGCCACCGAAGGGCCAGTACCTGTCACGCGGCAGATCAAGCGTCAGCGTGGCACTCGTCGCGTCGAGGCTGTCGATCTGCCAGGGCCTGGAGAAGCCGACCCCGTGAATGGCGTGCCCGCCGAAGTTGACCGGCAATTCATGGGGTGCACCGTCGAAGCTGAAGTGTCCACGACGAATGCGCCCAGCCCACGGCACCATCGGATAGCAGCCCCAGGCGATCGTCGCCGCTCCGCCCTCCTCTGCGTCCACCAGCCAGTCCACGCCCCGGTAACGCATCTGTGCCAGTCGCCCCCCTGCCCCGGCCGCCAGCGCCACTTCGAGATCGCCTGCCTGAAGCCAGTGCAGCTCACCGGCCGGCAGCGGGGCGAGCGCGTCGTCCACCGGCAGCCTGCGCTCATGCACCATAGGGGTCGATGGTCCGGATGCGGCCATCGGCCTCCATGTGCAGCGGCGTGCACTTGGCCGAGCGCAGATGCGTCACGCCGCCGGACATCAGCGCATCGTGGTAGAACAGATACCACTGTCCCTTGAAGCTGCAGATGGAGTGGTGCGTGGTCCAGCCCACCACGGGCGTCAGCAGCACGCCGGCATAGGTGAACGGGCCATAGGGGCTGTCGCCGATCGCATAACACAGCAGATGCGTGTTGCCCGTGGAATAGGACAGGTAGTACCGGCCCTGATACTTGTGCACCCACGGCCCTTCAAAGAAGCGGCGCGCATGATCGTCCGCGCGCAGCGGCTGGCCGTGCTCGTCCAGGATCTGCACCTCGCGCGTGGGCTCGGCCAGTTCGGTCATGCCGGCATCGAGCCGGCCCACCCTCGGCCCCAGCGCCGGCGCACTGCCTGTCGGCTCCTCGTGCGCGGTGTCGTACCGATTGTCACGATAGTGCTGCAGCTGTCCGCCCCAGATCCCACCGAAGTACAGATAGTGGCTGCCGTCCTCGTCCTCGAATACGGCCGGGTCGATCGAGTACGCGCCCTGCATCGGTTCGGGCCGGGGAATGAATGGTCCCTCCGGCCGTTCGCCGACCGCCACGCCGATGCGGAAGAGGCCCTGCGCATCCTTGGCCGGGAAATAGAAGTAGTAGCGCCCGTCGCGGCAGGCGGCGTCGGGCGCCCACATCTGCTTGTGCGCCCACGGCACGTCGTCAAGGTGCAGCGCCTGGCCGCAATCGATGGCGTCGCCGTCGGGCATGTCCATCCGCAGTACGTGGTAGTCCTGCATGCCGAAGTGCCCACCCTCGTCGTCGAACGGCTGGCCGCCGTCGATGTCGTGCGAGGGATAGATGTAGAGCCGTCCCTCGAAGACATGGGCCGACGGATCGGCGGTGTAGATATGGGTCACCAGCGGCTGCGAGATGGCGTGTCGGGTGAGCTGCGCGAGGCGGGCGTCGTCGGCCCGGCCGTCGTCGCCTGGAGAGAGGTCGATCATGGTCGTCATCGTTGGGTTACGCGGACGCGTCGGCCGTGCGGCGACGCAGTTGGAGGTCCTGTTCGATGCGGGCTTCCGCGCGCTTGTCGATTTCGTACGCGAACAGCAGCGCCACGGCGAGCAGGAAAGGAAGGGAGCAGTAGACGCTTACGGTCAGGCGGATGCCCTCGACCACGCCCTCGGGCTGTGTCGCCATGCCCGCCTGGTAGCCGTAGTGGGCAAGAATGCCGGCGACCAGGGCGCCTCCCACGCTGAGGCCGATCTTCAGGCCGCACAGCATCGCCGAGAAGATGATCGCGGTGGCCCGGCGATGGTTCTTCCATTCCGAGTAGTCGGCAACGTCGGCGATCATCGCCCACAGCAGCGGGATGGTGATGCCGTAGCAGAATCCATGCAGCATGAAGGCAGCAAAGGCCACGCCGACCGCCGTCGGCGGAAACAGGTAGAAGGCCAGCAGGAACAGGGTGGAGATGAACAGTGCGCCACCGAAGACGTCACGCTTGCCGAAGCGGTCTGCCAGCCGTCGCGATACGCCGATGCCCAGGATCATGCAGATGATTCCGCAGGCATTGAACAGGCTGAAGGCCGAGGTTGCCGCGTCCTTGGGCCAGCTGAAGCCGGCGAATCCGGCACTACCCAGACCTGCGTTCAGCGCGCCGATCAGGCCGTTGAATCCTGAGTTTTCCAGAAAGTCGACCAGCGCAGCGTCGCTCATGTAGTACTGGAAGTAGTAGATGTACGTGCCGCCCTTCAGCGCCAGGTTGATGAACACCAGGACGGTCAGGGCCAGCATCACCTGCCACGGCCGGTTGTGCAGCAGGTCAGACAGATCCTGCAGCACGCCTCCGGTCTGCTCGCGGGTGGGGACGATGCGCTCGCGCGTGGTGGCGAAGGTGATCAGGGAGAACACCGTCCCGACGATGGCGAACACGGTCATCACCTGTTCGAAGCCACGCACGCGGTCACCGTCACCCAGGATCAGCACCAGCGGCATCAGCAGGACCTGGATGATGAACTGCGCGATCATCACGGCCACGAAACGGTAGGCCGACAGGCTGTTGCGCTGTGCCATGCTGCCGGTCAGCACACCACTCAGTGCGGAGTACGGCAGATTGTTCGCTGCATAGACGAAGACCAGCAGAGCGTAGGTGCCCAGCGCATAGATGACCTTGCCGCGCTCGCCCAGTTCTGGCGTGCTGAACGCCAGCAGCGACAGCACGCCGAACGGGATCGCCGTCCACAGGATCCACGGACGGAACCGCCCCCACCGCGTCGAGGTGCGGTCTGCGGCGATGCCGATCAGCGGGGTGAAAACGAACGCACCGAGCATGCCGACCACGAAGATGATCGTAGCCGCCGTTGCCGGCGGCAGCCGGTAGACATCGGTGTAGAAGAACGCCAGATAGGTGATCAGGGTCTGGAAGATCAGGTTCGCCGCGAGATCGCCCAGGCTGTAGCCCAGCTTCTCGCGCACCGTGAGGGTGTGTTCAGTGCTTGCCATGCACGGCCTCCACCGAGAACCCAGCCCGCGCGCGGATATCGGCACTCGAGGCGCCGACCCGCACCTCGTAGGCCCCGGGTGGCACCGCATAGGCACCGCCCGCTTCGTCATAACGGCGCAGGTCCCGCGGTGCCTCAAGCGAGAACGTCACGGTGCGCAGTTCGCCGGCGGCGAGATGGACACGCTGGAAGCCACGCAGTTCCTGCACGGCCTCGTCGCTGCCGGCCTGCTGGCGGCGCACATAGAGCTGCACGACCTCGTCACCGCTGCGTGTGCCGCTGTTGGTCACGTCCACGTGCACACCCAGCCGGCCATCGGCATTGATCCTGTCCGCATCAATGCGCAGTGCTGCGTAATCGAAGCGGGTGTACGAGAGCCCGTGGCCAAACGGATACAGGGGGGTGCCGCGGAAGTATCGGTAGGTACGGCCCTCCATGCTGTAGTCGTCGAACGCCGGCAGCGCTTCACCGGCCTTGTAGAAGGTCACCGGCAGGCGACCCGCGGGGTTGACGTCGCCGAACAGCGCCTGGCCCACCGCAGTGCCGCCGCGCTGCCCCGGGTACCAGCTCATCAGGATCGCCGGCAGATGGTCCTGGGCCCAGTCAACGGCCATTGCCGATCCGCCGGTCAGCACCATCACCACCGGCTTGCCGGTGGCATGCAGTGCCTCCAGCAGGGTGCGCTGGGGTGCCGGCAGCCGCAGATCGGTCCGGTCCCCGCCCGCGAAGCCCGGATAGTTGACGGTCATCTCCTCGCCCTCGACGTCGCCGGTCAGGCCGCCGACAAACACCACGACATCGGCGTCGCGGGCCGCATCAAGGGCTTCGTCGAAGGGTGCCTTGGCGCCCGGCATGCGCCAGCCCAGCCGCACGCCCGCATCGCGCTCGTCGTCGTAGTACTCCAGTTTCAGCTCATAGGCGCGGCCCGCATGCAGATCGACGTCGATACCTTCGGCGTGCAGACGATCCGTGTTCACCCAGTGGTCCAGCACGCGCTTGCCGTCCAGATACAGGCGGAAGCCGTCGTCGCCGGCCACCTCCAGCCGATAGCGCCCGGATACCGGCGGCAGCAGCTGTCCGGTCCAGCGGATGCTGAAACCATCGCTCGGAATGCCCTGCCCCGGCGCCGCCTCGCCACGGGCAAGCAGATTGTCGGTTGGCGAGCCGCGGTCCCAGCGGAAGCCGATCTGCGCGTCGGTGCGGACCAGTGCCGGCGTGCCCGACAGGTCGGCCGTGCGGAAGTACTCGCCACGCAGGCCACGCTCGGTCGACGCCGCCGACGGCCGCAGGAAGGTCGGCTCGATCAGCGGCGTCGCGCTGGGATCATCACGCCCCTCGACCAGGTCCACGCCACGGGCGTAGCGCACGTCGATACCCTTCGCCGCATCGCGGATACCCTGCAGTATCGTGACCGGCGCGGCCGGTGTGCCGAAGTAGTTGCCGAGCAGCGCCATGGTGTCGTCAGCCGTGGGACCGACCACGGCAATGCGCTTGAGGTCACGCGACAACGGCAGTACCCCCTCGTTCTTCAGCAGGACCAGCGATTCCTGGGCGGCCCTCAGCGCCAGGGTGTCGTGCGCGGGCGCCTGGTTGACCGAGGCGGGAATCCGCGCCCAACGCACCCGCTCCGGTGGATCGAACATGCCCAGGCGCATCCGTGCGGCGAACAGGCGTGTCACCGCGTCGTCGATCTCCGCTTCGGTGATCAGGCCCTGGCGCACGGCTGCGGGCAGCGTGGCGTACTCCTGTCCGCACTCCAGCTCGGTGCCATTCCTGACCGCCAGCGCTGCGGCGGCTTCACGGGTGGCAACGATCCGGTGATGTTTCCAGATATCGACGATCGCCCAGCAGTCCGAGACGACGTAGCCCTTGAAGCCCCAGTCACGCCGCAGCACGTCGCGCAGCAGGAACCGGCTGGCACTGGCTGACTCACCGTACACCCGGTTGTATGCGCCCATCACCGCATCGACATCGCCCTCCTTCACCAGCGCCTCGAACGCCGGCAGGTAGGTGTCGTACAGGTCGCGCCGGCTGGGCCGCGCGTCGAAGTGGTGACGGTCGGCCTCCGGCCCGCTGTGCACGGCCAGATGCTTGGCCGTGGCATCGAGCTTGCGGTACACCGGGTCATCGCCCTGCAGGCCACGTACGAAGGCGACGCCCATGCGGGCAGTCAGGTAGGGATCCTCGCCGTAGGTTTCCTGGCCACGGCCCCAGCGCGGGTCACGGAAGATGTTGACGTTCGGGGACCAGAACGTGAGCCCCTGGTAACGCCCGTGTGAGCCCTCGCGGAGAAACTGGTGATGCTTGGCACGGGCCTCGTCGCTGATGGTCGTCGCCACCTCGCCCATCAGCGGCACGTCGAACGTTGCCGCCAGGCCGATGGCCTGTGGAAAGACAGTGGCCTGCCCTGCCCGCGCCACGCCATGCAGCCCCTCGTTCCACCAGTCGTAGGCCGGCACACCGAGGCGCTCGATCGCCGGCGCGGCATTCTGCATCTGTGCGGCTTTCTCCTCCAGCGTCATCTGGGCGACCAGCGATGCGGCCCGCTGCTCGAAGCTGGCCGAAGCATCCAGCCACGGCCGCGGCGCAGCGGCCGACGCGGCGGTCGCCACGCACAGCAGCGCAGCATAAAGCGCCCGCCGGCCATGCCGCATGCTGCGGTGGCCAGCGTTGTTGGACGAAGTCGATATCATCATTTGCTCCTCCCGGCGCGCTCATCGCGCGCGAATGGTCCCAGCAGTGCGCCTACGAAGCCGCCTGCGCGATCAGTACTCAGAACCGTGCCATCCACACCGCGTGCCAGCGTTTGCCAGCCCTGCCCGTCACCGGTATCGAACGAGAACGCGTAGTCGGCCTCATCCCCGGCGATCTTCAGACGCAGGACCGCGGATGCGGGGACCTCGCGGCTGGCCAGCGTTCGCGTGCTGCCGCTGCCGTCGCGGCCCTCGAGGAAGACCGACAGACGATCACCGCGCACGCTGCGGACGCCAAGGAAGTACCAGTAGGCCTCGCTCTGGAATGCAGCCAGGCCCGCCGCGACGCCGATGGCCGGACGGGACATCTCGGTACTCGCCTCGAAGCGCAGATGCTGCTGGCGGCGACCGAGGAACGCCGGATTGCGCAGCGTGTCCAGATTCTCCGCAAGCGGGTGCACGGCCAGCATGCCCGGCCGGTCACCCAGGTCGGCCCAGGCCTGTTTGGGCACCCGAACGCGCAGCCAGTGGGCGGCAAGCGTCGGCCCATCAAAGGTGTCGCGGTCGACGAAGTTGCCGGTCAGCGGCGCCTGGGACGCCTGCCCCTGCATCCAGGACGGTGCCTTGACCACATAGGGAATGGCCTGGTCGGTCGGCAGGATCTGCGGCCAGCCATCCTGCCAGCGAACCGGTAGCAGGTAGGTTTCGCGCCCGGTGTTGTAGTGCCGCTTCTGGTAATTGCGGCTGGCAAGGAACACTGCCCACCACGAGCCGTCCGGGCCCTCGATCAGATCGGCGTGCCCTGCATTGGTGATCGGCAGCGGCCGGTCGTCCGGCAGCTCGCGCTGGGTCAGGATGGGATTGCCCGGATAGGGGATGTAAGGCCCCCACACATCACGGCTGCGCAGCACCACCTGTGAATGCTGCGGCCCTGTGCCGCCTTCGGCGTCGGACAGGTAGTACCAGCCCTCACGCTTGTAGATGTGCGGCCCTTCGATCCAGATGGGGTTCTTCGCCGGCTCCACGCCACCATCGACCAGCACCCTGCGCGGGCCGACCGGCTTGAAGGCCGACAGATCGATCTGCTGCATCCAGATGGCGCGGTGGCCGTCGTAGCGCGCCGGACCAGGCGGCACATCGTTGTTGATCAGATAGACCTTGCCATCGTCGTCGAAGAACAGTGACGGATCGATGCCATCGATGCTGGGCAACCAGTGCGGATCGGACCACGGTCCCGCCGGATCCCGCGCGATGGCAATGAAATTGCCACCACTGTCGGTCGCGGTGGTGACGACGTAGAAGGTTCCCTCGTGGAACTCGATGGTGGGCGCGAAGATGCCGCGGGAGACGCTCAGACCGTCGAAATCCAGCTGTGTCGGACGGTCGATCACGTTGCCGATCTGCTTCCAGTGGACCAGGTCGACGCTCTCGAACACCGGAATGCCCGGGTAGTAGGTGAAGCTGGAGTTGACCAGGTAGAACTTCCCGTTCGCGCCCACGATGCTCGGATCGGCGTGGAAGCCGGCCAGGATCGGGTTGCGGTAGTGGCCCGCCGGCAGCGGCGCCTCAAACGCGGTGTCATGACCGCGGTACTCGAACCAGTCGAAGTACACCGGCGGCGCGGCCTCTGGCGAGGCGGCATGGGCGGTCGCCGCCGACAGCGCGAACATCGCTGCCAGCATCCGGCGCGCCAGTGACACCCGGGCGCGCCGGGCAGAAGGGTGCTGCAGGGACAACATCTTCATCGTTGGGCCTCGGCGTCGGCAATGGGAAGTTCGAACGGACCGGCCGGCGCCCCGCTGCTGTCACGCAGCGTGCACACCGGGCCATCGGCCCAGCAGTAGCGGACATGCGTCGGGCGCAGGGAAGGCAGGCTGCGCAACACCACCCGGCGTCCATCCAGGTCGGCGTCGCTGTACTCACAGCGCGGGGCGACGGCATCGCACAGTTCAAAGCCGATGGGGTGCTTCGAACCGGTTGCTGCCAGGGCGCCGTCGACATCCTCGAATTCGACGGCCACGCCTGCCGGCACGCGCAGGGCCCTGGCCGCATCCGGCCCTGACGGGGCCACTGCGTGCTCGCCGTAGATGACGTGGCGCGCGACCCGGGCCAGACGGCGACCCAGTTCCTGCTTGTTCGGTGGGTGGATGTCGTAGGCATCGCCGATGTCGATGGCCACGGCGAGGCCACTGCGGGGATCTTCGGCCGCGACCCGGCGCTGTGCGTCGCGCACCTGCGCCCATCCGCTGTCCGCAGGGGCGACGGGCGGTTGGCCATAGCCAGCCAGTTGCACCAGCAGCAACGGCGTATCCGTACCGAACTGGCGTCGCCAGTCGTCCCGCAGCGAGCGCAGCAGTGCCGCATATCCGGCGCCGTCGCCGGTGTTCGACTCCCCCTGGTACCACAGCATGCCGCGCAGTCCGAACACGCCCAGCGGCGCGATCATGCCGTTGTACAACGTCGACAGACCCGTCGCCGCCTGCCAGGGAGCGAACGGGGGCGCCTGTCCGCCAGGTGCCATCCGGTACTGCCAGCGCGTATCCAGCACCACCCGCTGACCGTCCTCCAGGATCACCGCATGTGCGGTGGCGGGGCCGGCCAGGCCGCCTTCACCGTAGGTGTCCAGCACATTGACCACGACACTGTTGGACCCGGCCTTCAACAGCCCCTTCGGCAGCGGATAGCGCCGCTCACCGGCGCCATACTGGCTGCCCACGGCGACACCGTTCACCCAGGTCATGTCCGTCTCGTCAACGGATGCCAGTTCGAGCGTCGCGCCCTGCGCCGCCTGTTGCGCACTCAGCGTGACCTGCGTGCGATACCACACCATGCCGTTGTAATCGGCAAGCGCCGGGACGTTCCAATGCTCCCATGCGCCCAGCGCTGCCGGCGCCGGTTGCCATCCGCTGTCGCTGGCCTCCGCGCGCCACGGCGCTTCACCGGGAACAGCGTCATTGCGCGTCGCCCACCACTGCTGCCAGTACCGCCCCCAGCGTGCGCGTGCCGCCAGGGGGTCACCGGCATACAGCGCGAGGATATCCAGGGGCTCTGCCATGCCCCGCTGCGCGCGCAGCGCCTCGACGCTGGTCCATGCCTCGATCCGCGAGCCGCCCCAGGCGGCCTGGATCAATCCCATCGGCACGGCGACCGTGCGCTGCAGCTCGCGTGCGAAGTAGAGGCAGGTCGCGGAGAAGTCGCGCACCGTGGCGGGCGATGCCGGCGTCCAGGCAACCTCGCTCTGGAATGTCGTCTGCGCCTGCACCGCCGCGGCCTGCGGCACGGTGAACAGTCGGATCGTCGGCAGCGTGGCGGAGGCGATCTCGCTGCCTGCATTGAGCGCGCGCCACACGGGCAGCTCCATGTTCGACTGTCCGGAGCACAGCCAGACATCGCCGACCAGGATGTCGCGGGCGATCTGGATGTCCTTGCCGGACATTGCCTGCAGCATGTGGGGCCCGCCTGCCGGAGTCGGCTGCAGCGTGGCGTGCCATCGGCCCGTGGCATCCGCCTGCGTGGTCACCGCCTGCCCGGCGAAGGTCACGGAAACCTCCTGTCCCGCAGGCGCCTGGCCCCAGACCGCGATCGGCCGATCACGCTGCAGGACGGCATGATCCTGGAACAGCGGATGCAGCAACGCCGCCGGCTCCCGTGCCGCGACGGACCCGGCCATTGCAGCCAGGGCCAGCAGCAAGGCCGCCCGCCCGGCCCGTCCGATCATGCTCATCGTCCATCCCCCGGTGCGAAAGGAAACTGCAATGCCTGGTAATACGACAGCGGGTGCGGCGGTGGCGGTTCGCCGGGCGGCAACGGCCGGCCGCTGAGCGACTGGAAGTACGCCACGCTGGCATCGCGCCACCATTGCGCCTCCTCCTGCTGGATCTGCAGGAACGCGGCCACGTGCTGATAGCGTTGTGGATCGATCCGGCCCTGCAGGGTTGCCCAGGCAGCCTGCAAGGACTGCACCTGGCGCACGCCACGCGAGTAGCGTCCCACCAGTTCGTCCCACAGCACCTGCCCCGAACGCATGCGGTGATCCCACGGCACATGATGGAACCACAGCAGCAGCGACTCCGGCACCCGCGCCAGGTCGCCGTACTCCGCGGCGACCGCCGGGGCGTACAGGGACACCGCGTTGCTTCCGGCCGATGTGCGGTCGAAGCCCACGCCGTGCCGGTCCGCGCGGTGGTAGTACACGGACGTCCAGTCGGCGCGTGGCCCTCCATCCACCCAGGGACCGGGGCCGTAGTGATGCCCACGGGCCATGAGGTGATGCAGGCCCAGCGGGGTCATGTAGTCCACCGCCGCTTCGCGCGAGGCCATCATCATCCGCACGATCGGGCCGGTCACCTGCGGGTCCGGCGAGAACGTCAGCGCGGCCCAGTCTTCAGCGATGGCGCGGGCAGACTGCTGCGGATTCCAGGCCAGCCGCCCGAAGGCATACCAGTTGGCCTGATCGAAGTGCGAGCCGCTCCAGGTCCGGTCCACGCCGATGTTGGCGACGCCGGCGATGCCGGTCAGCCCGTGGCCGTGCAGCGAACCGTCGACCACGCGCGCGACCGTGGAGCCCGGTCCGCGTACCCGGGTGTCGGCCCGCAGCACTTCCTCGTACAGCGTGCCCAGGTACACCAGGTGCGTCGCAAAGCCCAGATACTCCTTGGTGATCTGGAACTCCATCATCAACGGCGTGCGTGGCATTGCGCCGAACAGCGGATGGAACGGCTCGCGGGGCTGGAAATCGATCGGCCCGTTCTTCACCTGCACGATCACGTTGCGGCGGAAGGCACCGTCCAGGCCGATGAACTCACCGTAGGCCTGCTTGGCGCGATCTTCGGGTACCTCGTGCGAGTAGACGAAGGCACGCCACATCACCACGCCGTTGTGCGGCGCCAGGGCATCGCCCAGCAGGTTGGCACCGTCGGCATGGGAGCGGCCGTAATCCTGCGGGCCCGGTTGGCCCTCCGAGTTCGCCTTGACCAGGAAGCCGCCGAAATCCGGGATGAGGGCGTAGATCTCTTCGACCTTTTCCCGCCACCAGCGCTGCACCTCCGGATTCAGCGGATCGGCCGTGGCCAGACCGCCGAGCTCGATGGGCGCGCTGAAGCGTGCGCTCAGGTACACACGAATGCCGTAGGGGCGGAACAGGTCCGCCAGCGCGGCGGCCTTGGCGAGATAGGCCGGCGACAGGCTCAGGGCGCTGGCATTGACGTTGTTCAGTACGGTGCCATTGATGCCCAGCGACGCGTTGGCCCGGGCGTAGTCGGTATAGCGCGGGTCACGCCACTGCGGCAGGGTCTGCCAGTCCCACAGGGAGCCGCCCGCGTAGCCGCGTTCGACGTAGCGATCCAGGTTGTCCCAGTGATCGAGCACCCGCAGCGCAACCCGGGGCGATTCCCGCACGTCCAGCGACTCCAGCGATGCGCCACGCTGCAGCAGCCGCAGCAGGTGGAACACGCCGTACAGCACACCGATGTCCTGCCGTGCCGCCACCAGCAGAAGATCGCGTCCTCCGCTGCGGACCTTCCTGATCAGGTAGCCATCCTCACCCAAGGTGGCAATGTCTTCGCGGAACGGCGCGACCAGCATCGAGGACTGCGGCGTGCCCAGCACCAGGGCGCGATCACCGGCGAGGTCCGTGCGGATGGGCGGTGCCGTTCCCAGTACCCCGGGAAGGCCGCGCGCCAGTTCATCACGCGCGGCGCGCTGGGTAGGCGTCTGGTCAGGGGCGACCACCTCGCCCAGCTGCAGCCGATAACCGGCAGCGACCTCCACGGCCGCCGGCACGTAGCGCATCCACAATGCGTAGCCATCCTCCGCATGTGCGCCACCGGCGCATGCCAGCAAGGCAAGGGCGGCGCACAGCCGTCCGCCGACAGCACGGAACAACGGCGTTAACATTCGACTTTGTAGACTACGACCGGCGCCGGAACGGTTCATCATCTGCCCTCGCACCTGCGCGGCAACGCCACCAAGAACAAAGGGATCGTGCATTGGACAAGCCGAAGAAATCGGTTCGCCGCAGAACCGCGGGCGTGACGATCGACGAGGTTGCGGCCCTTGCCGGCGTTTCGCCGATGACCGTGTCGCGGGTGATCAACCAGGGCAAGGTGCGGGACGTCACCCGCGAGCGGGTGATGCGTGCCGTGCGTGAGCTGGGCTATACGCCCAATCTGGCGGCCAGTTCGCTGGCCGCTGCGCAGCACACGCGCATTGCGTTGATCTATACCAATCCCAGCGGTGCCTACCTGCGCGAACTGCTGGTCGGGCTGCTGCGCGTCGCGTCCAGCTCTGCCATCCAACTGGTCATCGACTACTGGGACAACCTTGACGATGAGTCCGAGCGCACGGCAGCGCGTGCCCTGGCCAGCCGCGTCGACGGGGTGATCCTGCCGCCGCCGCTGTGCGAATCGCAGGCGGCCGTGAGTGAACTGGTGAAGGCCGGCATCCCGGTGGTGGCCATCGCATCGGGGCGCCTGAGCGAGGCCCTGTCCTGCGTCCGCATCGACGACTTCAACGCAGGCAAGGAAATGACCGAGCACCTGATCCGGCAGGGCCACAGCCGCATCGGCTTCATCCGCGGGCGCCGGGATCTGAGCGCGAGTGCGCGTCGCTACGATGGTTTCGTCACCGCGTTGCAGGAAGCCGGACTGTCGGTGGAACCCGGCCTGGTCCAGCACGGCGACTACACCTACCGGTCCGGACTGGCCGCCGCCGAGAAGCTGCTGTCCCAGCGTCGGCCACCGACGGCCATCTTCGCCAGCAACGATGACATGGCGGCAGCCGCCATCTCCGTGGCGCACCGACGCGGCCTGGAGGTTCCCCGCGACCTGTCGGTGGTGGGCTTCGATGACACATCGGCCGCGACCACCGTGTGGCCGGAACTGACGACGATCCATCAGCCGATCGCCTCGATGGCCAATGCTGCCATCGATATCCTGCTGCGCACCATCCGTCGCCCGGCCGGAAACGCCCCCGTACTGCGGGATCATGTCGTGCCGCATCGCCTGATCGCACGCGATTCGGTGGCGGCCCCGCCTACGCACCGGTAGCGCACAGGCCCGTGTCATGCCGGCACCCGCACGGTGCCTGTGTCCAGCGCGCTGGCCTTCAGGCAGGATGCCATCACGCACCGCATCCGAGGGTGGTCTCGGCTTCGTTCAGCGCGCCCAGCGCCACGCGGGACACGGAGATCGTCATTGCATCAGCCGTCCCCACCGACCACGGCCGATCCAGCGCACCCACCTTCGCTCCGGCCGCAGCCAGGCATTTCAGGGGAATGCCCACGCGCGTCCACTGGCCGACCGGAAGCGCCGCCAGCGTGGGCCCGATGGCGATGCGCGCCGAGCACCCGGCACCACAGCCCACCGACAACCACGCGTCGCCACGTGGTGCCACGTCGACACGCAGCGTGGTCAACAGCATCAGATCACCGTTGGCTTCCCGCTGCAGGTCCAGCGGCGTGTGCGACTGCAGTGCGACCACGGCTTCCCCCTGACCCGACCAGGCAAGACGCCGGCCATCCTCCTGGGCCAGATGATCCACACCGGTGATCTTCAGACGGTCATCTGCCAGTGCATCCGGCACGCTGATCACGGTCATGCCCTGCCCCGCACCATCTTCCAGCCGCAGCGCCATGCCGGCACCTGCATCGCCGCGGGCAAAGAAGACACCGGTTGCCCCCTCGTTGCCGGTGACGCCCGAAACTTCCGGCAGCGCCGCCAGATCGCCCTTGTCGGCATAGCTCAGACCGAAGCCGAACGGGAACAGCGGGGCGTAGTCCTTCTGGCCGACGTTGTTGGCGTACTGCGTGGCCGTACGTGGCCAGCTGAAGCTGAGTCTGCCCTTGAAGTCGTGCTGCATGCGGCCATCCGGACCACGCAGCAGTACGTCGGCAACGCCACCGCCTTCCGATCCCGGCAGCCACGCCGCCACGAAGGCGTCCGCGGCATTGATTTCCCGGTTCACCCAGAGAGGTCGCCCGCTCAGGAAGACCGCCACCACTGGAATGCCGTCTTCCTTGAGCCGGCGAATCAATCCCAGATCCGTTTCATCGCCGGGCTTGTAGGCCAGCGTGGGCAGGTCGCCCTGGAACTCGGCATACGGATCTTCACCGAACACCACCACCGCCACATCCGGCTTCACTG
This sequence comes from Stenotrophomonas sp. B2, assembly GCF_014947095.1. NCBI lineage: Bacteria > Pseudomonadati > Pseudomonadota > Gammaproteobacteria > Lysobacterales > Lysobacteraceae > Stenotrophomonas > Stenotrophomonas sp. B2. Next base: position 129,300 of record NZ_JADCQA010000011.1, on the reverse strand, counting down.
TGTATCTGCCATCGATGGCAAGCGTGGCCTCGCCACCCGCGGCCCTGGCCTGCTGCGCAATGCCCTCGAAGATCGTATCCGCATTGGGGAAGTCCTTGCGGGTGGTGCCGGTGCCCTGCCAGTTCAGCGTCCAGCCGCCGGCCTGCTTGCCGACATCATCGGCACCGTCGCCGGCCACGAGGATCCGCTGCTTTGGCGACAGCGGCAGGATGCCGTTCTGGTTCTTCAGCAGCACCAGCGACTCGCGCACCGCCTGCCGCGCCACCGCGCGATGCTCAGGGGCGCCGATCAGCGCGAACTGGCCGCCGACCGCCCGGGTGGAAGGCCTGCCCGCCTCGAACAGGCCCAGGCGGAACTTCACCCGCAGGATCCTGCGCACCGCATCATCCAGCCGCTCAGGAGTGATCCTGCCGTCATTTACTGCCGCCAGGGTGGTTTCGTAGAAGCCCTTCCAGCTGTCCGACGCCATGGCCATGTCCAGGCCCGCATTGATGGTGGCGGGACAGTCGGTGGTCGTGCAGCCCTTGATCTGTCCATGGCCATTCCAGTCGCCGACCACGAAGCCGCCGAAGTTCATCCGCCCTTTCAGCACGTCGGTGAGGTAGTGCCGGTGGCCGTGCATCTTCTCGCCGTTGACGCTGTTGAACGACGCCATGGCGGTCTGTGCTCCGGCAGCGATCGCCGGCGGATAGCCGGCCGCATGGATGCGCACGAGCTCGGCCTCGCTGATGCGGGTGTCGCCCTGGTCCTTCCCGCCGGTCGTGCCACCATCGCCCAGGAAGTGCTTCACCGACGCGATCACATGGCGGCCATCAAGAAAGTCAGGCGACCCTATCCTGCCCTGCAGGCCCTCCACCATGGCACCCGCATAACTGGCCACTACGGTGGGAGACTCCGAATAGCCCTCGTAGGTGCGCCCCCAGCGGTCATCCTGCGGAACCGCGACCGTTGGCGCGAACGTCCATTCCATGCCGGTGACGCGTGTCTCCAGCGCGGTGATCTCGCCGATCCTGCGCAGCAGCTCGGGATTGCGAGCAGCGCCGAGCCCGATGTTATGTGGGAACAGCGTGGCGCCGATGATGTTGCTCTGCCCGTGCACCGCGTCGATGCCGAACAGCAGCGGAATTGCCTTTCCACCCTGCGAGGTGTCCATGGAGGCGTCGTAGAACGCGTCCGCCAGCGCCAGCCACTCGGCGGGCGATGCATCGTAGCGACCGCCAGGATCGGAGTTGCCTCCGGCCAGGATCGAGCCGAGCCGGTATCTGCGCACGTCGTCGGGGGTGATGCTGGCGATGTCTCCCTGCACCAGCTGGCCGACCTTTTCCTCCACGGTCATGCCGGCCATCAGGTCGGTGATGCGTTTCTCCAGTGCGGCATCCTCGGCCAGGGGCCAGGCCACCTGTGGCCATGGATCAGCCTCGGTAGCGGTGGCCTGCGCTGGCCGGTCTCCCCCCTTGCAACCGACCAGCGCCAGCATCAGTCCGGCGATCAGCGCGCCGGCACGGCGCATGGAATCCTGCGATGTCATGGCGCTCATCCTTCCATCTGCTCCAGTTCCTTGCCCTTGGTCTCGTGCACATGGCGCAGCACGAACACGACCGAGACCACCGCGGCCACCAGGTAGATGCTGTAGGTTGCCGCCAGCCCGGCCGCGGCCAGCAGCATCGGAAACGTCACCGTGACCGCGAAGTTCGACGTCCACTGCGCTGCACCGGCGACGGCCAGTGCCGAGCCCCGGATCTGGTTGGGGAACATCTCGCCCAGCATCACCCACATCACCGGTCCCCAGGACAGATTGAAGAACACGACGTAGGCATTGGCGGCGACCAGCGCCAGGGTGCCCATGCGGCCCGGCAGCTGCAGGTGCCCGTCGGCCAGCGAGCCGCTGGCGAAGGCCACCACCACCAGCGCCAGGGATACGGACATGCCCACCGAGCCGATCCACAGCAGCGGCTTGCGACCGATACGGTCGATCAGCAGCACGGTGACGAGGCATGCGCCGATGCTCAGTGCGCCGGACAGCACATTGATCAGCAGCGCGTCGTTCTCCGAGAACCCGACCGCCTGCCACAGCACGGCGCCGTAGTAGAAGACCACGTTGATGCCGACCAGCTGCTGAAAACAGGCCAGGCCGACACCCACCCAGACGATGGGACGGATCCGCCCGGTCGCCCTGCTCCTCAGGTCGGACAGCCGCGGACGATGATGGTCGGTGGACAGGGAGGCCTCGATCTCGTCGAGCGTGAGCTGTGCCTTGTCGCGGCCCAGCAGCCGGGTGAGAACCCGCAGTGCGTCCTCCTTGCGCCGCTTCACCACCAGGTAGCGGGGGCTCTCGGGGATGGTCAGCAACAGCAGCAGGAACACCAGCGAGGGCACCGCCTGCATCCAGAACATCCAGCGCCACGCGGCCTGCCCTGCCCACAGAGGCTCCGTCGATGCCCCGGCGGCGGCGGCCAGCAGGTAGTTGGACAGGAACGCTGCGGTCAGCCCGCTGATGATCGCGATCTGCTGCACCGTAGCCAGTCGGCCACGGTAACGGGCGGGTGCCACCTCGGCGATGTAGGCCGGTGAAATCACGCTCGCCGCGCCAACTGCAAATCCCCCTATCACCCGCGCGACGATGAACCACGCGGAAGAGCCCGCAGCGCCGGCCCCCAGCGCCGACAGCAGGAACATCACCGCCGACAGGATCAGCACATTGCGCCGCCCCAGCCGGTCGGCCAACCTGCCGGCGCTGAAGGCGCCCACGGCGCAGCCCAGCAACATCGAGGCGATCTCGAAGCCCTGCATCCATTCCCCGGAGCGGAACGCCTGGTGCAGGCCGTCCTGGGTGCCGTTGATGACGCCACTGTCAAACCCGAACAGGAACCCGCCAATCGTTGCCACCACGCTGATCAGAACGATCAGCCGTGTGTTCTCTCCGCCATCTGCTGCCTGGTTCATCGACATCCCCTCGATCGCTCCATTGCCGCCTTGACGCTGCCGTGCTCAGCGCAGCAGATACTGGTTGAGCAGGTTCTCGTAGCGTTCCTGCTTGCCGCTGGTCTGGCGCGGCTCGCCGATATCGGCGGCCAGCGTGGCCAGGTCGGCAAGGCTCAGCGTGCCGCGCTCGAAATCCTTGCCGGCCCCCGTGTCGAAGCTGGCGTAGCGCTCCCTGCGCCACTGCTCCCACGGCGACTCGGTGAGCAGTGCGTGTGCCACTTCCAGACCTCGTGCGAACGCGTCCATGCCGCCGATGTGGGCAATGAACAGGTCTTCCAGGTCAGTCGACTCCCGGCGCACCTTGGCGTCGAAATTCAGCCCGCCCTCCAGGCCACCCTGCCGCAGCACGACCAGCATCGCGCCTACGGTGTCGTACAGATCGCTCGGGAACTGATCGGTGTCCCACCCGTTCTGCGCATTGCCACGGTTGGCATCGATGCTGCCAAGCAGGCCATGGTCGGAGGCCACCTGCAGGTCATGCTCGAAGGTGTGCCCCGAGAGCGTGGCGTGGTTCGCTTCGATGTTGAGCTTGAAGTCCTTGTCCAGCCCGTGCTCCTTCAGGAAGCCCACCACGGTCGCGCTGTCGAAATCGTACTGGTGCTTCATCGGCTCCATCGGCTTGGGCTCGATGAGGAAGTTGCCTTTCAGGCCGATGCTGCGGCCGTAGTCGCGGGCCATCGTCAGGAACCGCGCGAAATGCTCGATCTCGCGCTTCATCTGCGTATTGGCCAGCGACGCGTAGCCTTCGCGCCCACCCCAGAACACGTAGTGCTCGCCCCCCAGCTCGACGGTGGCATCCAGCGCGGCCTTCACCTGCACCGCGGCACGGGCAACCACGGCGAAATCAGGATTGGTCGATGCGCCGTTCATGTAGCGCGGGTGCGAGAACAGATTGGCCGTACCCCACAGCAGCTTGACCCCGGTGGCGTCCTGGCGGGCCTTGGCCAGGCGCACCATGTGCGTGAGATTCTTCTGGTACTGGCCGATGTCGTCTGCATCCGGCGCCAGGTCGATGTCATGGAAGCACCAGTACGGCACACCCAGCTTGGTGAAGAACTCGAAGGCTGCATCGACCTTCGCCTCTGCAGTGGCCAGCGGCGAACCGGCCTCCCACGGAAACTGCCGGGTTCCCGGTCCGAACGGATCGTGGCCGGCGTTGCAGAAGGTGTGCCAGTAGCACACGGCGAAGCGCAGGTGCTCCTGCATGGTCTTGCCGCCGATGACCCGGTTCGCGTCGTAGACCTTGAAGGCGAGCGGATTGTCCGAGTCCCTGCCCTCGAACGGAATGCGGCCGACGCCCGGGAAGTACTCTTTGGCGCCGATGAAGGGCTGCGTGGTCATGGTACGTGCTCCTGTCGTTGTGCGGGATGTTGGAGGGAGGCGGACCTCAGCCGCGCTGCAGCGGCGTGACGGCCTCGAGATGGCGGAGAAAGCGCGAATAGGCGGAGGCATAGGCGGCACTGCGGCCGGAATCCGGACGCGCGGACAGTGCCGGGTCCACGCTGACATGCTGCGCGGTGACCTCGCTGATCGGCGCGGCATCACCCTGCGACCGCCCGATGGACCACAGGGCCTGCAGCGCCGCACCGAATGCCGCGCCTTCGGCCTGCACCGGCACGTCGACCGGCAGTCCGAACACATCGGCCACCAGCTGCCGCCACGCGGCACTGTTGCTGCCACCCCCGGTAAGCACGATGCGGTCGAACTGCATGCCGGCGCGTCTGAACGCGTCGTAGCCGAACTTCAGGCTGTAGGTCGCCCCTTCCATGGCAGCGCGGTAGATGTGCGCCGGCGTGAAATTGTGGGTGTCCAGGCCGGCCAGCACGCCCTTGCCCAGCGGCAGGTCGGGGGTGCGCTCGCCATTGAGGAACGGCAGCATGACCAATCCGCCAGCGCCGGGCGACGTCGCGTCGAGGTGGGCATCGCCGCCACGCGTACTGAAACCGAAGGTACTCGCTACCTGCTCGGTCACGACGGTGCAGTTCATCGTGCAGATCAGCGGCAGCCAGCCGCCGGTGGAAGAGCAGAAGGCGGCCCAGGCCCCGTCCGGATCGATCACCGGTGAGTCGGAGTAGGCAAACAACGTGCCCGACGTTCCCAGGCTCATCGCCAGGCGGCCTTCCGTGACGCAGCCGGTGCCGATGGCCGCCATCATGTTGTCGCCACCGCCGACCGCCACCTTCACCGTCACCGGCAGTCCGAGCATGCTGGCCGCCGCAGGGTCGATATCGAACAACGCATCAGGTGGGGCGATGGGGGGAAGGCAGGCAGCAAGATCGCGGTCCGGATCCGTGGCGCGCAGCAGCGCCTGCGACCACGTGCGCGTGCGCACATCGAGCCAGCCTGTGCCGGAGGCATCTCCGTGCTCGCAGAACCGCTGCCCGGTCAACACGAAATTGAGATAGTCGTGCGGCAGCAGGATGGTCGCCAGCCGCGCATAGGCTGTCGGGCGATGCGTCTTCGTCCACGGCAGCTTGGAGGCCGTATAGCCGGCAAGGATCGGATTGCCGGCCAGCGCGATGGTCCGGTCGATTCCGCCGGCGGCATCCATGATCCGGGTGCATTCGGCCGACGTGCTGGTATCGCACCAGAGCTTGGCCGGCGCCAGCACGTCGCCCGCCGCATCCAGCGGCACGAAGCCGTGCTGCTGGCCCGATACGGCCAGACCTGCAATGCGTGACCGGAGCGATGGATCAATCCCGTCGAAGCAGGTGCGCAGCGCCGCCACCCAGTCCGCCGGCATCTGTTCCCGGCTGCCATCGGCGCCGCTGCTCATCTCCAGCGCCGCGCTGGTGCGGGCGACAACGGCACGCGCCTCCGGGTCGTAGACCAGCACCTTCAAACTCTGCGTTCCTGCGTCGACACCGGCAACCAGACCCATCGAAACCGCCTCCGAACACCGAAAAGTTAGCGCTACCATTTCTGACATTCAAAAAAGGAGGCCTTGTTGCACTGCCTCCTCGTTTGCACGGCGTGCGTGCCGCCCGCCGTGATGCCGCACTGTAACCAGCCGCGGCGGAAAAAGCGTGCTGCAACGCAAAACCCTGCTCGCCGTCGCGGCATCTGCAGGCAGACCTGTTACGACGCCGCCCTGTTCGCGTGCCATACCTCGGGGCCCGACCGGCAATAGCGGTCGATGAATTCCGCCTGCGATGGCATCTGCGTGGCCGCCTGCCGCACCGGCTGCTGGATGCGTTTCAGCAGCGTGCGCAGGTCGGCGTCACTCAGTGCCCGCGCAAGCGGGTGCGGGCGGCCCGGTTGGATGCCCTGGCCAAGCAGCACACTGGTCCACGACTCGACCCGGAACAGCTCGCCGGGGTCCTGCCACGCGTGCGCGCGCTCACGCCAGGCGCGCAGCCGCTGCTGCAACGACTCGGGCACCGCCATCTCGCGGCACGCCTTCCACAACGGCTCTTCGCGCTGGGTGGCGTGGTAATGCAGGATGATGAAATCGCGCACGTGTTCCATCTCCTGGCGACTGACCTCGTTGTAGAGCTGCACCAGTGAGGCCGCGATCCCATCGAACGGAAACAACTGGATCAGCCGCACCACGGCGCTGATCGTCAGATGGATGCTGGTGGATTCCAACGGTTCGATGAAGCCACTGGCCAGCCCCAGCGCCACCACATTCCTGTTCCAGGCCTGCAGACGGCGTCCACTGCGGAAGGGCACCTGCCAGGGTTCGCGCAGCGGTGGTGCGCCCACGTCGCGCAGCAGCTTCGCCCTCGCCTCATCATCGGACATGTGCCGGCTGGAATAGACTAGCCCGCATCCGACGCGGTGCTGCAGCGCGATATGCCAACGCCATCCGGCTTCATGGGCGATGGCCCGGGTGTACGGCACCGGCGGCGCGATTGATTCGGTCTGTACCGCGACGGCACGATCGCACGGCAGCCATTCGTGCCAGTCCTCATAGCCGGTCTTCAATGTCTGCTCGATCAGAAGGCCACGGAAGCCGGTGCAGTCGATGAACAGATCGCCCTCGATGACCTGCCCGTCGTCCAGCACCAGCGACTGCACCGAACCATCATGCGCATGCTGTCTGACCTCGGCGATCCTGCCCTCCACCCGTCGCAGGCCGTGCGCCTCGGCTCTGCGGCGCAGGAACCGGGCGTAGAGACCGGCATCGAAGTGATAGGCGTAGCTGGGCTGCGGCTGGGTCTGCAGCGAGAAGCGGTCGTCGCGCGAGGCGACGCTCTCCAGGCAGAAATCGCCCAGATCCGATGGCATCCCGCGGCGGAGGCTGTCCAGCCAGAAATGGTGGAACGGCGTGGCCCAGGTGCCATGTCCGATGGTGCCGAACGGATGGAAGAAGCGCTCGCCCGGCAGGCGCCAGTTCTCGAACGAGATCGACAGCTTGAACGTGCCGGCCACCGCGCGCAGGAACTCCTGCTCGTCGATCTGCAGAAAGTGATGGAAAGTGCGGATGGGCGGTACGGTGGACTCGCCGACACCGACCGTACCGATCTGCTCGGACTCGACCAGGGTGATGTCCAGCTGGTCGCGGAATTGATGGGACAGCGCACATCCGGCCAGCCAACCGGCGGTGCCACCGCCGGCAATGACCACCTTGCGGATGCGCCCTTCTGCTGTGCTCGCGGTATCGATCACGGTGCCCCTCAGCGGTTGAGTCTGCCCAGCAGCATCGCGCGCATGCGGCGCGCGCGATGCTCGTCGAACGGTGCAAGATCCCCCCGCGCATCGTCGGGCAGGTGCTGCCCCGCGCGCTCGCCGGGGCCGAATACGTAGTACTGGAAGAGCGCTTCCCACGCCTTCTTTTCACGCGCGGGCAGATCGCGCAGGGCCCACATCGCATGGTGCAGCGCCGGCAGGGGCGAGCCGAGGAAGGCCGGCGAGCTCCGCCACCAGTAGTTCACCAGCACATTGAACGGCGCCAGGCTGCGCACGTGGTGCCACCACATGCTGGGAATGAAGATGGCATCCCCTGGCTCCAGCACTGCGCTGCGTGCACTCGCCAGGGCCTCCCTGAAGCGGGGATACCGGTCGAAGTCGGGACGTTCGAAGTCCACCACGCTCACCACCTGGCCGCCTGGCGTGGGATCCAGCGGGCCGGGGTAGAGATTGTCGATCTGTTCGGGCGGGAACAGCGTGAACTCGCGTCGGCCCACCGCGCAGCACGCAAGGTTGTCGGGGGTATCGAAATGGCACGATGCGGTGACGCGGTTGCCGATCCAGATGCTGGCCAACGCCTCGATGCCCTGCCCCGCCAACCCTGCCTGGTTGGCCTGTGCGAATGCCGGCAGCAATGCCCGCTCCACCGGCAGCGACGCCACGTAGTAGGTGGGCGGCCTCGGCTCATGCAGTGTCGAGGCGATGCCTTCCAGCACCTCGCTGAGCGATGCGCGACGGACCTCGAAGTTCAGCCGGCTGAAGTCGGCGGTGTAGAACGGGCGCCCGTCGATGTCCGGCCCGCCGAACGAGTACTGGATGGGCACGCCCGCGTCGACGCCGCCCAGGTAGGCCAGCGCGTCCAGCGTGGAGCGCTGTCCAGCCTCGACCAGCGGCCAGTTTGACGCCATGCCTCGCAGCACTACCGGCTCTCCGGCCTCGACCAGCGAGGCCAGAGGCAGCGCAGCAGGATCGATGCCCTCCAGTATCCGCATCGCAGCCCCCATCGCCCGCCCTCAGTTCCTGGCCGTGGACGCTGCTGCATCCTGCGCGCGCAGGCGCCGCTGCTTCTCGGCGATCAGGCGGCGCATGTTGTGCAGCGACGCCAGCATCAGGTAGGCGCCCTCAAGGCAGCCAGCGCGATTCAGCGCGGCCAGCGTCGCGTCGTCCAGCAGGGCCAGGCGCTCACGGTCGATGCCGTGCAATCCGTTCACGCTCACCCGGTGATGCTGCGTGATCTGCACGTCGAGCGTGATCGGCTGGATCAATCCGCTTTCCTCGAGCATTGCAAACATCGCGGCGCCGAACGCGCTGCCATCATGGATGCCACGCAGCACGCCGGCGATGTGGTCCAGGTAGGGGGTGTTGCCACCCTGCGGCAGGAACAACGGCTCGCCGGCCTCGGTGCTGACCCGGGGATGGTCCAGATCGACATGCATCACCGCCTCACGGGTGAGCACACCGTCGACGTAATGCTCCTGGAATCCGATCAGGAACGGCCCCTTCGCTGCGGCTCCAGGAAGATAGGAGGCGTTCCAGCGGCCGTCCTGCAGGAACAGGTTCTCGTGCTGTTCAAACCCGAGCAGGGCGACGGCCTGCCATTCGCCCGATCCGGCCTGTTTGCGCAGAAAGATGGGATATTCCCGCTGCAGTTCGGCGAACTCGCTGGGATAGGCCGGCACCATGCCCACGGCGTCGCCGAACTCGGGGCCGAAGCCGGTGGCGACCCTCAGGTCCCGATGGGCGATGTTGTTGAGCATTTCATAGCGGGCCATCAGGGTGTCCAGTCCGGTGCGGGGCCAGTGGCCGGCAGGGTACCGCCGGCACGTGCGACAGGTGCTGCGTCAGGACAGGCCCGCGCGGTACCGTTGCCGGGACAACGGTACCGCGCCGGACGGGTCCGTCGCCAGACTCAGAACTTGTAACGGACACCCAGCATGTAGCGTGGGCTCTGGTCAGCCAGCTTCACGATCATCTGCGACGTGCGCGAGCGCCAGCGTACGTCCTCGCCGGTCAGGTTGATCGCTTCCAGTCCGAACGACCAGTGGTCGTCCAGCGTGTAGTTCACGCTCAGATCCCACTGCTCGTAAGCCTCCACATAGTAGGGATTGCGGCTGGCGCCCTGGTTGGCCAGGATCAGGTACTGGTCGCGCCAGTTCCACGCCAGGCGGACCGACCAGCCGTACTTCTCGTACATGAGCATGGCGTTGGCGGTATCACTCAGACCGGTGAGCGAGAACTGGTCGATGCCCGGATCGCCGCCATTGTTGTAGCCGACGTCGCCGCTGACGATCGTGTAGTTGGCCAGCACGCCGAAACCGGTGTCGCCGAAGAAGTACTGCCCGCCGAGCTCCCAGCCGTGCAGCTTGGACTTGTTCTGGTTGATCGGGCGGTTGACATTGAACTGGTACAGCGGATCGTCCGCCTGGCCATACAGATCGTAGGCCGCTTCGGTGGCCAGCACCTGCGCGTCGGTTCCGTTGTAGGCCGCCAGTCCGGCGGGGTTGTTGCGCAGCAACGCCAGCGCGGTGAACAGCGAGGTGTCGTTGGCCGAGCAGGCGGCCGCATTGGCGGCACCGACCTGGGAGAGGCAGGCTGCACTGGTGAGGAAGTCCAGAGCCGCACGCGCATCCGGGCCGGACGTGGGATCGGTCAGCCCGTACAGGCTCTCCTGGACAACGGTATTGCCGATGAAGTTGTCGACCGACTTGTTCCAGTAGGTCAACGACACATAGCTGGCGTCGGCGAAATACCATTCCAGCCCGAGGTCGAGGTTGTCCGATTCCAGCGGCTTCAGGCTGGGATTCTGCGCGTTGCCGCTGGCGCGCGACGACGGATCGATCAGCACCGATCCGAACGGCTGCTGTGCGCCCGGGCCCGCATAGAGATTGCCGTAGGGCGCGCGGGCGATGCTCTTGCCGAACGAGGCACGGCCCTTCAGCTCATCGGTGAAATCGATGCTGAAATCGAGATTGGGCAGGATGTAGCTGTACCTTGCCTTCTCGGTGAAGGGCTGCTGCTCGTCGGACAGCACGATGCGGAAATCGTTGTTGGCCTGCCACTCGATGGACTCGGGAACGGCGATGACCGAGGTCGAGACCACGTCGGTGGTTTCGTAGCGCACGCCCAGCCGGGTATTGGTGCGCATGCTGCCCAGCTGGCCATCCAGTTCCACCTGGAAGTAGGCCGCCTTGGTCTTCTCTTCCACGAAGTTGTCGGCCGCGCGTTGCGGGCTGACTCCCAGTCCCACGCCATATTCGTCCGCCGCCCACTGTGCGAGCTGGCCGGCGTTGCCGCGCCATGCGGGCCAGCTGCTGGCGCTGTAGTCGTCGAACAGGCCGACGATGTTGACCGGACGCAGCAGATCCATGAGCCCGGCATCGGTATCCCGGTTCACGTTGGCCACGCCCCAGTCGCCCAGGGTCGAGTAGGCCTCGGCTGCCTGGATGCGGTGCGTGGTCGACTTGTTGGTATCCACGCCGAACTGGAACCGCCCCTGGTCGAAGTTCCATTCGCCGTCCACGCGGGCCTGCTTGATCTCGCTCACCTGCGACTGTGCGTTGACACGCAGCACCTGGGTGCCGATCTCGCCCTCCTGGAAGCCCGGGTTGACCACGCCGTTGGTGCCGGCGATCGCATCTGCCGTGCTGGGATACCAGGTCTGGGTGCCGACCGGCAGACCATTGTTGAACTCCAGTTCCTGCACCCAGGAACCACCGCAATGGGGGCCACGGGTACAGTTGTTGGTGCCGGCAATGCTCATGAAGATCGAGCCGCCGCCGGTGAGCGGATCATTCGGACGACTCTCGTTCTTCGAATTGTGTGCGTCGAAGCTCAGCTTGAAGCGGTCGGTGACATTCCACACGGCATTGAAGCCAAGCGATCCCAGCTTGTACTCCTGCATGCTGCGCTGCTGTTCCAACCCGAAATCCTTGGTGCCGGCGATTTCGCGGATGTAGACCGGGGTGGCCACTGCACCACTGGTATCGAAATGGACGTTGGTGTAGTTGCTGTTCTGCAGCCACATGCCCTGCTCGCCACGGTTCTCGGTGATCTCGTTGGTCGAGTAGGTGTAGTCCACGGTCAGGGTCAGGCTGTCCGTGGGCGCGAACTGCAGAACGGCCTGGCCGTTCACGCGTTCCCGCTCGAACTCCGAGAATGCATAGCGCAGGTCGTTCGGGCGTGCATAGAGCTGGCCGATCTCCGGCGCGTTGACCACCGTCGGGTTGCCGGGCATCGAGCCCGTCCACGGCTGCACGTTCCAGTAGTTCTCCGTGGCCTGCACCGAGCCGCCCTTGCGCTTCTGCTGGCTCGCGCTCAGGCTCACACCGAAGGTCTTTTCCGGGTTGCTGTAACTGAAGATGCCCGACAGCTCCGGCGTCAGATCATTGTCGAACGGCTGGCTGCGGTCCGAGACGAGCTTCGCGCCGGCATTGGCGATGATCCCTTCGTGATCCAGCGGCCGCGCCGTCAGGATGTTGATCGTCGCGCCGATGCCGCCGCTGGGTACCTGCGCCTGGCTGGTCTTGTAGACCTCGATGCCGTTGATGGCCTCGGCGGCCAGCTGCGCGAAGTTGAAGGCGCGGGTGCCACCGTCGACGCCACCGATGGCGACCTGCCCGGACGCACCGAATGCATCGGCACCGGGCATCTGGCGTCCGTTGAGGGTCACCATGTTGAACTGCGGACCGAAGCCACGTGCAGTGACCTGTGCACCTTCGCCGTCACGACGCTCGATGGAGATGCCGGTGATGCGCTGCAGCGACTCCGCCAGGTTGGTATCGGGGAACTTGCCGATATCCTCGGCACTGATCGCGTCCACCACGCCAGCCGAATCACGCTTGATGTCCATGGCCTGGCTGAGGCTGTTGCGGATGCCGGTCACCTGCACCGCGTCCAGCTGAGTAGGCTGCGTGGGCTGCGTCTGCGCCGTAGGCGGTTGTGCGGTGGTCGTGGAGGCCTCCTGTGCGAAGGCGGGATTGATCACCAGGACGCCGCCGACGAACGTGAACATGGCCCTGGAGCGGAACTTCGCCAAGGTCCGGCTCATGGACGGGTCCTCGGGTCTGGAGTAGCACGGAAACTGCGAGCGCTCATGAAAGTCCCCTATGACATACGATCGAATGGATGTACCGCCCCCTCCCAGGGGCACGCACGGGCGAGGCCCGTATTCCAAACCGAACATCGCGGGCGCCGGACGCGCCGCGACTCAAACTCGCTTTCAAGCCTGCCAGGACGAACACGCGGTAAAGAAGGCAGCCCCTGGACCCAAACCCCGAATCTATTGGTAGCGCTACCATCGCGTTGAGGCGCAGACTAATCACCCTGGTTCCCGCTTGTCACCGTGCAGCGCAGCAAATCATTCCCGCGGCAGTCCCCTTGTGCGCATCGCACACGCGGCCGCGGCGCGACCCACACGGTATGATGCCGCGTTTCCTGCTCCCCCTCCCCATGCTCGCTTCCTACTCCTCCGCCATCATCTGGTCGGCGGTGGCGCTCGCCACCGTGGGTCTGCTGTTCCGTCCTTTCCGCCTGCCCGAGTATGTCTGGGCCGTCGTGGCGGCGGCGCTGCTGCCGCTGACCGGTGTGATGCAGGTCGGCACGGTCCTGGGCGCGGTCGCCGAAGGCGGTGATGTCTATCTGTTCCTGGTTGGGATGATGGTTCTGGCAGAGCTCGCGCGGCGGGAAGGCCTGTTCGACTGGCTGGCGCTGTACGCGGTGCGGCACGCGGGGAGCTCCGGGCGGCGGCTGTTCGACCTGGTGTTCCTGGTGGGCACGCTGGTGACGGTATTCCTCTCCAACGACGCGACCGCGGTCGTGCTGACCCCTGCGGTCTATGCCGCGTGCAGGGCGGCCCGCGCCAATCCCCTGCCCTACCTGTTCGTCTGTGCGTTCATCGCCAATGCGGCAAGCTTCGTGCTGCCCATCTCCAATCCGGCCAATCTGGTGGTGTATGGCAGGCACATGCCACCGCTGCAGCAGTGGCTGGCGCAGTTCGCGTTGCCGTCGCTGGCGGCGATCGGTGCGACCTACCTGGTCCTGCGCTGGGTGCACCGCCGCGAGATCGCGCAGCCACTGGCCCCGGCGCCGGAACATCGCCCCCTGTCTGCTGGCGGTCGCCTGAGTGCTTACGGCGTGCTGTTCACCGGCTCAGCGCTGCTGGTGACGTCGGCGTTGAACGGCCCGCTGGGTCTGGTGACCTTCTGCGCAGGCAGCGCGGGCGTCGTCGCCGTCGCCCTTCGCCAGCGCCAGAGTCCGCTGCCGCTGCTGCGCAACGTGTCCTGGGGCGTGCTGCCGCTGGTGGCAGGTCTGTTCGTTCTGGTCGAAGGCGTGGCACAGACCGGCGTGATACAGATGGCGGCCAGTGCGCTGGAGTCCCTTGCCCGCACCTCACCCCACCAGGCCGGGTGGCTGGCCGGCTCGGTCGCAGCCCTGCTCAGCAATCTCGCCAACAATCTGCCGGTGGGTCTGGCCGCAGGCTCACTGGGGCAGATGGCCGACCTGCCGGCGCAGACGCGCGCGGCACTGCTGATTGGTGTGGACCTCGGCCCGAACCTGTCGGTGACCGGTTCGCTGGCGACCCTGCTGTGGTTGGTGGCCCTGCGTCGGGAAGGCGAACATGTCAGCGGGCTCGACTTCCTGCGCATCGGCGTACTGGTGATGCCGCCCGCGCTACTCGGGGCATTGCTGCTGCTCTGAGCCATCGCTGGTCCGGCACAGGGTTCAGTGCGGCTGCCTGCGCGAGCGGAACGCCGCCACCTTCATGCGGTTTCCGCACTGGGCCATGCTGCACCAGCGCCGCCAGTCACTTCACATGGTGAACCACGGTACTCGGCCATAGTGGCCGGAGTTCGTCATCATGTTGAGCATTCATGGCAGCAGTCCGCGCGCGCCTCAAGCAGTTGCCTCGCCGGTGGCGCACAGCGCTCTACATCCTGCTCGGCCTCTACGCAGCCTATCTGTTGGCGGGCAACGTCTTCCTCAACACGCCGCTGTTCGACAACGTCACCAACCGCAAGCCGCAGAAGTTCGTGATGACCACGGGCCCGGCGATCACACTGGTGCCGGGCCACGTGATCGCCTGGAACGTGCACATGCGCGGCCACGTCAACCACACGGTCTATGTGCTGCATGCGGAACGTGCCAGTGCGCGCCTTGCCCTCCTCCCCCTGTTCCGGCGCGAAGTCCGGGTGCCGCGGCTGCAGGCGACCGGTGTTTCGGCCGACGTCAGTCGCGTCGATCAGGTCGTCCCCTCGCCCCCCCGCGGCACCCGCGGGTGGACGCTGCGCTTCAACGCCATCCATAGCGACAGCATCCGCAGTGCCCGGCTGGGCAAGCTGCTGATCATCGGCAAGGGAGCCGGAACGGTCGGCTTCCTCAAGCAGCTGCGCGGCGGTCCGTCGGAACTGTTCGATTCCCAGGTCCGCTTTGAAGCCGCCGACGTCAGCTATGACGGCGTCCAGCTGCTGGGGGACACAGAACTCACGTCCCGCTTCAGCTATCCCCGCCATTTCCGCGACCAGGCGCCCGGCCTGGCCAAACTGGGCCTGTTGCGGGCTGCGCTCGAGGTCAACGCACGAAGCCAGGGGCTGCGCCTGGATACCGGCCTAGCGCAGCCGCGGATCGCCAGTGCCCCGGTGCCGGGGCGACTGCAGATGGACATCCGCATGGACCATGGACGCCTGCAGCCCGGCAGCCACGCGCTGTGGCACGTGCCCCTGCTGCTCGGTGACGGCGCTCCCGGCCGTGGCGTTCTGGCCCTGCAGCTCAACACCGCCGACGACATTCGGCTGCAGGCCCGGCTGCCTCCCAAGGAAGGAACGGGCGCAGCGCTGGACGCCGATCTGCGGATTGCTGGCCGTGAGATTCCTTTCCGCCAGATCGACCAGTTGATCGAACGGACCTCGGGAACGGTGCGCGGCGAGTGGACCTTCACCTCGCTCAACTGGATCCCCGCGCTGTTCGTTCGCAAACCCTGGCTGCAGCTCGATGGCGGCGGCGTCCTGCAGGCGGATCTGAAGCTCCGCAACGGTGAACTGGTGGCGGGCAGCACGGTCGACATTCCCTCCGCCAAAGCGGTTGCCGGTATTGCCGGCGTGACGATGGCGGGCACGGCCAGCGCGCATGGTGAGCTCAAGGACGGATCGCCCACCCGCGCCGAGCTGTCGGTACGCCTGCCCCGCTTCACTGCCAACCCGACGGACGCGCCGCGCACACGGCTGTTCGATGGCCGCGATCTGCAGGTGACGCTGAGCGGTGACGGCCGTATCCGCGAGCTGCGCAACGGTGTGCGCGCGCACCTGCGTTTCAGTGACGCCACCATTCCGGACCTGGCGGCCTACAACCGCTATCTGGGCACGGACCAGGTACGGCTGCTCGGCGGCACCGGCCAGGTGAGCGGCGAGATGCGGCTGGACACCAATGGTCGCATCGGCCAGGGCAGCGCCCGCCTGCTGGGCCGGCAGGCACGTGCGCAGGTCGCCGGGCTGTCACTGGCCGGCGACGTGCAGCTGGATGCAGCCCTGCGCCGCGGCAACTTCACTGACCGCCATTTCGACGTCTCCGGCAGCACCGTCGAGCTGCGCAACATCCAGATGGCCGGTGTCGCACGCAAGACGCCGTGGCGCGGACGTATCGACATCCAGTCCGGGCGCATCGATGCACAGTCGCCGTTCCAGGTGGACGCACGTGGCGCCGTGGCAATGAGCGATGCCTCGCCCCTGCTGGCGGTGTTTGCCGAGCGCGGCGACTATCCGCGCTGGGTGCTGTCGCTGCTCGACGCTGGCCAGGTCGATGCGCAGACCGTACTGCGCTGGCGGCCGGGGCATCTCACCCTGGACGAGCTGACTGCGGAGAATGACCGGTGGTCCGTCCGCGCCCGCCTCGATCTTCCCGGTCAGCACAAGCGCGGCGATCTCTATCTGCGCTGGGGCGTGCTCGGCGCCGGCCTCGAGCTCGACGGCGAGCAGCGCCGCTGGCACCTGGCAAAGGCCCGCGAGTGGTTTGATGAGCGCCCCTCCCTGCTGCCCGCCTCGGCGGCCCCTGCGCAACAAGCGCCTGGGGACTGACGGCCGGCGCTGCATCCAAACGTGCCACTCGTTCGTATTGGTTCGAGACCCACGCGAGGATGCCCGATGAAACGAACAACGCAGGCCCTTGGACTGGCCGGCTGGCTTACGCTGACCTTCGTGGCAGCGGCGCTTGGCGCACGGGCCTCGATCTCGGCATCGGACTTCTACTCCACCCTGTCGCTGCCCGCGTGGGCGCCTCCCGCCGGGCTGTTCGGACCGGTCTGGACGGTGTTGTACGCGCTGATGGCAGTGGCCGCGTGGCTGGTCTGGCGCGAGAAGGAACGGCGTCCCAACACGGTGGCATTGGTGCTCTACGTCGTGCAGCTGGCAGCCAACACCGCATGGAGCTGGCTGTTCTTTGGATGGAAACAGGGTGCGCTCGCCTTCGTGGATATCCTGGCCCTGCTGGCGCTCATCATCGCCACCGTGATTGCCTTCACGCGCATCCGGACGCTGGCGGCGATCCTGCTACTGCCCTATCTGCTGTGGGTTGGGTTCGCCGCCGTACTCAATTACGCGGTGTGGCAGGCCAACCCCGGGGCCCTGTAAGGCGGTGCGCGCTTCAGGCGGTTGCTTCAGGCGCAGGCTGCCAGCTGCGCAGGGTCGCGCCCTTCAGCGACTGCTGCCCGCAGCCGGTCGGGCAGCGCAGCACGCGGATGGCCGACATACTGACCAGGCCCTGCCCCTCCACCGCCTTGAACACCGTCTCGCAGCGCAGGCAGCGTGCCACCATGGAATACAGGTGAACGATGCGGCGGGTGCCGGGGTCCTGCAGAAGATCCACATCCAGCAGCTGGAACTGGCAGCTGTCCGGCATCGCGCGCATGGAGTGGGACGTGTTCGGGGGTGTGTGCAGGTTCACGACGGAGCGCCAGTGGAAGTGTCCTGCGTACGTTATGGAAACCGGCGTGCAGCGGGTGTGCAGTGCACATGCAGTGACCGCGAAATCTTGTGCGGGCCGCGGACCGATTCTGCTAGGGTGCCGCAGATGCACAGTCCATTGCCGTCCTCCGATCCACCCGCCCGCTGCCAGCAGTCTGCCGGTAGTCCGTTGAGCGTGTACCTGAGGGACGCCACGCGGTCGGTGCACGGCAGCCTCGATGCGTTCCTGATCGGGCAACGCCTGTTCGAATCCACATTGCGCTACGGGCGATTTCTCCAGGTCCAATGGCATTTCCACCACGCCGCCGCGCCGCTGTACATGGACGGGCTGATGCTTCCGGCAACGGCACGACTGCAGCTGGTTGAACAGGATCTGCTGGATATGGGCGCCCCGCTGCCACGCGCGCATGCCTGGCGTCCCAGGCTGCAGCACGCATCCCGTGCGTCGGCATTGGGTTGGCTGTACACCGTCGAGGGTTCTGCCCTGGGTTCGGCTGTCCTGCTCAAGTACGCCGCCGCGCTGGGGCTGGGTGCCGGCCATGGCGCCCGTCACCTTGCACCTTCGCCTGCAGGCGTGGCCGAGCAATGGCGGATCACCCGCGCGCATCTGGATGCGGAACCCCTCACGCAGCAGCAACGCCAGCAGGCCTGCAGCGCGGCTCAACAGGCGTTTGCATTCGTGCGGCGTTGCGCAGCTGAAGTGTTCAGCAATGCGTGAACAGGCATTCACATCGTCCGGATGGTATGCGGCCGCAGCATTTTCCGTCACCATTCCATTCCGCCCGGCCCGTCACGAATCATGAGTACCGCCCTTGATGCCTTCCGCTGATCGCACCTGGAACGATGCACTGTCGGACTGTGCGCGGGAACCCATCCACACACCGGGCGCCATCCAGCCCTATGGCGTGCTGCTGGTGCTGGATCCGCTGACGCTGCTGGTGCGGGAATGTGCCGTTAGCCAGCCCATCGCGCTGCGCCAGTACGGTGATCCGTTGATGCAGCATGTCGAGAACGCACTGGGCGGTGTGATCGGCCCCTTCGTACATCGCCTGCGGCACATCGCACCCGGCGGCACGCTGCACCTGGGCGCGGTCCACCTGGATGGGCTGGGGCGCCACCAGTTGCTCGCGCATCGTTCAGATGACGATCTTCTGATCGAACTGGAAGCCCCCGTTGCCGGTCAACCCGCCTCGCTGGAGGAGCTGTACCCCGCGATCCGCGAACTGATGCTCGCCATCGAGGGTGCCGCGACGGTCGAGGATCTCTGCCAGCTGGCGGCTGCGCACATACGCAGGATCGCCGGATTCGACCGTACGCTCGTCTACCAGTTCGACGCCGGCTGGAATGGAACCGTCGTGGCCGAAGATGGCAACGGCATCCTGCCTTCGTATCTTGATCTGCGCTTCCCGGAATCGGATATTCCGGCGCAGGCGCGCGCCCTGTATCTGCATAACCGGGTGCGGCTGATCGCCGATTGCGATTACACGCCCGTGCCCCTGGTGCGGGCCGGGCATCATCGCCAGGCCCCGCCCACCGACCTGAGCCTTTCCACGCTCCGCAGCGTCTCGCCGGTGCACCTGCAGTACATGCGCAACATGGGCACGGCGGCATCGATGTCGGTCTCGCTGATCCACGAGGGGCAGCTGTGGGGGCTGGTGTCGTGCCACAGCGCACAGCCGCGCCGGCTGCCCTATCACGTGCGCACGGCCTGCGAGTTCATGGGGCAGATCCTGTCGCTGCAGATCGCACTGAAGCAGCGCGCACGCGCCGTGGAGGAACGGGTCGGGCGCCGGTCCTTGCTGGTCAAGCTGCTGGGCCGCATGGCCGGCGACGAGGACTTCATGGCCGCGCTCCGCCGGGACCCCGACAGCCTGCTTTCACTGACCGGCGCGCAGGGCGCGGCCATCGTGCACAGGAACGACTGCGTGCGCCTGGGCCAATGCCCCGGGAATCCGGAGGTACTTGCGCTGGCACAGTGGCTCGCGACCGCGCACGTGGGCGAGGAAATGTACTTCACCGATCATCTGACCGCGGCCTGGCCGCCTGCGGAGCAGTTCAGCGATGTCGCCAGCGGCGTGATCGCCGTATCCATCTCCCAGCTGCATGACAGCTACCTGATGTGGTTCCGCCCAGAGGTGGTACGCACGGTCAGATGGGGTGGCGATCCACGCAAGAGCGCAGGCGGCAGCGACGCCCTGTCGCCACGGCATTCATTCGAGGCATGGAAAGAGACCGTGCAGCAGCGCAGCCTGCCGTGGAACGAGGTCGACTGCGATGCGGCGCTCGAGATGCGCAACGCCATCGTCGACATCGTGCTGCGCAAGGCGGAAGAGATGGCCGAACTGAACGAGCAGCTGATGCGTAGCAACAAGGAGCTGGAAGCGTTCTCGTATTCCATCAGCCATGATCTGCGCGCCCCGTTCCGGCATATCGTGGGCTATTCCGAACTGCTGGGCAGCTCGGCAGCCGAGCGCTTGAACGAGACCGAGCGGCGTTTCCTCGACACCATCGTTGATTCGGCCAAATCGGCCGGCACGCTGGTGGATGATCTTCTGAGCTTCTCCCAGATGGGCCGCTCGACGCTGGGTCGCGCACGCATCGACATGGCAGCCATGGTGGAGGATGTGCGGAAGATGCTGGAGTTCGAATACCACGGACGCGACGTCCACTGGCAGATCGGGGACCTGCCCCCGGTTGAGGCCGACCCCACCATGATGCGCCTGGTCTGGCAGAACCTGCTGTCCAATGCAGTGAAGTTCACCCGCGAGCGCACGCACGCGGTGATCGCAGTGGCGCACGAGCGCTCGGAAAGCGAGGATGTCTTCACTGTGCGCGACAACGGTTGCGGCTTCGACATGCGCTATGTGGACAAGCTGTTCGGCGTGTTCCAGCGGCTGCACCATGTCGAGGAATTCGAAGGTACCGGCATCGGCCTGGCCAACGTGCGCCGCATCATCGGCCGCCATGGCGGCCGCACCTGGGCCGAGGGCGAGCCGGGCAAAGGCGCCACCCTCCATTTCACCCTGCCCCTGCATTCTGGAGATGTTCAATGAGGGACCTGCGGCCGATCCTGCTTGTCGAGGACAGCCCCAAGGATGCTGAGTTGACCCTGGCCGCGCTGTCGCGTTGCCAGCTGCTCAATGATGTCATCCATGTGCGTGACGGCGCCGAGGCGCTGGACTATCTGCGATGCGAGGGCGCCTTTTCCGGTGCCCGCCATGGCGGCCCCGTGGTCGTGCTGCTCGATCTCAAGCTGCCGAAGGTCAATGGACTGGAGGTGCTCGAGCAGGTTCGTGGCGATCCCGTTCTCAGCAGCACCCCGATCGTGATGCTGACCTCGTCGCGGGAGGAGCAGGATCTGATCCGCAGCTATGAACTAGGGGTCAACGCGTTCGTGGTCAAGCCCGTGGATTTCAAGGAATTCTTCGACGCGATCCAGGGTCTTGGCATGTTCTGGGGAATCACCAATCAACCACCGCCGCATCGCCCGAACGGCTCGGGACACCACCATGGGTGATATCACCGACCGCGGCGAGCGCCTGCGCATCCTCATGCTGGAGGACAGCGCACTCGATGCGGAGCTGATCTCCGCCCAGCTGCTGCGGGCCGGCCTGGATTTCGAGGCGGAGCGCGTATGGACGCGTCGGGGCTTCCTCGATGCCATCGACAGCGGCACGCATGACGTCATCCTCGCCGATCATGTATTGCCCGGCTTCGATGGCGATGCGGCCCTGGCCCTGGCGCGCGAACGCGTCCCCCATACGCCATTCATTTTTGTTTCCGGCACGCTTACCGAAGAACTGGCGGTGCAGGCCCTGACCCGTGGCGCGCGCGACTACGTGGTGAAGCAGCGGCTGCAACGACTGCCGGACGCGATACGGCGTGCACGGCAGGAGGCGCACGAGCGTGGCAAGCTGGCCCAGGCCCAGGCGGCACTGAATGACAGCCAGGCGCAGTTGCAGCAGATCACCGACGTGGTTCCGGCGCTGATCGCGCAGTTCGATCACGAACACCGCTTCCGCTTCGCCAACCGTGCGTTTCTCGACTGGCACGGGGTAAGCCTGGCCGAAGTGCAGGGACGGACTGCGCGCGAGATCAGTGGGATTTCAGCCTTCGAGGAGGCGCTGCCCAGCCTGCAGCAGGTCCTCCAGGGAGAGCGCGCCAACTTCCAGGCACGTCTTGCCCATCGCAGCGGTGAGACGCGCTTCGTACAGATGGACTGCGTACCGGAGCGCGCAGCCGATGGCCGCGTGGTCGGCTACATCTGCGTGGGCAGCGACGTTTCCCAGCTCAAGCGCGCCGAACTGGCCCTGCGCGAGGACAACCAGTCGCTGGAGCGGCAGGTTCAGGCGCGCACCGCCGAGCTCCGGGCCAGCAAGCGACGTCTGCAGTCCATCTTCGAGTCCAGCTTCCAGCATCAGGTGCTGCTTGACCTGTCCGGGCGTGTCGTCGACGCCAACGTCGCCTCGCTGGCCGCGGTGCTGGCCGAGAAGGCGCACGTTGTGGATACCCCTTACTGGCAGACGCCCTGGTTCACCACCACGCCCGGAATGAGCGAGGTGATCGACAAGGCGGTTGCCGATGCCGTACGTGGGCGCAGCTCCCTGCACTCGCTCGAACTGGAGCTGCCCACCGGTCGGCGAAGTTTCGACGTTTCATTCCGTCCGTTGCAGGACGGCGCAGGCGAGGTCACCGCGGTGGTGTCCGAAGCCGTGGAGACCACCGCACGACTACAGGCAGAGCATGCACTCCGGCAGGCGCAGAAGATCGAGGCCGTCGGGCAGCTGACCGGCGGCATCGCCCATGACTTCAACAACATCCTGACGGTCATCTCCGGCAACGTCGAGCACGCGATGCTGTTGAGCGGCCATCCCGGAGCGTCGGCCGAGGCGACCACACGCGCACTGGACAACGCCCTGAAGGGCGTCTCGCGCGCGGCAAGCCTGACCCAGCGGCTGCTGGCCTTCGCGCGCCGTCAGCCCCTGCGCAGCCAGGCCGTCAATCTCAACGACTGCATGCTCGGAATGCAGGACATGCTGCAGCGGGCGCTGGGCGAGCTGGTGCGACTGGAGATCAGCACGGCTGCCGGCATCTGGTGCGTGGAACTGGACGTCGCGCAGCTGGAGGCATCCGTGCTCAACCTCGCGGTGAATGCACGCGATGCGATGCCCAGCGGCGGCCGGCTGAAGGTCGAGATCGACAACAGCCATCTCGACGGCGACTATGCCGCCCTGTTCCCCGATGCGGCTCCGGGCGAGTACGTGATGCTGCGCGTCCGCGACAACGGCCACGGCATGCCGGCCGATACGCTGGCGCGGGTGTTCGAGCCGTTCTTCACCACGAAACAGGTGGGGCGTGGCACGGGCCTGGGGCTCTCCATGGTGCATGGTTTCGTCAAGCAGTCCGGCGGCCACGTCCTGATCGACTCCGTGGAGGGCGGAGGAACCAGCATCACCATGATGTTCCCGCGCTCGCCGCTGCCACTGCCCTGTGAATCTCCCGCGCCGGCAGCGGGCCTGGCCGGCTATGAACAGCGCGGCGAGACCATCCTGGTCGCTGAAGACAATGACGATGTCCGCGCGTACACCGTTGACGCCCTGCGCCAGCTGGGTTACCGCGTGCTGGAGGCACATGACGGGCCGTCCGCGCTGCGCCTGCTGGAACGCCCGGACGCGCGCATCGATCTGCTGTTCTCCGATATCGTGATGCCCGGCATGTCCGGCTGGGAACTGGGTCGCGAAGTCCGGGAGCGCTGGCCTGAGGTAGCGATTCTGTTCACATCCGGCTATCCGCGCGATCATGACGCCCCGGGGGGCGCGGGCCGCTCTGCGGCGCTGCTGAGCAAGCCATTCACGCGCGCCGATCTGGCCGAATCGATCCGCGGCGTGCTGGCGTCCTCCAGCTGACGGACCGGGGCGCGCGCCGGCTCAGGGGCCTTGTCTGGTTCCGAGCCGGTTGATCTGCGCGCACTCAACGACGCCCGGCGGCTGTGGCATGTCGGCCAATGCAACCATCGCCCGCCCCAGGGCCAGATTGCTGGTCGCGATGGAAGGGGCCATGCGTGCGACCAGCCCCAGCACCGGGGCGCCGACACCATAGAGTGGCTTCATCCACGAATGCACCGTGCCTGTACCTGCAACAGGCTGGACACCGCCTGGTCGCAACATCACCGTACGGATCGGCAAGCGGGCCAGCGCCTGTTCGGTCTGCCCCTTCACCCGCAATGGCATGATGCGGCTCTGCGGATCAGCATGAGCCCCGGACACGTACAGGAAGCGCCCCTGCGGACATGCGCGGGCAAACGCAGACGCCACCGCGAGCGTGGCATCGAAGGTGACCGCGCGGTACTCGGCTTCGCGGGTTCCCACCGGCGGCGCTCCGGCGCAGTAAAGGCAGGCGTCGAATCCCGAAAACAGGTCAACACTCCCGGCGGCCTGCCGGAAATCGGCGAGCAGCAGCTCGGCGACCTGCTGCCCCGGCCGGCTGCCCGGCCTGCGGACCAGTGCCGTGACACGCTGCACCCGGGGCGATTCCAGGCAGGCCAGGACAACGCCCTGCCCCACCAGCCCTGTTGCACCGGCAACGAGCAGCTTCATGCGGCCAGGGGCGGCGTGGCTGTCCACGGGGCTCAGAGTTTCACGAAACGCTGGATGCGGCGCGCCAGCCAACCACTGAACACCAGCGGGGCATCCAGCGCGGATACACAGATGCATGGCACGCCCGGCGCGGTCACCGGCTGGTGCTCAACGTCCTCGTCAAGATCCGCGACATCGCCAGGCGCGAACAGGCCCAACGCATCGTTGTAGGAACCGCGCAGGATCTGCGTCAGTTCGCTCTGCCCGTGGCTATGCATCGGCAGGCACTTTCCGGGGGCGATCTTCAGCATGATCAACGATGGCATCTGTTCGGCCCGGATGCAGTGCACGCCAGGCGCGATCCAGCGCCAACGCAGCGCTGCCAGTGACCTGCCGAAATACGGGTGCAGCGATGCCGGCAGGTAGTCCGGATCAGCCTCAGGCCGTTCATGCGGCACCTCCCGCGGCGATGATGGCTCGGCCGCTGCTGAGACCGCCTGCGAGGACAGATGGGCCAGCATGGCCTCGCGCAGGGCGTCCCGGCGGTCTTCGGCAAGCGCAGGCTGGGTGTGTTCCAGCAGCGCCGAACCGATCGCCTCAGCCTCCCGCAGGCGCTGCCGGCACACCGGGCAGCGCTCCAGATGCGTGCCGGCGACGATACTCAGTGGCGCCGGCAGTGCGCCGGCCGCATAACTCATCAACGTCGATTCGTGCAGATGGTGGTGCGGGCTCATTGCGCACCTCCGATCCGCGACTGCAGGCGCAGGAATGCGCGGCGGAGATGCGACTTCACGGTCCCCAGCGGCATGCCCAGAATGGAGGCGATCTCACCGTGGCTCTTGGCCTCGAAGTACGACATCCGGACCATGCGCGCCTGCACGGCCGGCAGTTCGTTGATGCGCTGGCGCAGCCGTGCATGGTCGGCAAACTGCTCGGCGCTGCTGCGCTCGACCAGGTCCGCGGCAGCGGCCTCTTCGACGGCCGCCTGGACCTGCATCCAGCTGCGCTCGCGCCGGACCCGGTCGATATGCAGGTTGCGGGCGATCCGGTAGAGCCATGTACTCAGTGCCGCCTGCGCCGGATCGTAGTCTCCAGCGCGCAGCCACACCTTCAACAGGCATTCCTGCGCAAGCTCTTCAGCCACGGCATCCGGCACGCCGAGTCCGCGCAGATAGACGCACAACCTGGGCATGAAGTGGTCATAGATGCGCATGAAGCAGTCGCGGTCGCGCAACCGCGCCACCGCGTCCATGTCACCGGTCCAGTTCAGTGCGTCAGTGCTGGGCTGCTGGGAACTGGACACGAGGCGGGCGGTGTCGAAGGGAACGGGAGGGCTGGCGGCGTCAGGGTACATCTGCGGTCGCGGCGGGCTGGTGAAGGTCTGTCCTGAGTACGGGCCACGGGCCCGTTTGGATGCAGCACCGACCTGCATCCAGCAACGGCCCTGCCGCGTATGCCAGAACACATCCCGCCGGAGCGCCTTCGATGCGCCTCACCTTCCTGCTGCTGTGCCTGCCCTGCCCCGCCCTCGCGGCCACCCTGCTGCACAACGAGGGCATCGCCACCCTGCCGGATGGCCGGGTGGCCTACCGCGAGATGCATTGGCAGCGGGGCGCCACGGAAGGCGCCGAGCGCTGGGTCCAGTACCTGTGCCCGGACGGCCAGCCCTTCGCAAGAAAACACATGGCGGCCACGGATCGACCGCTGGCGCGCGGCTACCGGCTGCTCGACCAGCGCTCCGGTCAGCAGGCTGACGTGGAGATGTCCAGCGATGCAGTCCGCATCTCGTGGAAAGAGAGTGCCTCGACCACATCGCGGCAGGCACGCCTGCCAGCGCCTGCCGGTGCAGTCGTCGATGCCGGCTTCGATGCGGCCGTGCGCCAGCACTGGACACCGCTGCTGCAGGGAGCCGAGGTGACCCTGCCCTTTCTCGTCCCCGGGCGCCAGCGCTTCTATCCGGTCAAGGTCAGCTGGCGTGGTGCGAACCGCTGGCGCGGGCTGGCTGCACAGTCATTCGAGGTCCAGCTGGACACCTGGTATGGCGGCGTGGCCCCACGCCTGTCACTGGTCTACGCCGAGGCCGATCGTCGCCTGCTGGAGTTCCGCGGCACCAGCAACCTGCGCGATGCACGTGGCACTTACCCCGCCGTGGTGGTGCGCTTCGACAGCCCGCCTGCGCCCCAGCCGGACAGCCAGTGGCAGCAGGCGTGGGCGCGGCCTCTGGTCGCCGGGTGCGCCGTTACGGCGAAGTGAAGACAAACAGGAAGACGAAGAATCTGCAACGAGGCGCATCCATTTCCCGCCCTGCTGCGTAGAGAAACACACGCCTCTCTCGAGATCCGCCCCATGGCTTCCGCAGCGCCCCTCCGCAGCCGACGCGAACGCCTTCTGAGCACCATCCGGCGCTGGTTCGACGCCGGCACTGCAATGGACACCGACGGTGGGCGTGCGGATCGGATCGACTGGCTGCGCGCGGTGCCATTCGCGCTGATGCACCTGGCCTGCCTCGGCGTGATCTGGGTGGGGGTGTCCTGGATCGCCGTGGCCGTGGCAGCTGCGCTCTACGCGATCAGGATGTTTGCGATCACCGCCTTCTATCACCGCTACTTCTCGCATCGAACCTTCCAGGCGCCGCGCTGGGTGCAGTTCGTATTCGCGGTGATCGGCGCTTCCAGCGTGCAGCGCGGCCCGCTGTGGTGGGCCGCGCACCACCGGCATCACCACCGCCACGCCGACCAGCCGCAGGACCCCCATTCCCCACGCCAGCGCGGATTCTGGCGCAGTCACATGGGCTGGTTCCTGACCCGCGAGGCGTTCACCACCGACCTTGCCCGGGTGCCTGATCTGGCCCGGTTCCCGGAACTGCGCTGGCTGGACCGCTTCGACATCGCGGTGCCGGTACTGCTGGCGGCAGGCCTTTATGTACTGGGCGAACTGCTCGAACGGGCAGCGCCCGGCCTGCACACGTCCGGGCCGCAGCTTCTGGTTTGGGGCTTCTTCGTTTCCACCGTCGTCCTGTTCCATGCCACCGTCACCATCAACTCGCTGGCGCATCGCTTCGGCCGGCGCCGCTTCGATACCCGTGACGACAGCCGCAACAATCTATGGCTGGCACTGCTGACCTTCGGCGAGGGTTGGCACAACAATCATCACTTCTTTCCCGGCTCGGTCAGGCAGGGCTTCCGCTGGTGGGAGGTGGACATGACCTGGTACGGGCTGCGCGCAATGGCCGCCCTGCGGCTGGTCAGCGGGCTCAAACCCATCCCTGCGTGGGTCCTGGACAAGGCGAGATACTGACATGCGCATCGCAGTCATCGGCTCGGGAATCTCTGGTCTGGCCAGTGCATGGTGGCTGGACGGCGAACATGACGTCACGTTGTTCGAGGCCAACGACTATCTCGGCGGACACACCCACACCCACGACATCGAGCTGGGCGGGACGCGGATGGCTGTGGACACCGGGTTCATCGTGTTCAATCCGCTGCACTATCCGCTGCTGAGCGCGCTGTTCGACGAGCTGGGCGTCACCTCGCAGCCCACCACCATGAGTTTCTCCATGCACAGCGAGCGTTCGGGCGTGGAGTACAACGCCACCTCGCTGGACGGCCTGTTCTGCCAGCGACGCAACCTCGTTTCGCCGCGCTTCTGGGGAATGCTCTCCGACCTGCGGCGCTTCTATCGCGATGCGCCGCTGCTGCTGGCCGAGCGGGAAGGCCCAACGCTGGGCGACTATCTGCGCAGCCAGCGCTATGGCAAGGCCTTCGTCGACGAGCATCTGCTGCCGATGGCGTCGGCGTTGTGGTCGTCGCCGACGGCGACCGTCCTGGACTTCCCCGCACGCTACCTGGCCCAGTTCATGGCCAACCACCAGATGCTGCAGATGACCGGCCGCGCGCCGTGGCGCGTGGTGGAAGGTGGTTCGGCGCGCTACGTGGACGCCCTGCGCCGCCGCTGGCGGGTGCACGAGCGCCTGGAGTGTCCCGTCCTCGCCGTCGAGCGGATGCCCTGGGGCGCGCGCGTGCACAGCGCTGCGGGCGTGGAAGGATTCGATGAAGTGATCCTCGCCTGCCACAGCAACCAGGCGCTGGCACTGCTGGCCGATGCCGATCCGATCGAACGTGACGTACTCGGTGCCATCCGCTACCAGCCCAACGACGTCGTACTGCACACCGATGCATCCCTGCTGCCCCGCAACCGCAAGGCATGGGCTGCATGGAACGCGCATGTGCCGCGCGATCCCGCCGCTCCCTGCACCGTGAGCTACTGCATGAACCTGCTGCAGGGACTGCCCGGCGACATCCCGCTGGTCGTGACGCTCAACCGCACCGAGGCGATCGACCCACGCCGCATACTGCGTCGTATGAGCTATGCACACCCGGTGCACGATCATGCTGCAGTCCGAGCCCAGCAGCGCTGGGCCGACGTACAGGGCCGCCGCCACACCTGGTTTGCCGGAGCCTACTGGGGGTGGGGTTTCCACGAAGATGGCATCCGCAGTGCCCGTCGTGTCGTCGACGCAATGCGGACCTGTTCGCCACAGCCACGTCCCATGACACAGGACGAGGCCGCCGCATGAGCGCCAGCGCCCTCTACTTCGGCCACGTGATACACCGCAGGCACCAGCCGCACGCGCACGCCTTCCGCTACCCGGTCGCGCAGCTGCTGCTTGATCTCGACGAGCTGGACACGATCTTTGCCGGACGATGGCTGTGGTCCTTGAACCGCCGCAATCTGGCAGAGTTCCGGCGCAGCGACTACTTCGGCGACCCCTCGATGCCGCTTGCCGAGGCGGTCCGCCGCCATGTCGCAGGCGTGCGGGGTCATCGCCCGGCGGGCCCCATCCGCCTGCTGACCCATCTGCGCTTCGGCGGGCACGTCTTCAACCCGGTCAGCTTCTATTACTGCTACCAGCCTGACGGCAGCACACTGGACTGCATCGTGGCCGACATCACCAATACGCCCTGGAAAGAGCGCCACGCCTACGTCCTGTCAGTGGCAGAAGCGGCCAGCGAGCCGGGCTCACTGCGCTGGCAGTTCCAGAAGCGCTTCCATGTGTCGCCCTTCATGGCGATGGACTGCACCTACGACTGGCGGTTCAGCACGCCCGGCGAGGACCTCAGGGTCCACATGCAGGTTCTGCAGGAGGGCGTGCGCCAGTTCGACGCCACGCAGCACATGCAGCGACGACCGCTGGACGGGCGCGGCCTGGCGAAGGTGCTCACCCTGTATCCCTTGATGACCGTGCAGGTCGTTGCGGCGATTCACTGGCATGCACTGCGGTTGTGGCTCAAGCGCAACCCGGTCCATGACCACCCCTCACTTGCCGGAAAAACGCGATGAACGAGATGACTCCATCGGCAGCCATGCCCCGGGCCGGCGCGCTCGACGCATACCTGCGCCAACGCCTGCTGTCCCAGCTTGCGCCGCTGCGCGAAGGCCAGCTGCGGGTACGGGATGCCCTCGGCGAAACACTGCTGGGTGACGCAGCGGGGGAACTGCATGTCACTGTGACCATCGATGACCCGGCGTTCTACCGCAAAGTCGCCGCACAAGGCAGCGTAGGCGCCGGCGAGAGCTACATCCATGGCGACTGGCAATGCGACGACCTGGTTGCGCTGGTACGCCTGCTGGTGCGCAACCGCGATCTGCTGGACGGCATGGAACGTGGCCCGGCACGCATCGGCGGCTGGCTGCTGCGCGGCTGGAACCGGCTGCGCCGCAACAGCCGCGAAGGCAGCCGGCGCAACATCGCGGCTCACTACGATCTCGGCAACGACTTCTTCGCCCTGTTCCTGTCAACGGACCTGATGTATTCATCGGCACTGTTCGCCAGCGAGCAGGACACGCTCGAGGACGCCTCGCGGCGCAAGCTCGATCGCATCTGCCAGCAGCTGCGCCTGGCACCCGGAGACCGGGTGGTCGAGATCGGCACGGGCTGGGGCGGATTCGCACTGCATGCCGCGCAGCATTACGGCTGCCATGTCACTACCACCACGATCTCCGCCGAGCAGCATGCGCTGGCCACGGCACGGGTGCGCGCCGCGGGCCTGGAGGATCGCATCACCCTGCTGATGAAGGACTATCGCGACCTCGACGGGCAGTACGACAAGCTGGTCTCGATCGAGATGATCGAAGCGATCGGCGCCCAGTATCTGGACACCTACATGGCCACCCTGCAACGGCTGCTCAAGCCGGACGGGCTGGCCCTGCTGCAGGCGATCACCATTGAAGACCACCGCTACGAGCAGGCGCGCCGAAGCGTGGACTACATCAAACGCCACGTGTTCCCCGGCAGCTTCATCCCTTCCGTCAACGCGATCATGGCCGCCAAGACCCGTGCCAGCGATCTGCAGCTGCTGGCGCAGCAGGACTTCGGCCATTCCTATGCCCTCACGCTGCGGGCGTGGCGCCAGCGATTCCTCGCACAGCTTCCCGCAGTGCATGCGCAGGGGTTCGACGCCCGGTTCTGCCGTCTGTGGGAGTTCTACCTGGCCTACTGCGAGGGCGGCTTCCTGGAACGTTCGATCGGCGTTTCACACCTGCTGCTGGCACGCCCCGGCCATCGGGGCAGCGCGCACGCCACAGGCGCACACTGACATGCGCCGCACCTGGCTCAATCTGCTCGGCAACCAGGCGGTCTGGCTGTGCGCGGTCGCTGGCGCCGGGCGCGGGCTGCAATGGCCAGCACTGCTGGCCGCCACACTGTTCGTGGCCAGCCAGCTCAGCACCAGTCCCCTGCCCCGGGTCGAGCTCCGCCTGCTGTTCCTGGCCCTGGCCTGTGCGTGGCTGGTCGATGGCGCCGCTGCCGCCACGGGCGTGGTGCGTTATGCCGCTGCGCCCCTGAGCTGGATGCCACCGCCCTGGATCCTCGCACTCTGGGCGTCCTTCGCGATGACGATCAATGCATCGATGGCCTTCCTGCAGCGGAACACGGCGCTCCCCGTGTGCTTTGGCCTGCTGCTTGCCCCGCTGGCGTACCTGTCCGCCAGCCGCGGCTTCGACGCCGTGCAGCTTTCGCCCCCGGCCTGGAAAGGCCTGCTGACGCTGGGTATCGGCTGGAGCATCGCCCTGCCGCTGCTGTGTATCGCTGCGCGTCGCTGGTCGAGGCTGGCCATCCGCCCACCGTTTGCCGGAGCCCGACCATGAACGCCCTGCCCTGGGTTGCCCTGTATGCCCTGCTCATCATGGCCTGGGGATGGGCATGGCAACGCCGTCACCGCAACATCGGCATCGTCGATGTGCTGTGGGCGAAGGGCGTCGCTGCGTCAGCGCTGATACTGGCCCTGCTCGGTGACGGCGCCGCGCTGCCGCGTGTGGCCCTTGCGGTGCTGGGCGGCCTGTGGGGCGGCCGACTCGCGCTGCACCTGTGGAGCCGCGTGCGGCGCGAGGCCGAAGACGGGCGTTACCGATACCTGCGAGATCACTGGCAGAGCCACCAGGGCAAGATCTTCGGCTTCTTCATCGCCCAGGCGCTGCTGATCGTGCTGTTCTCCCTGCCATTCGTGGCCGTCGCCAGCAACGACTCGCCCGCCGCGGCGGGCTGGGTTGCCGCCGCTGCCGCAGTCTGGCTGTTGAGCGTCGGCGGCGAGGCGCTGGCCGACCATCAGCTCGCACGGTTCCGCGCCGACCCGGCCAACAAGGGGCGCACCTGCCGCACCGGCCTCTGGAGGTACTCGCGGCACCCCAACTACTTCTTCGAATGGCTGCACTGGTTCACCTACGTCCTGCTCGCGGTCGGCTCACCATTGGGCTGGCTTGCCTGGACAGGACCGGTGCTGATGTACCTGTTCCTGCGCTATCTCAGCGGCATTCCCTTCACCGAAAAGCAGGCGTTGCGCAGCCGTGGTGAGGACTACCGCGACTACCAGCGCAGCACGCCGATGTTCTTCCCGTGGTTCCCGCGTTCGTCCAAGGAGCACCTGCCATGACTGTCGCCACATCACTCGCAACGCCTGCCGATCCGGAAACCGGGCTGATCGCCTGGGCCGAGCGCGGCCTCATTCCGGATGTGGCCCTGCGCTCCGGTATCCGCCGGCTGTGCGCCCAACGCCTCCAGGAAGAGAGTGCCGGGGGCATCGAGGCGCAGTCCGCGCGCTTCAACCAGTGCCTTGAGCAGTTGGCCGGCAGCCCGGTCGCGCTTCATGTCGATGCCGCCAACCGGCAACACTATGAAGTCCCCGCCGCATTCTTCCAGGCCTGCCTGGGCAAGCGCCTGAAATACAGCAGCTGCTACTACCCGAGCGGTCGCGAGACCCTGGACGAAGCCGAAGTCGCCATGCTCGAGCTCTACGGCGAGCGTGCCAGCCTGGCTGACGGGCAGCACATCCTTGAACTGGGGTGTGGCTGGGGTTCGCTGACCCTGTGGATGGCCGAGCGCTTCCCGGGCGCGCGCATCACGGCGGTGTCCAATTCGCACAGCCAGCGCCAGCACATCCTTGAACAGTGCAGGCTGCGCGGGCTGGGCAATGTCGAGGTGATCACCTGCGATGTGAACCGGCTGGAGCTGCCCGCCGGCCGTTTCGACCGCTGCGTTTCGGTGGAGATGTTCGAGCACGTCCGCAACCATGCGCAGCTGATGTCACGCATCGCGCAGTGGCTGAAGCCCGACGGCGCGCTGTTCGTGCACATCTTCGCCCACCGCACCCTGATGTACCCCTTTGAAACCGAAGGCGGCGACAACTGGATGGGGCGGCACTTCTTCACGGGTGGGCTGATGCCCGCTGCCGACACTCTGCTGCACTTCCAGCAGGACCTGCGCCTGCAGCGGCGCTGGCTGCTGGATGGCACGCATTACCAGCGTACGGCTGACCACTGGCTGGCGAACCAGGATGCCGCGCGTGAACGCATCATGCCGATCCTGGAGGCAACCTATGGCAGGCCGGCGGCAAGGCAATGGTGGAACCGCTGGCGCATGTTCTGGATGGCCTGCGCCGAGTTGTTCGGCTACGACAACGGCCAGCAGTGGCTGGTTGCCCATTACCTGTTCCGGCCACGTTGAGGTCACCATGCGCCCCCTTCCGCTGCTCTCGTTCCTGGCGATCGCCCTGTTCGGCACCGGCTGCAGTTCAAGTGACCTGCGCCCTCTGCCGCGACCGCAGGCGGTCGACGTTCCCCGCTTCATGGGCGACTGGTACGTCATCGCCCATATCCCTTCCTGGCCGGAACGCGAAGCGTTTGACGCCATTGAAAGCTACGCGCCGCGGCCGGACGGCCGCATCCAGACCACCTTCACGTATCGCAAGGGCAGTTTCGACGCACCCCAGCGATCGATGCACCCGATCGGCAGGGTCGAGAAGGAAGGCAACGGCGCCATCTGGGGCATGCAGTTCGTATGGCCCATTCAGGCCGAGTACGTCATTGCCTGGATCGATAGCGACTACCAGCAGACCATCGTGGCGCGTAGCAAGCGCGACTACGTGTGGTACATGGCGCGCACCCCGCAGGTCTCTGCGGAGGACTATGCGCAGGCGGTGAAACGCATCGCCGCGATGGGATATGACACCCGCGAGCTGCGGCGCGTTCCGCAGTCACTGCGCTGACGTCCCGCACGGACCGGGCCCCGCTGCGCGGGAGCCCGGCCCTTCAGCCCGCTCAGGCTGCCAGGCGTTCGACCTGGCGACGGGTCAGGTCGTTGAAGCGGCCCAGCGACATCAGGTGCTGGTGGATCAGGGCCAGCCAGCCGCTGCGGTGCCATTCGATCACGGTTTCCTCGGGCAGCGCGACGAACTTCTCGACGTCGACCACCTGGAAGCCGTTGAGGTTGAACTCCTGGCCGTTCGGAGCGCGTACGGTCGCGTTGCGCTCGACCAGCAGTCCCTTTTCGATGAGCGCCTTGGAGAAGGCCTGGGTCTGTTCGTGCTCGCGGGTGTACTGGCCGCAGAACTCCAGCGCCTGCTGCACCATGTCGGTAGCCTTGCCGTCGGCGAACAGCGCCTGGCCTTCCTCGCCTCCCTTGACCACGCGCGGGCTCGCTTCATCGATGCCGAGCAGGAAATCGTTGTCCGCGCCGGTGTCGATGAAGATGAAGGGGTGGCGACGCAGATAGGCCGGAACGTAGGCCTCGTCTTCCCACAGCCCGTCCTTGATGAACAGGTTCTCGTTGGTCACGCCGACGGCAGCCATCGGAACGGCGCCGGGGCCGGCGAACAGGATCGGGAAATGGTGCAGTGCCAGCGAGAACTCGCCGAGCACCAGCGGAATGGCGTTGTTGCCGGCGGCGAAATCAAGCTTGCCCGGCAGGATGCGCAGGTCGGCGTGCACATCAGCCTGCAGCGGCACCGGACGGGTGTAGAACAGGGGGGTGCCGGCCTGCGCCGCTTCGGTGGTGGTGTCGCTGGTGGTCATCGTAGGAACCGTATCATCATGCGCGCCTGCCATCCCGGGCGCGCCAGCGGGAACAACCTGAATCCCGCATTATCAACAAGCCGGGTGACGACCACCACCCCGGCACTGACTTATTTCAGCTGCAGCGGATAGCGCTGCCACAGGACGTGGACAAGGAAGCCCGCCAATTCGGTGTCGCGCGCACTGACCGCGGCGCGGATCTTGTCCAGCAGGACCATGTCACTGCAGGAGCGCACATCGGCGTGGTTGGCCTGGCCCGACCTGCGTGCGCGGTAACGCGCGGCGCGCTGCGCATCGCTCATCGCGTACCCGAATTTGGGCGGACGACCGCGCTTGCGCGGCAGGGTCAGCTCCAGGGTTCCGGGGTCTTTGTCATCACGCATGAGTGGGGGCAGACAGCGGCAAGCAACGACGGGTGCGCAATTTATCGTGAGGCATCACTTTAATCCAGCTTTTTCTACACTTTTGTTGCAATGCAATGCGCCCTGCCGCCGCTCGCCGGCAGCAAGAGGGGCCCGCGAACGGGCCCCTTGCACACTTCAGGCAGCGCGTACCGGCTCGTAACCGTGCAGGTGCGATTCACTGCTGGCGCGCCCCTGGCTGAGCGAGCGCAACGCAGTGGTGTAGCCCACCAGTTGCGCCAACGGTGCAAAGCCGCTCACTTCGGCACGGCCCTCCTGGTCCTCGATGCGCGCGACGCGACCGTGGCGACGGTTGAGGTCGCCGACCACGTCGCCCACCGACGCCGAGGGCGAATGCACCGTTACCGCCATCACCGGCTCCAGCACCTGCGTGCCGGCACTGGCCAGCGCGGCCCTGACGGCCTCACTGCCGGCCCGGTGGAACGCCATGTCCGAGGAATCCTTGGCATGGGTCTGGCCGTCCACCAGGGTCACTTCGATGCCCACGACCGGATGCCCATGCGGTCCTTCCGACAGCGCCGCACGCACACCCTTCTCCACCGCTGCGATGAAACCACGGGGGATCACGCCTCCCACGATGCGATCGTTGAACACCACCTGGTCATCCTCGCGCGGCGCCACGTCCAGCACCACATGGGCGAACTGGCCCTGGCCACCGCTCTGCTTGACGACCCTGCCGACCACGCCGGAGACCGCGCGCAACGGCGTTTCCTGGTAGGCAACGCGCGGCGAACCGATGCCGACATCGATCTTCCATTCGCTGCGCAGGCGCTCGACCATCACCTCCAGGTGCAGTTCGCCCATGCCCCATACCAGCGTTTCGCCGCTCTCGCGATCGGTCTCCACGCGGAATGACGGATCCTCCTGGGCGAGGCTGGCCAGCCCCTGCGCCATGCGGATCAGGTCCGCTGCACGCGCAGGTTCCAGGCGCCACGCCAGCACCGGCGCCTGTGCCTGGATGCTCTCCAAGCGCAACGGCTGATCGCGTGCGCTCAGCGTTTCACCGCTGACTGCATCCTTCCAGCCCAGCACCGCGACGATGTCACCGGCCACGGCCTGCTCGATGTCATGGGTCTGGTCTGCCTGCACCCGCACCAGGCGGCTCACGCGCCGACCCTGCGGATGTTGCGAGCTGGCCACAGCGTCGCCTGCCTTCAGCGTTCCCGAATACAGCCTCACGAAGCTCAGCGCACCGTGCTGCTGATGGGTGATCTTGAACAGCAGGCCCGCCAGCGGACCGTCCGGATCCGGCGGCAGCAGCACGTCGCCGGCCTCGCCTTCGGCAGTGACGGCAGGCCGATCCAACGGCGAAGGCAGGTAATCGACCACCGCATCCAGCAGCGCCTCGATGCCTTTGTCCTTGAACGCCGCACCCGCAAGCACCGGCACGCCCGCACCGGCCAGCGTCGCCCGCCGGAGTGCCGCGCGCAGCAGTTCCGCATCGATCACCCGGCCTTCCAGCCACGCATCGGCCAGACCCTCGTCATGGTCGGCCACGGCCTCCACCAGCGCGTCGCGCCGCGGTTGCCACTGGCTGCGTGCAGCGTCATCCCACGGCGTGATGGTCACCACGCCGCCGTCGCGCCACTGCAGCACGCGCTCATCTACCAGATCGACCCAGCCGCTGAAGTCGCTTTCGCTGCCCAGCGGCACACCCAGCGCCCACGGCCGCGCCTGCAGCTTGTCCCGCAGCTGCTCCAGCACGCGCTCGAACGAGGCGCCGACACGATCCATCTTGTTGACGAAGGCGATCAACGGCACCCGGTGCCGGCGCGCCTGGCGCCACACCGTTTCCGACTGCGGCTGCACGCCATCCACGGCAGAGAACACCGCGACGGCACCGTCGAGCACCCGCAGCGAACGCTCGACTTCAATGGCGAAATCGATGTGGCCCGGGGTGTCGATCAGGGTCAGCCGATGCGGCGGCAGATCGCGCGGCGCCCACTGCGCCTGCACGGCTGCTGCGCCGATGGTGATGCCACGTTCGCGCTCGATCGCCGAGAAATCGGTGGTGGCGTTGCCGTCATGGACCTCACCGACGCGGTGGATCTCGCCGCTCTTCCACAGCAGTCGTTCGGTGAGCGTGGTCTTGCCGGCGTCGATGTGGGCAATGATGCCGAGGTTGCGACGACGGGAAAGGATCTGGGTGTTCATGTGATGGGTTCCTGCAAGCCAACTTCGGGGGCCGCGCACCCCGGTTGGCGACAGGGTGCGCGGCTAGCGTTCGGTCTCGGCGATCTGGTGCATGGCACGTTCTCCTTGCGGTGCAGCGGGTGGATGAAAGGGACTGCGGAAACGAAAAGAGCGCCCCGGAGGGCGCTCTGTGGATGGTCCAACGGTGGCCGATTCAGCGGCCCCGTCGAGCTCCAGGCAGACACGCCCGTTCCGCGCTTGCGCGGGTCAGGGTGAAAAACTTCAGGAGCGGCATCCGGTTCATGGGGCGCATTCTAGACCTGCCAATCTGGCGCGCAAGTGCTGATTGCGCGCACCAGTGGAACGATGAGGATTCCTTTCGCCGCCCGGATCAGGTGACCACCACCAGCGGCACGCCCCGCTTCGGATGCTCCAGCACGACCACGTCCTGCTGGTAGACCCGCTGCAGCGTGTCCACGGTCAACACCTGCGCGGGTGAGCCATCGGCGGCCACCCTGCCCTGCTCCAGCAGCACGATGCGGTCGGCATGGCCGGCGGCCAGATTCAGGTCGTGCAGCACCACGATCACGCACGCCCCGGCCTCGGCACAGGCACGCACGCTGCGTAGCGTACGCTCCTGGTGGCGCAGATCCAGCGCAGCGGTCGGCTCGTCGAGCAGCAGCAGCGGCGTATCCTGCGCCAGCACGCGCGCGAACGTGGTCCGGGCCGATTCGCCACCGGACAAGTGCTGCACCTCGCGCAGGCGCAGCGCCTGCAGTTCGGTTGCGTCGATCGCGGCCTCCACCTGCGTGTCATCGCGTACGGGATCGGGCGGGTGTGGCAGGCGCCCCATCGCCACCACCTCCTCCACGCTGAAGGCGAAGCGCACGCCGTGCTCCTGCGGCATCACCGCGCGCTCGCGCGCCAGTGGACCGGCCTTGTAGCCGGCCAGCGGCCTGCCAAGCAGGCTCACTTCACCCGCATCGGCATGCAGATCGCCCGCAGCCACAGCCAGCAGCGTCGATTTGCCAGCGCCGTTGGGCCCGACCAGTGCAGTGACCGTCGCCGGCTCGAACGCCAGGTTGATGCCGTGCAGGATCTCGCGCTGTCCGCGCCGCACCACGACATCGCGCAGTTGAAGCAGGCCCGTCATGGGGCTGCCTTGCGGCGCTGCTGCAGCACCAGCCAGAGGAAGAACGGTGCACCCAGTGCAGCCGAGAACAGGCCCAGCGGAATTTCCGCCGGCGGGTCGAGCGTGCGCGCGGCCGTATCGGCCACCACGATCAGCAGCGCCCCCAGCAGGCCGGAAAGGGGCAGCAACCAGCGGTGCCCCGGCCCCACCAGCATGCGCGCCACGTGTGGCACCACCAGGCCGACGAAGCTGATCGAACCGGCGAACGCGACGGCCGCACCCACCAGCAGGGCACTGAACGCCACCAGCCGGCGGCGGGTCCGTGCCACGTCCAGGCCCAGATGCTGGGCCTGGCGTTCCCCCAGCGCCAGCATGTCCAGTGGCGTTGCCAGGCGCTGCAGCGCGAACACGCCGATGGCGAACAACGGCACCACGGCGGCGACATCACTCCAGCTGGCGCGGGCCAGCGAACCCATCTGCCAGAACACCAGCGACTGCAGTTCGCTCTCGCTGGCAATGTAGGTCAGGAAACCGATCAGCGCCGAGCAGAACACCGCCATGGCGATGCCGACCAGCAACAGGGTGGCATTGCCACTGCCCTTGCCCGGCCGGGCAAGCGCGTAGGTCAGGCCGATCGCCAGCGCACCGCCGGCAAACGCGGCCACCGGCACCAACCAGCCGGCCGCACCTGCAGCACCGAGCACGATGGCGGCGACCGCGCCCAGCGCGGCGCCCTGGCTGACGCCGACAATGCCCGGGTCCGCCAACGGATTGCCGAACAGGCCCTGCAGGCTGGCACCGGCCATCGCCAGCGATGCCCCCACCACCGCGCCCAACAGGGCGCGCGGGATGCGCAGCTGCCAGACCACCGCCAGGTCGCGGCTGCTCACCGCCTGCGGATCGAGCAGCCCCATCTTCACCGCCAGCGCCTGCAGCACCTCCAGCGGTGGCAAGCGCAGTGGCCCGACCGCAAACGAGGCCAGAATGGCGGCCAGCAGTGCCAGCATCGCCACCATCAACATCGTCCGCCCGCGACGACGGCGCCGGTCCGCCGGACTCATGCCTTCGGCAGCGCCGCCAGCGCCCGCGCCAGCGCCAGTGCGCCAGCCCCGGAACCTACGCTGGTGTACTTGAGCTGCACATCCGGCATCACCCAGACCCGGTTGGCCTGCCCGGCCGGTGTCTGCTTCAGCGTCGGGTACGACTTCCACAGGCCCTCGGCACCGCCGAACAGCTGCAGATCGTGCTCGGTCACCAGAATCACCTCCGGTGCCGCGGCGACCACGCCCTCATTGCTCAGCTGCGAGTAGTTCTTCACTCCCGCTTCGGTGCCGATGTTGACGCCGCCGGCCAGCGCGATCAGTTGCGCCGATGCGCTGTCGGCGCCCGCAACGGTCGGTGCGCCACCGGCACCGGTGGCCGACACATGGATCACACGCGGCGCATGGCCCAGGCCCCGGCCGATCGCTGCGGCCTCATCCAGCTGACGCTGCACCTGCGTGGCAAGCGTCTGCCCTGCTTCGGCCAGCCCGAGTGCGGCGGCGACCTTGCGCACCTTGTCCGGCGCCGGCTGCAGATCGTCGATGACCACCGCCGGCTCCCCCACCTCGCGCAGCTTCTTCGCCAGCTCGGTGTGGCGGCGCAGGCTGTTGCCCAGGAACAGCGAACCCCGCAGGCTCAGCACACCCTCCACACCCGTGGTGCGGTTGAACAGGAACTGGTGCGGCGCAGCCCGGCCAGCCTCGGTGGTGGTGTTGGTCGGGGCGGCAAATACCTGCTTGCCCAGCCCCAGCGCCTCGATCACCGCGATGACGTCGTCGCCACCGGCGATGATCCGGCTGGTGTCGGTCACCGCGATATCGGCGCCGTCATCGGAATGCACCTTGGCCGGCAGCACGGCCTTCTGGTCATGCACGGCCGGCATCTCGGCACCGGCCACGCGTTTCCAGCCTGCCGGCAACGCGGTGTCCGCGGCGGCCGCCATTGCCGCCGGCAGCGGTTCGGAAGGCTTCTTGGCATCGGAGGGAGCCGACGAGCCGCCACAGGCCGCCAGTGCCAGCGAAACAGCCAACGGAAGTGCGCACAGGCGCAGACGGGGCACGATGTTCATGGACGTTCTCCTTGCTGGCAGGGCGACGCGCGCCGCCCTGCCGTCTGACTTACTGCTTCGGGGTGATGCGGGTGATGCGGTCACCCTTCGGGTCTTCAGCGCCGCGCGACTTGTTCACCGCGAACACGTTGCCCTTGCCATCGGCACGGACGTGGTTCGGCAAAGTGCCGCCGTCGAGGTTGGCGACCACCTTGCCCTCGCGGTCGACCACGGTCACGGTGCCGGCGCCACGGTTGCTGACATAGGCCAGGCCGGATGCATCATCGAAGGCGACGTTCAGCGCACCCGCGCCCACCGGCACATCGTGCAGCACCTTGCCGGCTGCGACGTCGACGATCAGCAGGTTGTCGGTGCCCTGCGACGCCACGTACAACCGGTTGCGCGCCGCGTCGAACGCCACGCCCGACGCGCTGATCGAGTTGCCCAGATCGATCACCTTCTCGACCTCACCGCTGGCCACGTCGATCACCGCCGCCTCCGGCGTGCCGATGCTGACGGTGAACAGCTTGCCGCCCTTCTCGTCCAGCACCAGGCTCATCGGCGTGAACTTGCCGTCATCCACCCCCGATTCAAGCGTCACCGCGGGCAGCTCCTTGAACGTCTTCGCATCGAATACCGACAGGTGATCCTCACCGGTGGCCGAGGCAAACACCTTGCCGCGGGTACCATCGATCACCACGTCGCGCGCATGCGGCACCGCATCGACCGGGAACTGGTGCACCAGCGACAGATCCTTCTGGCGATAGACGGCCACGCTGTTCTGACGGGTATTGGTCACCCACACGTTGCCGTTGGCATCATCCACGCCCACGCCGTACACCGCATAGACCGCGCCGTTGGTACTGCCCGGCACCTGCGCCGGAGTGATCGCCTTGCTGACCTTCAGCGACGCCGGGTCGATCTTCAGCAGCTGCGACTGGGTCACCGGCGGCCGGCCGACCGCGGAGGTCACGAACAGCGCATTGCTGGCGGCGCTGTAGGCGGACTGGTACAGGCCCGGCACCAGCTTGTTGGACTGGGTGGTGAACTGCGCCTGGCCCGACAGCGGCAGCTGCGGCGAGACGCGCAGCTTCAGCACCGTCGCGGCGGCCGGCTGGCTCGCCCGCACCACGACCGGATGGGTGCCCGGCACGGCATCGGCGGGAATGGCCAGCTGGGTCTTGAAGTTGCCATCGGCATCAACCACCACCGGCTGGGCGTTCAACACGCTGTCGCCGCGCAGCAGGCTGACCTTCTGGCCCGGCACGAAGCCGCGACCGACCACATCGGCGGTGCTGCCCGGCACCACATTGTCGCCGCGCGAGACCACCTGGCCCTTGAACGTGGCGTTGGCCGGTTGATCGAATACCGGCTGCGCGGTGGCCGCGACGGCCAGCAGCAGGCCGGTGGCCAGAGTGGTGAAGCGAAGCGAAGGACGAAGGGA
The DNA here is from genome assembly GCF_014947095.1 of Stenotrophomonas sp. B2. Lineage (NCBI taxonomy): Bacteria > Pseudomonadati > Pseudomonadota > Gammaproteobacteria > Lysobacterales > Lysobacteraceae > Stenotrophomonas > Stenotrophomonas sp. B2. Next base: position 87,597 of record NZ_JADCQA010000011.1, on the reverse strand, counting down.
GGAACGGAACGACATGACAGGCTCCTTGCACACGTAGGCCGCGCCACGTGGCGCGGGATTCATCGGTTGCCTGGGCCGCTGCACGCGGGCAGCCTCGCCTGGGTAGTGGGGTCGCACGGCACGCCGCGCGAAGGGATTCATTCGCTGGACGGCCCATCCGTTGCACTGGCGCCATCGCCTGCACTGCGATCGGTCACCCCGTACAGCTCATGCAGCGCCGCGTGGAAGGACGCCGGCAGCATCGGGCCATGGCCCAGGCCAGGAAACTCGCGGTACTGCACGCTCAGCCCCGGCACCCGGCGCAGCCGCTCGGACAACTGCATCGCCGCGTCAGGCGTGGCGCCGCCGATGCGGCGCAGGTGCGCGACCACCCGCGGGTTGTTCAGGTCACGCTTGCCGCGGTCGCCGACGCGCTCAGCGCCTCCCAGCATCAACCAGACCCTGGCCGGCTGCCCATGGACGTTCTGCACGAACTGCTGTTCGGGATCGCCCAGCGCCGCGCCCTGCGCCCACCACAGTGAGGGACTGGCGGCGAGATAGGCCTGGAACGCGGCCGGCCGGGTGTACAGCGCGTTGAGCACGAACAGGCCACCGAGCGAGTGCCCCCACAGCGCCTGCTGCCCGGTGTCGACGCGCGCGCGACGCTCCACCTCGGGCTTGATGCGGCGTTCGATCACATCAAGGAACGCCGCAGCGCCCCCGCCGACCGCCTGGGTTGCGCCGCTCTCATCGTCGGCGCGGTCGATCCATGCCGTGTAGTCACGGGTCCGCGCCTTCGAGTCGATGCGCAGATCATTGTCGTAGCCGATCAGCACCAGCACCGGGGGCGCCTTGAGTGCTGCAAGTTCAGCCAGCAGCGGCTGGTCGAGCACCATCGCCACCGCATTGCCGTCCAGCGCGTACAACACCGGCGAAGGTGCACTGGAGGCGCGGACCGGAATCGCCAGATTCACCCGCCAGCGGCGCTGCGTGTCGGCACTGTCGATCACGAAATGCTCGAAGCGATAGCTGGCGGCCGGCTCATCCAGCACGGTGTGGCCGATCTTCTGCAGCGGATTGCGCTGCTGCGCGTACGCATACGGGGTAGCCAGGAGCAGACCCATCATCAGGACGGCGAGGCCGCGGGCCAGCGGACCACGGTGCGGAGGCAGGACGAAATGCTTCATCGGCGGGCGACGTCAGCGGCCTGGGCCGCTGTTTCACAAGGGACCGCAGTCTACCTTAAACGCGAATGATTATCACAACGATCAAACGTCACACTGTGTATCACGCGCGCGATATCGCGGCGTCATGGGACGCATCATCTCGTTCCCGCCAAGGCGGGAGGGCCGATTCCCAGGACCGGGCGCTGCCCGGCGGGTGCCGCGTCAAGGGCCCGCAGGCACGGGGCCGTACGGGTTTTCCTGCGGCGTGCCGGGCAGCAGAGCGAACACCAGGATCACCAGGCCGCCCATCGGCACCAATGCCAGAAGATAGAGCCAGCCGGACTGGTTGCAGTCATGCAGACGGCGCACGGTGACGGCGATCAGCGGCACGATCGTCGCCAGCCACATCAGGCCCAGCAGCACCATCGTGCCGATCAGGATGGCGCTCAGTGCATCCGGACTGGAGCGCATGAGGATCGCCAGCACGCCAGCCAGCAGCGACACCGCCGTGGCCACCAGAAACAGGAACAGCTGGAACATCCAGTATTCGCGGCGATTGGCCCGACCCTCGAACTGGGCGTAGCGCTTCAACGCCAGAGTCATGTCCTGCATGAACGTCATCCTTGAGAAGTGAACCGGGGATTCTCTCGAATCAGCGTGGACCCGACAATCGGATTGGTTGCATAACGGCGATCAACGCCGCTTCGCCGCCCGCGCCGCCTCGCGCTCGGCGCGCAACCGGTCGAGCTTTTCCTTCAGCTTGATCTCCAGTCCGCGCGGCACCGGGTTGTAGTACACGCGCTCGCCCATCGCATCGGGGAAGCCGGTCTGATCCAGGGCGATCCCGCCTTCCGCATCGTGGTCATACTGGTACTCGGCACCGTAGCCCAGTTCCTTCATCAGCTTGGTCGGCGCGTTGCGCAGGTGCAGCGGCACCTCTTCGGTACCGCTCTGGCGCACGTCGGCCTTGGCCTGGTTGAACGCCGCGTAGCCTGCATTCGACTTGGCGGTGCTGGCCAGGTACAGCACCAGCTGGGCGAACGCGAGCTCGCCTTCGGGGCTGCCCAGCCGTTCGTAGATGTCCCACGCTTCCAGCGCCATGCTCTGTGCTCGCGGATCGGCCAGGCCGATGTCCTCGATCGCCATGCGGGTCAGCCGGCGCGCCAGGTACGACGGATCACAGCCGCCGTCGAGCATGCGGGTCAGCCAGTACAGCGCCGCATCGGGATTGGAACTGCGCACCGACTTGTGCAACGCCGAGATCTGGTCGTAGAACTGCTCGCCACCCTTGTCGAAACGGCGGGTACGGTCGGCCAGCACCTGGGTGAGCGTCTGCGGGGTGATGTGCCCGCCCTCGCCCCCCGCCAGCTCGGCAGCGATTTCCAGCAGGGTCAATGCGCGGCGCACGTCGCCATCGGCAGCGGTGGCGATCTCCAGCAGCAGCTCGGGCGCAACCTCGATGGACTCCTGGCCCAGGCCGCGCTCGCGATCGCCCAGCGCCCGCTGCAGTGCCTCGACGATGTCGGTGGGCGAGACCGCCTCCAGCACGTGCACACGGCAGCGTGACAGCAACGCCGAGTTCAACTCGAAGGACGGGTTCTCGGTCGTGGCACCCACGAACAGGATGGTGCCGCGCTCGATATGCGGCAGGAACGCGTCCTGCTGCGCCTTGTTGAAGCGATGCACCTCATCGACGAACAGCACGGTACGCCGGCCTTCGGCGAAACGCTGCGCCGCTTCTGCCAGGACCTGGCGCACCTCCGGCAGGCCGGACAGCACGGCGGAGATGGCGCGGAACTCGGCATCGGAATACTCGGCCAGCAGCAGCGACAACGTGGTCTTGCCACAGCCCGGCGGGCCCCACAGGATCATCGAATGCACGCGACCGGACTCGACCGCCCGGCGCAGTGCGCTGTCCGGAGCGAGCAGGCGCTTCTGCCCGACCATTTCATCGAGGGTCTGCGGACGCATGCGCTCGGCGAGCGGGCGCAGGTGCTCCCGATCGACACTCAGCAGATCGGGGCCGGGGAAAGAAGTGGAGCGTTGTCTTGGCACCCGCTCATTGTACCGCGCCCCCCGTCGGTCGCGCCGGGCCATGCCCGGCGGATCGGCGAAATGCGCACATCGGTAGCGCCGGGCCATGCCCGGCGTCACGCATCAGTTGCCGATGACGTCGGTGCCGGCCGGCGGGCTGAAGCGGAAGGTCGAGGCCGCGAACGTCGGGTTGCGCTTCCAGCCGCTGAAATTGATCACGGTGCGCTGGCCGACCGCGTCGGTGATCTCCATCCTCGCCAGCCCCTGGGCGTTGAAGCCTAGTGCAGCGTACTGGAAGCTGGCCTCGGTATCGCGCTTCGGCGACAGCGACAGCCACTGCAGGCCATCCCGTTGTGCCGCCTCCTCGCTGAGGTCGTACTGCTGCTCCAGCAGCGCCGGGTTGATCAGCGCGGTCAAGGGGCTGTTCTGCTCTTCCTTGCCCTGCTCGCGCACGGTGGCCTGCTCCAGGTCCGGCTCGTACATCCAGACCTTCTTGCCGTCGGCCACGATCAGCTGTTCATGCGGCCGCACGTACTCCCAGCGGAACAGGCGCGGGGCAGAGAGTGCCACGCGGCCACTGGTCGACTCCTTGACCTTGCCGCGGCTGTCGAACACCTGCTGGCTGAACTGGCCATCCAGGCCCTTCAGGCCGCTGGTGAAGTTCTTCAGGTCATCGCGGGCACCCGCCCACGCGCTGCCCGCGGCGGCGCAGGCCATGGCGAGAGTGCTGGCGGCAAGAATACGGCGGAGGCGGACGTTCATGCGGGAATCCTGTGGGCGCGGGCGCAAGGAAAGGTGGATGTCAGTGTGCCCGGGCAAAGATGAATGGGCGATCAGGGCGACATTATGCCGCCCCGCACGTCCATCGGCGATTCAGTTGGCCGGCGCAGGCAGCCTTCCGTACAGAACCTGCCCGCGGAAGCCGCGACGCACTTCGCGATACAGCGCGCGGAACGCGGTGTAGTCCTGCGGCTGGCACAGTGCCTCCGGTCCACGCACGGCATTCTGCTGCAGGCGATGGTGGACGATCACCTCCTGGCCCTGCCGGCTCCAGTCCACCCGGTACTCGCCCGCGGCATTGGCAAAACGCTGGCTGGCCGGAACGGCGATTATCGGCGCGTTGGCCGGGAACTGCAGGCGATAGGTTTCTTCACGCAGGCTCGCGTTGCAGTAGAACGGCGTCTCGTTGGCCGGTGCAGACGCGGTAGCGTACAGCCCGCGCACCGACTCGCCGCCTGGCGGATCCGGCACCGCCATGCCCCCGGCCACGCTGAAGTCCACGTAGTCTTCCGCCTGGAAGGCCATGCGGTAGCCGAACGGCCGGGTCAGATCGACCGGGACGCCCTGCAGCTGCAGCTGGCCGCGGCCATCAAAACCGGACGCCGCCATGATCGACTCCTCGGCGCGCGCCCGATTCTGCGCATTGAGCTGGGCGAACTGTGCGCGCATGCCGATCTCCGCATTCTCGCCCAGCTGCGGAATCGTCTCGCCACGCAGATTGCCGTTGGCATCGAACGTGAAGCGCACCTCCATCGAGGTTGCGTTGCGCTGCGGACCATTGGCCGGCGTGCGTGCCAGGCTCGCGTCGGCCGTGCGCATCACCGGCGCGCCCAGGTCGCCCTCGGGCAACTGGCCGAAGCGCGCCCAGGCGGTGGTCGAATCCAGGTACAGATCGAACTCGGGAATGTAGGTGATGGCGTGGTTGAAGCGCCCCAGCACCGGAATCTTCGGCAGCGTCGGCCCGCCACCGGCGCCGATCAGCACCGGCGAACTGGCAATTCCTTTGGCGGCCAGCAGGGCTTCCAGCAGGGTCACATGGTCCTTGCAGTCCCCATAGTGGTTGTCGAGGATGCTCTGCGCGCTGTTGGGCTCCAGCCCGCCATTGCCCAGGTACACCGCGACGTAGCGGATGTTCTGAGCGACCCAGCGGTACAGCGCATCGGCCTGCGAGCGACGGTCGCCGATGCCTGCGGTGACCTGGTCGGCCAGCGCCTGGATCTCCGCCGTGACCTGCGCGGCGGGACCGGCCTTGAGCTGGTACGCCCGGCCCATCTGCGCCCAGTCACGATAGGTGCTGGCCATGATGTTCGGGCCGAACTCCCAGCCGGCGGCCGACCAGTTCTGCGCCTGCATCGCCTCGCGGCGCTGGTAGCGCCAGCGCCACTGCGCCTGGCCGTTCCTCACCACCGGGCGATCGCTGCCCTGCACGCCGCGGCTGTCGACGAACATCGGCAGGTTGGCCGGTGCGCTCAGCGTCACCTCGGCATCCTCGTATTCGGTGAACACATTGAAGGTCTCCCACAGGCCGAAGTAGCCCGGGAAGTACGGCGTGGCCTGGGTGCGGCGCACCTGATAATACAGGCGCGTGCCCGGCGCCAGGTTCGGGAACACGATCACCCGCACCTTGCGGTCGGCGTACATCGCTGCCGAGGCGCTGGAATAGCTTTCCTGGGTGTAGATGCGATCTGCCGGAACGTCACGGCGCTGGCCATCGGCGGTGATGGTGTAGGCGTCGAGCACCTCCAGCGTCTCCATCTTCTCGCTGTAGCTCAGCCGCACCTGGCTGAACTGCTCGACCGAGGCCTTGGTCTTGAGCAGGACCTCGTAGGTCTCGGTCTGCACATTGCCTGCGTCGGGCCGCACCTGGTAGTCGGCGCGATAGCGGACGATGCTGAAGTTGTTGCTGGCTTCGGTATCGCCGCTGGTGGAAGGCGGCGCCGTAGCGGGCGCGGGGGTGGCGGTCTCCGCCAGGGCCGGGCTGGCGGCCATCAGGCCAGCCAGCGCCAGCGCCAGCGCGCGTGGTACGGGATGAAGCATTCGTCGGATCCTTGGACGTCGTGGAGGTACGTCGGGCCTTACTTCGGCGGCGGCGGTGCCAGCACCGTCCGGTCGCCATTGTGCTCGGGCGCACTGACAACGCCGGCCGCTTCCATGGCCTCGATCAGTCGCGCCGCACGGTTGTAGCCAATCTTCAGCCGGCGCTGCACGCCAGAAATCGACGCGCGGCGGGTCTCCGTGACCACCCTCAGCGCCTCGTCATACAGCGGATCCGACTCGTCGCCGCCGGCACTGGTTTCCGGCAGGCCGGTGGCACCCACCACCACGCCGTCCCCCAGGGTCTGAACCTCGTCCAGCACGCCCTCGATGTAATCGGCCGGACCCATCGCCTTGAGATGCTCGACCACGCGATGCACTTCATCGTCGGAGACGAACGCGCCGTGCACACGCTCGGGCATGGCGGTGCCCGGAGGCAGGTACAGCATGTCGCCGTGACCCAGCAGCGTCTCCGCGCCGGACTGGTCGAGAATGGTGCGCGAGTCGATCTTCGAGCTCACCTGGAACGCGATGCGGGTGGGAATGTTGGCCTTGATCAGGCCGGTGATCACATCCACCGACGGACGCTGGGTGGCCAGGATCAGGTGGATGCCGGCTGCACGTGCCTTCTGTGCCAGACGTGCGATCAGTTCTTCGACCTTCTTGCCGACGATCATCATCATGTCGGCGAATTCGTCGATGAAGATGACGATGAACGGCAGCGTCTCCAGCGGGCGCGGCGCCTCGCCCAGCTCCGGGTTCGGCTTGAACAACGGGTCCATCAGCGGCTGGCCGGCGTCCTCGGCGTCCTTCACCTTCTTGTTGAAGCCGGCCAGGTTGCGCACGCCCACCGCGCTCATCAGCTTGTAGCGGCGCTCCATCTCCGCCACGCACCAGCGCAGGCCGTTGGCGGCCTCCTTCATGTCGGTGACCACAGGCGCGAGCAGATGCGGGATGCCCTGGTAGACGCTCAGTTCGAGCATCTTCGGGTCGATCATCAGCATCCGCAGATCTTTCGGCGAGCCCTTGTACAGCAGGCTCAGTACCATCGCATTGACGGCCACGGACTTGCCCGAGCCGGTGGTACCGGCCACCAGCAGGTGTGGCATGCGCGCCAGATCGGCCACGGTGGGGCGGCCGGCGATGTCCTTGCCCAGCGCCAGGGTCAGCACGCTGGAGGCCTTGTCGTACTCCTTCGAGCGCAGCAGCTCGGACAGGAAGATCATCTCGCGGGTGACGTTGGGAATCTCCAGGCCGATCACCGACTTGCCGGGAATCACATCGACCACGCGCACCGACTTGACCGACAGGCCGCGGGCGATGTCCTTGTCCAGCGAGCTGATCTGGCTGACCTTGATGCCCGGCGCCGGCTCGATCTCGAAGCGGGTGATGACCGGGCCCGGATAGGCGCCGACCACCTGCGCATCGATGCGGAAATCCTTCAGCTTGAACTCGATCTGCCGCGACAGGGTCTCCAGCGTCTCCTCGTCGTAGCCCTTGGGCTGTGGCTTGGGATCATCCAGCAGGGCCAGCGGCGGCAGGTCCGAACCATCGCCGTTGACGCCGCGGAACATCGGTATCTGGTTGTCACGCTTGGCCCGGTCGCTCTTCTCGATCACCGGTTCCGGGCGCGGTTCAATCTTCACCGGCTCGCGCTTGGCGCGCACCTCGGCGTCCGCCTTGCGGACTTCCTGGCGCTCCTCGCGCAGGGCACGGGTCTGCTTCCACTCGGTCGCCTGTTCCTTCTTGCGCTCCAGCAGCGGCGCCAGCGACATCACCCCACGGCCGATCTTCTCCATCACCGTGAACCACGACAGGCCGGTGGCCAGGGTGATCGAGGCCAGCAGCAGCACCAGCACGAACAGGTTCGCGCCCAGCGCTCCGAACCCGACGGTCAGCGAGTTGCCCACCAGCTTGCCAAGGATGCCGCCCGCACTGGACACATCACCATTGAACAGGCGCACATGCAGGAAGCCGGTGCCGGCGATCAGGAAGCCGACCAGACCGACCAGGCGCAGGGCCGGATCGAGGTCGTTCTCGCCCTTGCTTTCCCGCTTGAGGCCGAACATGGCGATCCAGGCCAGCGCGCCGAGCACCACCGGCAGCAGGAACGCGATGTAGCCGAACAACTGCAGCAGCACGTCGGCGATCCAGGCACCGGCGCGGCCGCCCATGTTGTGCACCGGCGCGACCACGCTGCCGGTATGCGACCAGCCGGGGTCCGACGCCGAGTAGGTGAACAGACTTGCCGCCAGGTACAGCAGCGCCGGCGCGATCGCGATCAGGCCCAGGTCGCGCCAGAGGCGCTGGCGGCGGGGGTTGTCGGTCGTCGCCGCCGCCGCGGCCGTGCGACGTGACGCCTTGCTGTCGTCGGACTTGGAGCGTTCGGGGACCTGCTTCGCCACCTTAGACCATACCTTTGGAATGCGCTGTTAGTGATTGATAATAAATGAGACGGCGTCAGTTTTCAGTTATGCGACGCTGCGAGGCGCCCTCCGGGGCCGGAAACCGTCGATGGGCGACGGCGTTCTGTTCATCGGCTTGAATCGCCCTGCCCCAGCCGCCACTCTATGACCTGCCATGGATGCTGCGCAAACATCGCCAGCGCCTTGTCCCACTTACCTTTTCGCGAGTTTACATGAGCACCAGCCTGCCCTCCCGCCACCAACGGCTTGTCATCCTCGGTTCCGGCCCGGCCGGCTGGACCGCTGCGGTCTACGCCGCCCGCGCCAACCTGAAGCCGGTCGTCATCACCGGCCTGCAGCAGGGCGGTCAGCTGATGACCACGACCGAGGTCGACAACTGGCCGGGTGACGCCCATGGCCTGATGGGCCCGGACCTGATGGCGCGCATGCAGGCTCACGCCGAGCGCTTCGAGACCGAGGTCATCTTCGACCACATCCACACCGCCGACCTGTCCCAGCGCCCGTTCCGGCTGATCGGCGACAGTCACGAATACACCTGTGACGCCCTGATCATCGCCACCGGCGCCACCGCCAAGTACCTGGGCATCCCGACCGAAGAGGCCTTCAAGGGCCGCGGCGTGTCCGCCTGCGCCACCTGCGACGGGTTCTTCTACCGTGACCAGGACGTGGTCGTGGTCGGCGGTGGAAACACTGCGGTGGAAGAGGCCCTGTACCTGTCCAACATCGCCCGCAAGGTCTACCTGGTCCACCGCCGCGACACCCTCAAGGCGGAAAAGATCATGCAGGACAAGCTGTTCGCGAAGGTCGCGGCCGGCAAGATCGAAACCGTCTGGCACCACCAGGTCGAGGAAGTGCTGGGCAACGATGCCGGCGTGACCGGTGTGCGCGTGAAGTCCACCCTGGACGGCAGCACCCGCGACATCGACGCGCACGGCTTCTTCGTGGCCATCGGTCATCACCCGAACACCACCCTGTTCGATGGCCAGCTGGCGATGAACAACGGCTACCTGGAAATCCGCTCGGGCCTGGGCGGCAACGCCACCCAGACCTCGGTGGAAGGCGTGTTCGCCGCGGGCGACGTGGCCGACCAGCACTATCGGCAGGCCATCACCTCCGCCGGCTTCGGCTGCATGGCCGCACTGGATGCCGAGCGCTATCTGGATGCACAGGGCAAGGCCGGCTGAAGATTGCTCCACGCCATGACTGATCCTGGGGGCCGGCGCGGAAGCGCCGGCCTTTCTGTTTTCTTCTGACCTATCCTTGGCCCATGCCCTCCCCCCGTTTCCTCGACTCGCTGCAGTCCGTTACCGCCACCGACTGGGACGCGCTGCATGATGGCCGCAATCCCTTCGTCAGCCACGCGTTCCTGGCCGGACTCGAAGCCCACGGTTGCCTGCGCGGGGACTGGGGCTGGCAGGCACGGCATTTCACCCTGTGGGAGGGCGACGTCCTGGTCGCGGCGATTCCCGGCTACCTGAAGACCAACTCCCACGGCGAATTCGTGTTCGACCACGCCTGGGCCAATGCCTATGCCCGGCATGGCCGCGACTACTACCCGAAATGGCTCGGCGCCGTGCCGTACTCGCCGGTGACCGGACCGCGGCTGCTGGCCCGGGACGATCCAGCCCGCGCGGGCGTGCTGTCGGCCCTGCGCGGGGCGCTGCCCACGCTGGGCGTGTCCTCGGCGCATATCAACTTCCACACCGCAGCGGATGAAGCGCTGTTCGGCGATGACTGGCTGTTGCGCGAGGACATCCAGTTCCAGTGGCAGAACCCGGGCGACTGGACGACGTTCGATCAGTTCCTTGGCGCCATGGACCACAAGCACCGCAAGAACATCCGCCAGGAGCGCGCCAGGGTCACCCGCCAGGGCATCGGCTTCCGCGTCGTGCACGGCGATGAGGCCAGCCGTGCCGACCTGCAGGCGATGTACCGTTTCTACCTGCAGACCTTCGTCGAGTACGGCAATGCACCGGCGCTCACCGAGCCCTTCCTGCGCCACCTGGCCAGCAGCCTCGGGCGCGGCCTGGTGATGTTCCTGGCCGAACAGGACGGCGAACCGATTGCCGGCGCCCTGTGCTTGCGTGGGGGCGACACGCTGTATGGCCGCTACTGGGGTGGCGCTACCCTGCCTGGCCTGCACTTCGAGGCCTGCTACTACCAGGGCATCGAGTACTGCCTGCGCGAAGGCCTGACCCGCTTCGAGCCCGGCGCACAGGGCGAACACAAGCTGGCGCGCGGCTTCCTGCCGACGCGGGTGCGCAGCCGGCACAGGGTGGCCGATGCGGATTTCGCAGAAGCTCTGCAGGACTGGTGCCGGCAGGAGCGCAGGGACGTGCGGCGCTATGAGCAGACGTTGCAGCAACACAGCCCGTTCCGCACGCAGGACTAGCGCCGCCGCAGAATGGATGCGCCGGCATCGCTACACTCCCGGCATGACCCGTCAATTGCCCTGGCGCCTGGACGATGCGCCGGACGCCCCCTTCCCGCCCGCTGAAACCGCGCTGCGCAGTCCCGACGGCCTGCTGGCCGTAGGCGGCGACCTGCATCCTGCACGCCTGTTGAATGCCTATGCCGGCGGCATCTTCCCGTGGTTCAGCGACGGCGAGCCGATCCTGTGGTGGTCACCGGACCCACGCATGGTGTTCCGCACCTCCGGCGTACACCTGTCCAGCCGCTTCCGCCGCCAGCTGCGCGGCAGCCACTGGGAGGTGACTGCCGACACCGCCTTCAGCCAGGTGATGCGCGCCTGTGCTGCCGCGCCGCGCCCCGGACAGGACGGCACCTGGATCAGCCCGGCAATGGTCGAGGCCTACAGCCGGCTGCACGACCTCGGGTTCGCCCATTCCGTCGAGGTCTGGGACCGGCAGACCCTGGTCGGTGGCATCTATGGCGTGGCCATCGGTACGGTGTTCTTCGGCGAAAGCATGTTCAGCGGCGCCAGCGGCGGCTCCAAGATCGCGCTGGCCGCGCTGGCGGCCACCCTGCATGGCTGGGGCTGGGAATTGATCGATGCACAGGTGGAGAATCCACATCTGCTGCGGATGGGAGCGGTGCACCTGCCACGCGCCGCGTTTCTGGACCACGTGCGGCAGGCCGTGCGCTGCCCGGGGCGTGAAGGCCCGTGGGCCCGGCACATGGGCCGCTTGCCGGCCCGCGTCCTGGCCGGGGGTTAACATAAACTTTGCAAGCCGGCCGCGTCCCGCGTAAAATACTGCGCCTTAGGCCCAGCGTGGCCGTTTTCTGAACCGCACAGGACTACATGTCGAAAGACGATTCCATCGAGTTCGAGGGCACCGTCAGCGAGACGCTGCCGAACACCACTTTCCGCGTTCGTCTGGAAAATGGGCACGAGATCATCGCCCACATCTCCGGCCGCATGCGCAAGAACTACATCCGCATCCTCACCGGTGACCGGGTCAAGGTTGAAATGACCCCGTACGACCTGACCAAGGGTCGCATCACCTACCGCATGAAGTAAGCGGTCGGCGCGTCGCGCCACTTCGACAAGGCCAGCCTGGGTTGCTGGCCTTTTGTCATGCCCGCTCTCCGGCCCTGCCGGAGGTCATCGTGACCGATCTCACCATGACGTCAGTCAGCCCTGCTTGCGGCAGATTCGCAGTTGCGACAGCGGCAGCATTCTGGGATCCGATCCACTCCGGATCGCCACCCCTGCCCCGCCATGAACCTCACTTCCCTGCTCGCCCCCTTGGCCTTGTCCGCCATCGCCCTGCTGGCCCCGTCCGCCCATGCGGCCGACACCCCGGCGGCGCAGTGCGTGCCGCTGTCCGGCGAACAGCAGATCGTTCGCGCCGGCGCCGACAGGAACATCCTGCTCCGCTCCGGCGAAGCGCACTATGTCGTGCACTTCCGCAACAGCTGCCCTTCCGCCGTGCTGGCCACCCGCCTCGGCTTCACGACCGACGGCAAGGAGGCTGACACGCTGTGCAGCGAGGGCCGAAGCAAGCTGGACACCGGTCGCGGCTCCTGCGAGGTGGCGCGCATCGAGCCGATCGATGCCGAGCGGTTCACGCGTGAAGCGCGCCGTCGCAGCCGCTGACACCTGACAGCACAAGGGCGGCCGAAGCCGCCCTTGCCCTTTCCAGTCCTTCACGCCACAGCCCGTGGCGTCAGCTCACTCCACCGTGGCCGGCAGCAGCCGCTCCGGCTCGGCCTGGGTCTCGACCACCAGTTCGTCGTCGCGGACATCGATGCTGACCTTGCCGCCGTTGACCAGCTTGCCGAACAACAGCTCGTCGGCCAGCGGACGCTTGATCTTGTCCTGGATCACGCGCGCCATCGGACGGGCACCCATCAGCGGGTCGAAGCCATGGTGGGCCAGCCAGTCGCGCGCGGTCGGCGTGGCCGACAGGCTGACGTGCTTCTCCTGCAGCAGCATCTCCAGCTCGATCAGGAACTTGTCCACCACACGCAGGATGTGCTCGAAGCCCAGCGCCTGGAACTGCACCACCGCATCGAGGCGGTTGCGGAATTCCGGGGTGAAGCTGCGGCGGATGGTCTCCATCGCGTCGGTGGCGTGGTCCTGCTTGGTGAAGCCGATCGAACGCCGCGAGGCCTGGGCCGCGCCGGCATTGGTGGTCATCACCAGCACCACGTTCTTGAAGTTCGCTTCACGTCCGTTGGTGTCGGTCAGCACGCCCCGGTCCATGACCTGCAGCAGGATGTTGAAGATGTCCGGGTGCGCCTTCTCGATTTCGTCCAGCAGCAGCACGCAATGCGGCGTCTTGACGATCTTCTCGGTCAGCAGGCCGCCCTGGTCGAAGCCGACGTATCCCGGGGGCGCACCGATCAGGCGGCTGATCGAATGCGGCTCCATGTACTCGGACATGTCGAAGCGGACCAGCTCGATGCCCAGCTGCAGGGCCAGCTGCTTGGTCACCTCGGTCTTGCCGACACCGGTCGGGCCGGCAAACAGGAAGTTGCCGATCGGCTTCTCCGGATTGCCCAGGCCCGAGCGCGCCAGCTTGATCGCCGACGACAGGGTCTCGATGGCCGGGTCCTGGCCGAAGATCACCATCTTCAGGTTGCGCTCCAGGTGCTGCAGCACATCCTTGTCGGTGGCGCTGACCTGCTTGGTCGGGATGCGCGCCATCTTGGCAATGATGGCCTCCACTTCCTCCACGTCGATCAGTTCCTTGCGCTGGTCCTCCGGCAACAGCCGCTGGCGCGCACCTGCCTCGTCGATCACGTCGATGGCCTTGTCCGGCAGCAGGCGGTCACCGATATGCTTGACCGACAGGTCCACCGCGGCCTGCAGCGCCTCGTCGGAGTACGTCACGCCGTGATGGGCTTCGTACTTGCCTTTCAGGCCCTGCAGGATCTCGTAGGTCTCACCCACGGTCGGCTCGACGATGTCGATCTTCTGGAAGCGGCGCGCCAGGGCACGATCCTTCTCGAAGATGCCGCGGTACTCCTGGAACGTGGTCGAGCCGATGCAGCGCAGCTCGCCCGACGCCAGTGCCGGCTTGATCAGGTTGGACGCATCCATGGTGCCGCCCGACGCCGAACCGGCACCGATGATGGTGTGGATCTCGTCGATGAACAGCACGGCATTGGGCACCTTCTTCAGGGCCGTCAGCACGCTCTTCAGGCGCTTCTCGAAGTCGCCACGGTACTTGGTGCCGGCCACCAGTGCGCCCAGGTCGAGCGAATAGATGACGGCATCGGCCAGCACCTCCGGCACCGAGCCCTCGACGATGCGCCGGGCCAGGCCTTCGGCGATCGCGGTCTTGCCGACGCCGGCCTCGCCCACGTAGAGCGGGTTGTTCTTGCGACGGCGGCACAGGACCTGGATGGTCCGCTCGATCTCGTCGGCACGCCCGACCAGCGGGTCGATGCGTCCGGCCCGGGCCTGCTCGTTGAGGTTGCTGGCGAACTCGGTCAGGGCATCCCCCTTCGGCTCGCCCTCCCCGCCCTCGGCCCGGCTCTCGCCTTCGGAGGAAGGCTGTTCGCCCTCCTCGCCCAGCTTGGCAATGCCATGGGACAGGTAATTGACCACGTCCAGGCGGGTCACGTCCTGCTGGTTGAGGTAGTAGACGGCATGGGAGTCCTTCTCGCCGAAGATGGCGACCAGCACATTGGCGCCGGTGACCTCCTTCTTGCCCGAGGACTGCACGTGGTACACGGCCCGCTGCAGCACGCGCTGGAAGCCCAGCGTCGGCTGGGTGTCGCGGCCATCGTCTTCCGCCAGGCGGGACACGGAGGCCTCGATGGCCTGCTCCAGCTCCTGGCGCAGGCGGTCGGCATCGGCACCACAGGCCTTCAGTACGGCCTGGGCGGACGGGTTGTCGAGCAGTGCCAGCAGCAGGTGTTCGACCGTCATGAACTCATGCCGGGCCTCACGGGCGCGCTTGTAGCACTGGCCGATGGTGTGTTCGAGGTCTTTGCTGAACATGGATTACTCCGGCGGCAGATGGGGACAATATGCGGCCTGACTACGCGATTTCCATCACCCTAGCGGATTGCTGCGTTCAGATGGCGTTAGCAGTGCGGATTGCTTGATCTTCATTCACTCCCGGACAGCCCACCCATGAGCGAACCCTACCTGAGCCGCTGGCGATTGCGACGTGATGGTCCCGCCATCCGTACCCCGCACGCCCGGCTCTGGCCGGTACTGACCGCCGACGACCAGCCGGCAATGCTGAAGATCAGCAGTGAAACCGAAGAACAGAACAGCCATCGCCTGCTGCGCTGGTGGGACGGCGACGGTGCCGCGCGCCTGCTGGCGCACGAGGGGCCGGCCATCCTGATCGAGCGCGCCGGCGGCCAATCGCTGCGGGAGCGCTCGATCGGCGGCGATGACAGCACCTGTACCACGATCCTGTGCCAGGTCCTGCAGCGGCTGCACCGGCCACGGAGCGCACCGCCAGCGGAGCTGGTCTGCCTGCCTACATGGTTCGCCGACCTGCTGCAGCCAAGGGGCTCGCTGCCGCCACTGCTGGAACAGTGCAGATCGCTGGCGGTCGCGCTGCTGGAGGACGAACAGGAGGTCCGGCCGCTGCACGGTGACCTGCACCACGACAACGTGCTCGACTTCGGCACGCGCGGCTGGCTGGCGATCGACCCGAAACGGCTGATCGGTGATCGCGCGTTCGACTACACCACGCTGTTCAGCAATCCCGACCTGTGCGGTCCCGGCATCCACGTCGCGACCCGGCCGGAGCGCTTTGCGGCCCGGGTGACCGAGGTCAGCGCCCTGGCGGACCTGGATCGCACGCGCCTGCTGCGCTGGATCGCTGCCAGCGCCGGGCTGTCGGCCGTATGGTTCCGCAATGATGGCGACCCGGCCGATATCGACGAGACGGTCGCGGCGATGGCGCTGGAGGCGCTGGCGGAGGGGTGATCCCGCTGTAGCCGAGCATGGGCTCGGCTCTACAAGAGGCCGGTCAGGCCTTTTCCATCGTGCACAGCAGCGGATGCTGGTTCATCCGTGAATACTCGTTGACCTGGCCGACCTTGGTCTCGGCCACTTCGCGGGTGAACACGCCACAGACGCCGCGACCGCGGGTATGGACATGCAGCATCACCTGCGTCGCCTTGTCCAGGTCCATGTTGAAGAACTGCTGCAGCACGTCCACCACGAAATCCATCGGGGTGTAGTCGTCGTTGAGCAGCATGACCTGGTAGAACGGCGGCGGCGCCACTTCCGGGCGCGCGGGCTCCACGGCGATGCCGTGCTCGTGGTGGGAATCGGGGGAAGACTCGCGGGGCATCCGGTCATTATAGAGGTTGCCGCGCGCCCGCGTCGGCCCTCCCGGAATGGACGGCACGGACGGCCGCCGTCACAATTGTCCTTCCCACCCCGGTTTCACAGGATTTTCATGAAAAGGACCCTTCTGCCTGCCCTGTTGATCGCCCTGGCCTGTGCCGGTCCGGCGAGCGCAGCCGATGCCGACGCTGCCGTCGGTCGCCAGCTGGACAAGCTGGGCTACAACTACGAGGTCGACGAGGATGGCGACTACCGCCTGGTGTTCGACGTCGAGGGCGACCGCACCCAGATGGTGTACGTGCGCTCGGCGGTGGAAGACTTCGGCAGCCACAACATCCGTGAGATCTGGTCGCCAGGGTACACGTCCAAGACCAAGCAGTTCCCGGTCGCGGTCGCCAACCGCCTGCTGGAGGACTCGCAGGACGCCAAGATGGGCGGCTGGGTGAAACAGGAGGCGACCGCGATGTTCGTGGTGAAGATCGACGCCGATGCCACCGCCGACCAGCTCAGCGACGCCATCGATGCCGCGATCCGCACCGCCGACGCGATGGAACTGGAACTGACCAAGAAGGACGATCTCTGAGGTGAACGCCACGCCGGACCCGCGCTGGGCACCGCACGCCACCGTCGCCACCATCGTGGTCGACGGCGGCCGCGTGCTGCTGGTCGAGGAGACCATCGATGGCCGCGCCGTGCTCAACCAGCCTGCCGGGCACCTCGAGCCCGGCGAGAGCCTGGCCGAGGCGGCGCTGCGCGAGACCCGCGAGGAGACCGGCTGGACGGTTCAGCTGACCGACTTCATCGGCTGTTACCAGTGGACGGCGGGCGACGGTACGACGTTCCTTCGCTTCTGCTACGCGGCGCGCCCGGTCTCGCATGATCCGGCGCAGCCGCTCGACACCGGCATCGACCGCGCGCTGTGGATGACCCCGGCCGAGCTGCAGGCCGCCGGGCAACGCCAGCGCAGCCCGCTGGTATGGCAGGTCGTGGCGGACTATCTGGGTGGCCAGCGCCACCCGCTTTCGCTGGTCCGGGAGGTCGCATGAGCACCCCGCGCGTGATGGTGGGCGTTTCCGGTGGCGTCGATTCGTCGGTCGCCGCCTGGCGGCTGGTGCAGCAGGGCGAGGCCGTGGCCGGCCTGTTCATGCAGAACTGGGCCGACGACGGCAGCGGCGACTGCCGCGCCGAGGATGATCGCCGCGATGCGGTGGCGGTCTGCGGCCTGCTGGGCATTCCCTTCCATTTCCGCGACTTCTCCAGCGAGTACTGGCAAGGCGTGTTCGAGCATTTCCTGGCCGAGTACGCCGCCGGCCGCACCCCCAATCCGGACGTGCTGTGCAACCGCGAGGTGAAGTTCAAGCACTTCCTGGACGCGGCGCGTGAACTGGGCGCCGAGCGCATCGCCACCGGCCATTACGCGCGGGTGACCCAGCGCGGCCACCAGTGGCTGCTGCTGCGCGGCGCCGACCGCTCCAAGGACCAGAGCTATTTCCTGCACCAGCTGGGGCAGGAGCAGCTGGCCGCCACCCTGTTCCCGATCGGCGACCTGGAAAAGAGCGACCTGCGCCGGATCGCCCGTGACGTCAGCCTGCCGACCCATGCCAAGAAGGACTCCACCGGCATCTGCTTCATCGGCGAGCGCGACTTCCGCGAGTTCCTGGGCCGCTACCTGCCGGCCCGGCCGGGACAGATCCTCGACCCGGCCGACGGCAGCGTGATTGCCGAGCATCCGGGCGTGTTCTATTTCACGCTCGGCCAGCGCGAGGGCCTGAACATCGGCGGCGTGCGTGGCCGCCCGGCCGCGCCGTGGTACGTGGTCGGCAAGGACGTGGCCAGCAACGTGCTGTATGTCGATCAGGACCGCGACAGCCCGTGGATGCTCTCCGAACGCCTGCGTTCGGAAACCGCGCACTGGATCGCCGGCGCACCACCGGCCCGGCGTTTCGAATGCACTGCCCAGACCCGCTACCGACAGCCCGACGAGCCGTGTACGGTCGATGTGCTGGACGATGGCAGCGTGCTGGTCACCTTTGCCCGCCCGCAGCGGGCCGTCACGCCCGGCCAGTCGCTGGTGCTGTATGACGGCGAGATCTGCCTGGGCGGTGCGGTGATCGCCGCCACCGATGCGCCGCTGGAACAGCGCCTGCGCACCACCCCTTGTCCTTTTGAGGTAATCGCTGCATGAGTTTCACTGTCGACGACCGCGTCCTGGCCCTGGCCGGCATTGCCCAGGCCCTGCAGCAGGTGCGCCGCATCGCCGATACCGGCCATTCCGACGCCGCCGCTGTACGTACCGCGGTGGACAGCGTGTTCCGCGTCGACGCGTCCTCTCCGCAGGAGGTGTTCGGCGACCGCCACGCGCTGAAGTCGGGCCTGCGCCTGCTGCACAACTACTTCCGCAACCAGGGCCAGGATCCGATCCTGCCCAAGCTGGCATTGTCGGTGCTGCAGCTGGAGCGCCGCTTCGTGCAGGACGGCGCAACCGTCAACAAGGTTGCCGCGGGCATCGAGCAGGCGCAGCGCAAGGCCGCCGAACTGGGCGACAGCGGTCACCCGGATGTGCTGGCCAGCCTCGGCGGCGTCTATGCGGACACCATCAGCCATCTCAAGCCGCGGGTGATGGTGCAGGGCAACCCGCATTACCTGGGCCAGGCCGGTGTGGTCTCCGAGATCCGTGCCCTGCTGCTGGCCGCCGTCCGCGCCGCGGTGCTGTGGCGGCAGGTGGGCGGCAGCTACTGGGACTTCCTGTTTGGTCGCAAGGCGATGGTCGAGGCCGTGGACCGCCTGCTGGCCTGACCGTTGCATCCGCCGGGCATGGCCCGGCGCTACCGCATGGCCTGACCGTCGCGCAGCGCTGCAGGGGTACCGCCGGGCCATGCCCGGCGAGCGTCCGGCGCCGGAAATCCGGCGCATTCAGAAAGCGCATCGACGTTAAAGAGAAGGGGCACACGGCCGATACATCCTCCGTGCACCTCCCGAGAACGTCCATGTACTCACGCATTTTCATCCGTCTGGCCGCCCCCCTGGCCCTGACCCTGCTGCTCCCCTTCGCCATCGGCTTCGAATGGCCGGCCGCCCTGCGCTGGGCGATCCTGACCACGATGACGCTGAGCTGGCTGGGCTTTGCGTGGTGGACCGCCCGCGCCCAGGCGCACCGCTCACCGGAACAGGCCCGCGTCCTGCGTGAGCAGGACCAGCTGCTGACCGAACTGCGCAGCTTCGTCGGCAACGAAATCGACGGTTCGCGCGGCGAAGTGGAACGCGCCCGCGACCTGATCCGCCAGGCGGTATCGAGCCTGGGCGGCAGCTTCGATGCAATGAACCGCAAGTCGCGCCAGCAGAGCCAGGCGCTGTCGCGCATCGTCGACCGTGCCGGCGATGAAGGCAGTGCGGGCCTCGACGTTGCGCGGTTCGCCCAGCATGCCAGTCATCGCATGGAACAGCTGGTGGAAGCGCTGGAACAGGTCAGCGGCCAGAGCTCTACCACCGTGCAGCACATCGACCAGATGGCGCAGCACCTGGACGGCATCTTCGCGCTGCTGGAAGACGTCAAGTCGATTGCCGACCAGACCAACCTGCTGGCACTGAATGCCGCCATCGAAGCGGCCCGTGCCGGCGAGGCCGGCCGCGGCTTCGCGGTGGTCGCCGACGAAGTGCGCAACCTGTCCGAGCGCTCGACCACCTTCAACGAACAGATCCGAAAGCTGGCCCACAGCTCCAAGGACGCCATCGCCAAGGTCCGCGAGACGGTCTCGCACATGGCTTCGCGCGACATGGACCGCTCCCGCGAAGCACGCCAGGAAGCAGCGGCCATGCTGGACAACGTGGCGCAGATCAATGCTTCTCTGGGCGAAGGCATGCGCGAGGTGTCCGAGTGTGCGCGTGCCATCGACGGCAGCGTCGCCGAGGCCGTGCGCGCGCTGCAGTTCGAAGATATCGCCACACAGGCGCTGGGTGGCGTACATACCCACCTCGACCGCCTGACCGCGATCAACCGCGAAGCGGTGGCCCTGCAGGAACTCCTGCACCGCAATGGCGGCGTCTTCGACGAAGAGATCGCCAGCGCGCTGCAGCGCACCGGCAACCGTCTGCGCGAACTTCGCAACGAATGGGAGCGCCCGCCGCACAAGCCGGTCGCCCAGCAGAACATGGGCGCCGGTACCGTCGAACTGTTCTGAGACGCGTGTCCGCTGCCCTCTCCGGCAGTCTGCAAGGCCCCGGCTCGACCGGGGCCTTTGCCTGTGATCCACCGCCGAATGCATCCTGTACGCGCCCCATGGCCCTGATCAGCGCCCCGCCCTCCTCCCTCACCGACATCGAACGCCCGCGCAACGCCAGCGTGCGAGAACAGCTGCAGCAGCTGGAAAAGGTCGCGCATGAGGAGATCCGCGAGCTGCAGCAGCTCGCCGATGCGCGCTCGCCCTCGCCCGGTACCGCCGGCGAACTGCTGGGCATGGCCTGGGACCTGGGGTTGGATGGAGATGCCCTGAAGTAGCGCCGGGGCGTCTGCCGGGTCTATCGCGGCCCGAACACGAAAGAGCCGAGCGTCGGCTCGGCTCTACGGTGAAACAGGCCCATGCTCGGCTGAGGCGCAGGGATATCCATCGCTCCGACCAGAAAGCGCCGCCGAGCCCATGCTCGGCTCATATGCGCCGCAGGTTCATCGCAACCGGACAGGCCTGGAGACCGCAGGTACGCGGTCACAAATCGTCAACGCACCAGCAGCGCTTCGTTGTCGGCATCCGTGCGCGACGGTGACTGATGCTGCTGGCGCAGCCACTGCGCCAGGTCGCGCGGGCTCAGCGGCCGCGAGTACAGGTAGCCCTGGATCTCGTCGCAGCCCTGGCGGCGCAGCATGTCTTCTTCCTGGTGCGTTTCCACGCCTTCGGCCACGACCTTCATGCCCAGCGCGTGGCCCAGGTGCACGATGGCCTGGGTCACCTCGGCCGTACCCGAGTCGTGCAGCATGCCCTGCACGAAGCTGCGGTCGATCTTCAGGCGGCCCACCGGGAACCGGTTGAGGTAGTTGAGGTTGGAGAATCCCGTTCCGAAATCGTCCACCGCCAGCGGCACACCGTGCCGTTCCAGCACGTCGAAGCAATGGCGCAGGATGTCGGTGTCACGGATCAGCGCCGACTCGGTCAGCTCAAGTTCCAGGCGCTGTGGCGGCCAGCCATGGGCGTGGCAGATCTCGATCACCCGCTCGGCGAAGCCGCGATCACGCAGCTGCACGGCCGAGACGTTCACCGCGATGCGGTCGAAGTGCAGACCGGCTCTGTCCCAGGCAGTGGCCTGGCGGCAGGCTTCGTTCAGTACCCAGTCGCCGATGCGCACGATTTCACCGCACTTCTCTGCGATGGGAATGAACTCGGCCGGACTGCAGTAGCCGATGCCGGGTCGATGCCAGCGCAGCAGTGCTTCGATGGCCGGCGGCTCGCCAAGGTGGGCGTGCAGCAGCGGCTGATAGGCCAGGCTGAACTCCTCGCGCTCGATTGCGCCATGGAGTGCATGCTCCAGCTCAAGCCGGCGCTGGATGCGGGCCAGTGCGTCCTGGCTGTAGTACTGGTAGGTGTTGCGACCGGCTTCCTTGGCCGCATACATCGCGGCATCGGCGGCGCGCAGCAGTGAATCGAAATCGGTCTGGGTATCGCCCAGCATGGCGATGCCCACGCTGGCCCCCACCTTCAGCGTGGTATCGCCCCGGCGCAGCGGCTCGGCCAGCGAGCCGATCAGCTTGCGCGCCACGTGGCCAGCGTCTTCCGGTTCGGCCAGGTCGCGCAGCACCACGATGAATTCGTCACCGCTGAAGCGGCCGAACAGATCGTTGTTGCGCAGGTTCTGGTGCAGCCGGGTGGCCGCCGCCTTCAGCAGCGCATCACCGGTGGCATGGCCGAAGCTGTCGTTGATGGTCTTGAAGCCATCCAGGTCGATGAACAGCATCGCCAGCGAGGTGCCGCGATCACGCGCTTCCTCGATTGCTTCAGCCGTCTGCTCGCCCAGCAGCACCCGGTTCGGCAGGCCGGTCAGCAGGTCGTAATGGGCCAGCAGCTCGATGCGCTCGTTGGCCTCGCGCTCTCGCGTGATGTCACGGAACAGCACCACGAAGCGTGGCGGCAGGCCATCGCGCCGATCCAGCTCGATCAGCACCTGCACCCATACGCGCAGGCCGGATTGACGATAGAAGCAGAGATCCAGCTGCTCGGG
Source organism: Stenotrophomonas sp. B2 (assembly GCF_014947095.1). NCBI lineage: Bacteria > Pseudomonadati > Pseudomonadota > Gammaproteobacteria > Lysobacterales > Lysobacteraceae > Stenotrophomonas > Stenotrophomonas sp. B2. Next base: position 65,245 of record NZ_JADCQA010000011.1, on the reverse strand, counting down.
CAGTCCGCCACCGGCAATCCGGCCCAGCGCCGCCTCGAACGCACTGCGCGAGTCCTCGGTGTACAGCGCCAACGCCTGGTCCAGGGTGATCGGCTCCTTGCGCAGTCCGTGGATGCGATAGCACTCTTCGGTCCATTGCATGTGCCGGGTCTGCACCTCGATCTCGCACCCGCCGATGCGGCCCAGGGCCGAAACGCGGTTGAGCAGCTCGGTACGCCAGCGGATCAGCGCATCGGTCTGGTGCTGTTCGGTGATGTTCTGCACCTGGCCCAGCAGGCGCTTGGGCTGGCCCTCGCCGTCCAGCAGCGGCTGCATCCACAGCCGCAGATGCAGCGATGGTTCGCCGCTGCCGCGGGCCAGCTCCAGCTCGAGGCTGGCGGAGCGGCCATCGCGCCACAAGCGGCGCCAGGCTGCCCGCAGCGCTCCGCGTGAACGCGGATGCAGCTGCTTGAGCCAGCGTCGCTGGCCTGGCACGTTGCCGGGCTCAAGTGCCAGCAGCGAACGCAGTTCGGGCGACCACCAGAAGGAGCCCGTGCCCGGATCGAACGACCAGCTGCCCATGCTGGCGATGCGCTGCGCCTCGCTCAGGTGCACCTGCTGTTCGTGCAGCAACGCCTCCAGCTGCTTCTGCTGTTCGATGTCGGTGTGGGTGCCGACCATCCGCAGCGGCTGGCCGTCGGCAGTGCGCGCGACCACGCGGCCACGATCAAGCACCCAGCGCCACTGCCCGTCGGGTTGGCGGAAGCGGAACTGTGCGCTGTACTGCTCGCTGGTTCCACGCAGGTGCTGATCCAGCGCGGCGCGCACGTGGACGATGTCCTCGCCGTGCACGCGCGCCAGCATTCCGCTGGCGGTCTCTTCACCCAGGCCAGGGGTGCGGGTGACGCGATCGCTGGGAATATCCCAGTCCCACAGGCTGTGGCCAGCGCTGTCCAGCGCCAGTTCCCAGCGTCCGCCACCCGCCAGCGGCACCGGTTCCGGCACGCTCAGGGTGAAGGCCAGCAGATTGCCGGCGCCGTCATGCACGGCGCGCAGGTGGCCGTCGTAATGCCCGCGCGGCCCTCCCGGCAGGCTGCACGCAACAATGCCACCGTCGGCCGCCAGCAGACGCAGGTCCTCCAGCATGGGCGCGTAGGCCGCGACCGTCGCCGGCAGGCCATGCTCGCGCGCCGCCGGATTGGCCGCCAGCGGACGGCCAGTGCGGTCGACGATGACCAGCGCCGACGCGAGCGGATGCTGCAGCAGGCTGGCGATGATCCCTTGGTCCACGCGATCTTGCTCCGGATGAAACGCCCGACAGCGGGGCACGCAGTGGTTAACGGCGCCTGCGGCGGATAATTGAGTGGCTACGGGGCACCTGCGCGGTAAGATGGCCGGCGCCCCTACCTGCTGCCCTGTCCATGCCCGCAGAACCGACCGGCACCGCCCCTGTTCCCGACCCGCGGATGGCCCAATCCCTGGGCCGCGATCGTCGGCGGATCGTGCTGAGTTACCTGGCGATGGCCCTGGCCTGGATGATCGCCACCGACAGCGCCGTGCAGCTGCTGGTACCCGATCCGTACCAGGCCTCGCTGTGGCAGAGCCTGAAAGGGTCGTTCTTCGCCCTGGCCAGCGCCGGGCTGCTGTACCTGCTGCTGCGGCCGCTGGCCGAGCACGTGCTGCTCACCCATGCCCGCCTGCAGGCCTCCGAGCTGCGCCTGCGGCAGATGTTCGAGGGCAATCCCGGGCCGATCCTGGTCTACGATCTGGACAGCCTGGCCATTCTCGATGCCAATCCTGCGGCCTGCAGCGCCTTCGGCTGGGAGCGCGAGGAACTGCTTGAGCGCACCATCGACGTGCTCTGGCCGCCCGGCCAGGACCAGGCGCTGCAGACCAAGCTCGAAGCCATCCGGGAGGCGCCCGAGCAGCTGTGCATCCTGCGGGCGCAGCTGCAGCTGCGCGATGGCAGCCTGCGGCAGATGGAGCTGCGCTCGAACGCAATCGGTTACGACGGCCACAACGCACGCCTGCTGATTGCCATCGATCGCACCGCCGAGGACCTTGCACAGCTGCGCCGGGACCAGGCACTGGCACGGGTGGAGGAAGCGCATGAGCTGGCGAAGATCGGCGCCTGGGAACTGGACCCCTCCAGCGGGCTGGGCCGGTACTCCAGCCAGGTCTATCGCCTGCTCGGCCGGCGCCCGCCGGAAGCGCGCCGCTGGCATCGCTTCGACGAACTGCTGGTGGCGGCCGATCCGGCCACTGCCGCGCAGGCGGACCAGCTGCTGGCCGAACTGTGTTCCGGCGAACCGGTGCAGGTGGACGTGCTGCTGCCGCTGCTGTCGATGGATGGCCGCGCGTTGATGGTGCACCTGCGCGCGGCCAGCGGCGTTGACGAGGCCGGCCGCGACCGCGTGCTCGGCACGCTGCAGGACGTGACCGAGCGCGAGCAGTCGCGGCGGCTGCTGCGCGAACGTGAGGAACAGTTCCGCGAACTGGTGCGTGTGCTGCCGGACGGCGTGGTCATCCTCTTCGAGGAGCACGTGCTGTACGCCAACGCCTGGGCCGCGAGTCTGTTCGGCTATGGCGGCCATGCCCTGCTCGGCGAGCCGCTGGCGGCTCTGGTCGCCGACAGCGATCTGGCGCGGGTACGCGTGCAGCTCCGGGCCGGCCAGCCCCAGCACGGCCCCGGCCACAGCAGCGTGGTGGCGATGCAGCGTGCCGATGGCCGCAGCTTCCACGCCGGCCTGGCTGTGGGCGAAGTGCGGTATGGCGGTCGCGACTGCAAGCTGCTGATCGTGCGTGACCTGAGCGACTCCGAGCGCACCCGCAGTGCGCTGGAGACCAGCAACCGCGAACTGCAGGCGATGGCCGGCCGGTTGTTCTCGCTGCAGGAGGACGAGCGCCGCGCGATCTCGCGCGACCTGCACGATGACATCGGGCAGGCCATCACCGCCATCAAGCTCTCCGCCTATGCCGCGCAGGACGAAGACGATCCGAAGCGCCGCAGCGAGGATCTGGCACAGATCGTCAGCCTGGCCGACACCACGGTGGCCAAGCTGCGTGACATCTCCACCCTGCTGCGGCCTCCACAGCTGGATGCGCTGGGCCTGGAGGCGGCACTGAGCTGGCAGGCACGGGTACTGTTCCGCTCCTCACCGGTGGAACTGCTGGCCGAAATCGAGCCCCTGCCGCATCGGCCCGACAACAGCATCGAGCAGGCCTGCTTCCGCATCGCCCAGGAAAGCCTGACCAACGTACTGCGCCACGCCCGCGCCAGCCAGGTGCAGCTGCAGCTGCGCGATGTCGGCCAGCGCGGGCTGCACCTGCAGATCCGCGACGACGGCGAGGGTTTCGACCCTGACGGCCCGCGCGGCCTGGGCCTGATCGTCATGCGCGAACGTGCGCAGAGCGTGGGCGGCCACGTGCGGATCGAGTCGGCGCACGGCGCCGGCACCCTGGTCGATGTCCATCTTCCCTACCAGGCAGCCTGCGCGGCTGCCGTCGAAACACCGGATTACTGAGCCTATGTGGAATCCCAATCTGCCGCTGGTCAGCATCGACGATGCCCCTGACCGCCTTGGCGCCGGCAATCCCGAGCTGCAGGCGATGGTGGCCGAAGCCGCTTCGGGTGGCACGCCGCTGATGCTGATGCATGTGGACATCGACCACTTCGCGTCGGTCAACGAGAACATGAGCGCGGAAGTGGGTGACCAGGCGCTGGTACTGGTGGCGCAACGCCTGCAGTCCTACCTGCGCGGGCGCGGCAAGCTGTGGCGCCATGGCAGCGACGAGTTCCTGATCGCCGTGCCGCGCGACGCCGACCTGCCGCTGCCGGAGGACTTCGCCGAAGAGATCCGCCAGCAGATGGAACTGCCGCTGTCGGTGCTGCCCTACACCCTGTTCATGACCGGCAAGCTGGGCGTCAGCCTGTGCCCGGAGCATGCCAGCAGCACCTCGCGCCTGCTCGATCATGCCGAAGATGCGCTGTACCAGGCCGCCCGCGAGGGTGGCAACGCGGTGCGCATCCATGCCGTGGACACACCACCCAGCGCGCACAGCGAGAGCATCATCGCGCGCCAGATCGTCGATGCCATCCCCAATGCCGAGCTGAAGCTGCGCTACCAGCCCCTGGTCAGCGCACGCGATGGCCATGTGGTGGGCATGGAAGCCCTGCTGCGCTGGCAGTCGCCGACGCTGGGGATGCTGGTACCGGAGCGTTTCATGCGAACGGCCGAGCGGCTCGGCATCATCGTGCAGATCGGCACCTGGGTGCTGGAGGGTGCGCTCAAGCAGGCCCGGCTGTGGCGCGACCAGGGATTCGACGACTTCACCATTGCGGTGAATGTCTCCACCCTGCAGCTGCTGCGACCGAATTTCTTCGCCGAAGTGATGTCGCTGCTGCAGGCAGCGGGCGTGCCGGCGCAGATGCTGACGCTGGAGATCAACGAAAGCGCGCTGACCAACAACGTCAATTTCGTGCACGAGACCCTGGCCAACCTGCGCAACGAAGGCATCAGCCTGAGCCTGGACAACTTCGGCACCGGCGACTCCAGCCTGAGCGCGCTGGTGCGCTATCCGGTGGACAAGCTGAAGATCGACCGCAGCTTCATCAAAAGCGCACCCGCCGGCAACCGCGAGGCCGCCATCGCCCGTGCGATCATCGCCATGGGCCACCAGCTGGGCATGACGGTGATCGCCAACGGCGTGGAATCGCAGGCACAGCTGGGCTTCCTGCGCCGCAACGACTGCGATGTGTTCCAGGGCTATCTGTTCGGCGAACCGATGTCGGCCGATGCCGCGGGCATGACCCTGCGCCGGCGCTACCTGCGCCCGGAAGCATTCGCCGAGACCCGCCCGGACCGCACCCTGCTGCTGCTGGACGATGAAGAGAACGTGCTGCGCTCGCTGGTGCGGCTGTTCCGCCGCGACGGCTACCGCATCCTTGCCGCCGGCAACGTGCGCGACGCCTTCGATCTGCTGGCGATCAACGATGTGCAGGTGATCCTGTCCGACCAGCGCATGAGCGACATGAGCGGCACCGAGTTCCTGGGCCGGGTGAAAATGCTGTACCCCGACACCATCCGTCTCGTGCTGTCCGGCTACACCGATCTGAACACGGTGACCGACGCGATCAACCGCGGCGCGATCTACCGCTTCCTGACCAAGCCATGGAACGACGACGAGCTGCGCAAGCACATCCACCAGGCCTTCCGTACCTACGAGGAACAGCGCCGCAGCAACGCCGGCCCGGTGGCGATGGACGCAGGTGACGGTGGCGAGGATCGCCCGCCGTTGCGATGATGGAGGCCGCCGGGCATGGCCCGGCGCTACCGTGCACCTGTGCCGTGCGGCGGCTCAGCGCGGCTGCTTCACCGGCAGCACCACGCGGAAGCGCGAGCCGACGCCGGGGGTGCTGTCCAGATCGATGCGACCGTGGTGCTTGTTGATGATGCTGTAGGAGATCGACAGGCCCAGGCCGGTCCCGCTGCCCACCGGCTTCGTGGTGAAGAACGGGTCGAAGATGCGCTGGCGCAGTTCGGGCGAGATGCCGCCACCGGTGTCCTCGAACTCGACCCAGACATGGTCGCCCTCCACGCCGGTACGCACGGTGATGGTGCCACGCTCGGCGATGGCATGGCCGGCGTTGAGCAGCAGGTTCATGTAGACCTGGTTGAGTTCGGACGGCAGGCACTCGACCAGCGGCAGCTGGCCGAACTCACGCACCAGGGTGACCTTGTACTTGAGCTCGTTCCAGATGATGTTGATGGTGGACTCGAGGCCGGCGTGCAGGTCGACCAGCTTCCACGACTCATCGCGGCCGGAGTACGAGAAGTCCTTGAGGTCGCGCACGATGCGTGTCACCCGCTCGATGCCTTCGCGTGACTCGGCCATCAGCTGTGGCAGATCGCGGCTGATGAAGTCGATGTCCAGCCGGTCACGGATGTCGTCGATCTCCGGGATGAGCGCCTTCGGGTCGGGCGCACGCAGGGCGCGCTCGTAGGCCTCGATCACGGTGAACAGGCTGCGCAGGTACTCCTGCAGGCTGCCGAGATTGGAGTGCACGTAGCCGATCGGGTTGTTGATCTCGTGCGCGACGCCGGCGGCAAGCTGGCCGATGGACGCCATCTTCTCCGACTGCAGCAGCTTTTCCTGCGTGCCGTTCAATCGAAGGTAGGCCTGGCGCAGTTCGGCATGGCGCTGCTGCAGCTCGCGCTCGTAGTCTTCCTGGCCCTCGATGTGGCGGAACAGTGCCAGGTAGTGGCCCTGCCCGGGCGGACCGTGATGGTACAGATGCGCGATCACCACGCCCTCGCCCAGCGGCAGGCTGCCGTTCCAGTGACCGTTCTGGCGGGCGTGCTCCAGCGCGTCCGGCGGCAGCAGCTGACGCAGGCGCTGTGGCGCCGGCAGAAGGCCTTCGTCGCTGGCCAGCAGGTTCTGCGCGGCCGGATTGGCCAAGGCGACCTGACCGTCTTCGGTGAACAGCAGCAGGCCCTCGCGCAGGCGTTCAAGCAACGCCTGCAGCACCGGCTGTGGTGGAAGGGGGGCGGTAACCAGGACGTTGGCAGCGGACACGGCGGCTCAGGGGCATTCGAACAGGCGCCCAATATACGCGGTCGTGCCGCAGGCGACAGCCTGCGAGCCGGGAGGTCCGCGCGAAATTGCGTCAGGCCACCGCCAGAGGACGGCCAGCGGTGACTGCGTGGGCCTGCCCCTTGGCATCGTAGGCCGAGGCCTCTTCGCTGCGGCCCAGCTGGCGCAGCGCCCAGTTCACTTCGCGGCGCCTGCGCGACAGCAGCACGCCGTTGGCGCGATTGCGCTCGGCCAGCTCCTGCAGCTGTTCGCCCTCGCCCACCGGCGGTGCGCCTTCCAGCGCACGCAGCGCCTCCAGCTTGGCGCCGGTGGCGCGGATCAATGCGTGCACGTCATGCTCGACCAGGGCCTGGCGTTCGACGTCCAGGGCCAGCGCCAGGCGCTGCAACGGCTCGCTCATCGCCGCGGTCATCCGTGCAGCTGCTGGTCCAGCTCAAGCATGCGCGAAGCGATCGCGTCCGGATTGATCGTATAGGTGCCGTTCTGCAGCGATTCGCGCACGGCGGCCACGCGCTGGGCGTCGATCGCCGGCGCCGTGGTCAGTTCGCGTTCGATGGCCTGCAGATTGGTGGCCTCGCCGGTCAGGCGCAGGCTGTCGGCCGCCTCCACCGGACGCGCCGGCGAGTCGCTGCTGACGCCGGGCTTGCTGGCCGGGTTCGTCACGCTGCGCAGTGCCTGGGGGACCTGCAGGTTGCCGTCGATTTTCTGGCTCATGGGGTGTCCTGGAGTTGCCGTTCACAAGGGATAACGGCCGCAGGGCCGTGATCTTTAGGGAAATCTTGCGGGAATTCAACGCGCCACGATTACGTCACCACGGGCATCCACCGTGCCCTGCACGATGCGCCGCGAGGACAGGTTCTCCACCGAGATGCGTTCGTTCTCGCCGGCATCGCCCATCGCCCGGCCCGCGATGCGCACCTCGACCGAGCCGCGCCGTGACACCAGCGCCACATTGTCTCCGCGCTTGATGAGACGCTGGGTGACCAGGTCGTTGCTCGACAGCAGCGTTCCAGCCTGCAGCGGACGCCGGGCGATGCGGCCGATCGCTGCATTGGGATCGGCCAGCACGGCCCCGGCAATGCGTGCAGCATCGCGCTGGGCGGTACTGATATCGGCAGCCGTCAGCGTTTCTCCAGCAGCGATGCCGCGTGCAAGCACCAGCACCGTCTGGTTGCGCCGCACCTTCACCGGTACGAACAGGCGCCAGCCGCCCGCATCGGGGCAGCTGACCTCGACCGTGGTGTTCGCTGTCGGCTGCACCTGCAGCGCTCCCCCGCACCGGGGAAGACGCAGCGCGTCAGCCACCTGGGCCTCGCCTTCGCTGCCGGCGGGCAGGCTCGACAACGCCGCCGCACGGATGCTGGCCACCGGCTGCCAGTCGGCGGCCACTGCCCAGGGCGAGGCAACGGCCAGTGCGACTGCCAGGATGGAGGAGATCGGGCGCATGGCGCCTCCTGTCGATGGGACCTGGCCCGGACGCGTGCAAGCGGCGTGCCAGTGCGATGCGCGGCGCAACACTCGGCGCCGCTGGATCGGACCCTCAAGTTCCCGCCGCTGCACGCCGATACAGCAGCCATGTCCCATGACCTGCTCAACCGGATCGACCAGCGGACCCGCCTGGCCGGCCACAACCGACTGGCGCTGCTGCTGTTCCGCCTCGGCGGACGTCAGCTTTTTGGCGTCAATGTATTCAAGGTGCAGGAAGTGCTGCGGCGCCCGGAGCTGTTCCAGGTGCCCGGCCTGCCCGGGCAGTTCGCCGGCGTGGCCGATGTGCGCGGACGCTCGGTGCCGGTCCTGGACCTGGGCCTGGCGATCGGCCATCCCGAGCGCGAGCCGGATGCCGATACCTCGCCCGGCTACCTGGTCGTCACTGAATTCAACCGCTCGATCCAGGGCTTCCTGGTCAGCGGCGTGGAGCGCATCGTCAACATCGCGGTGGAGGACATCCATCCGCCACCGGAACTCGGCGCTGAATCGAGCTATCTGACGGCGGTCACCCGCTTCCAGGGCGAGCTGATCCAGGTGATCGACGTGGAAAGCGTGCTGGCCGACATCGCGCAGATCCGGGGCGAGGCCGTGCTCGATCCACAGATGGCCATGCCCGCCGACGGCCCGCAGCTGCAGGTGCTGGTGGTGGACGACTCGCGGGTGGCACGCCAGCAGATCCGCAGCGTGCTGGACCAGCTGGGGGTCGGCGCCACCCTGCTCTCCGATGGCCGGCAGGCGCTGGACCACCTGCTGCAGATCCACGCCTCGGGCGAGAATCCCGCCGACCGCTACGCCATGGTCATCTCCGATATCGAGATGCCGGCGATGGACGGCTACACGCTGACGACGGAAATCCGGCGCCATCCGGGGCTGGCGGGGCTGTACGTGCTGCTGCACACCTCGCTGTCGGGCGTATTCAACAACGCGATGGTCGAGCGCGTGGGCGCCAATGCCTTCGTCGCCAAGTACTCCCCGCACGAGCTGGCCGATTTCGTGCTGGACCGCCTGCGCAAGGTGGCGATGGCGGCCTGAGGCCGCCGGGTTCCCCGCCGGGCATGGCCCGGCGCTACCGGATGTTGGCCGCCCCTTGGGTAGCGCCGGGCCGTGCCCGGCGAGCGTAGCGGCGCCCCGCCCACGACCTTTTGGCACACCGCTTGCAGCGTCCCGGGCAACGTTCCCGTGGGAGTGCATCGTGCGCAACCTGATTACCGACTACCTGGGCGTACATGCCCAGGCCATGCCGTTGCGCGAACAGCGGATGAAGCTGATCGCCAGCAATCTCGGCAATGCCGATACCCCCGGCTACAAGGCCCAGGACCTGGACTTCGACGCCGCCCTGCGCAGCGCACAGGGACAGGATGGCAACGGCCTGATGGCCACCACCCACGAGCAGCACTATGCGATCAACAACGGTCTGAATCCGTTCCAGATCGCGCGCGAGGGTGTCCAGCCCAGCCTTGACGGCAATACCGTCGATCCGGATGCAGAGCGCGCCGCCTACGGTCGCGCCGCGCTGGAGTACCGCGCATCGCTCAGCTTCGTCGAGAGCAAGGTCCGTTCCATGCTGACCGCGATCACGGGGCAATAAGCCATGAGCAACCTGCCGATCTTCGACATCGCCGGCTCCGCGCTGCAGGCGCAGTCGGTGCGCATGAGCACCATCGCCTCCAACCTGTCCAACGCCGACACCGTTGCCGGCTCGGCCGAGGCCGTCTACAAGCCGCTGGAGCCGATCTTCCAGGCGGTCACGAGCAAGGACGACCCGAACATCACCTCGGTGCAGGTGAAGGAAATCACCCGCAGCGAGGCGGCGCCGATCAAGCGCTACGAGCCCGGCCACCCACTCGCCGACGCCGACGGTTACATCTACCAGCCCGACGTCGATCCAGTCGCGCAGATGGTCAATCTGATCTCGACCTCGCGCAACTACCAGGCCGGCGTGGAGATGTTGACCACCGCCAAGGAACTGGCCCTGGCCACCCTGACCATGGGCCGCTGAGGCCCGCAGTACCGGATACCGCCATGACCACTGCCGTCAACAACCAGACCAGCCAGGACGTCTACTCCGCACTGGGCCTGAATGCTCCCAACAGCAACGCCACCAAGAAGAAGAACACTCTGGACCAGGCCGACTTCCTGCGCCTGATGACCGAGCAGCTGCAGCACCAGGACCCGCTCAAGCCCATGGACAACACGCAGATGGTCGCGCAGATGGCGCAGATGTCGACCGTGCAGGGCATCACCGATCTGAACACCACGGTGCAGGGCTTCCAGCAGTCGATGGCCAGCGACCAGGTGCTGCGTGGCGCCGCGCTGGTGGGGCACCAGGTGCTGGTGCCGTCCGAGAAGCTGGTGCTGGAGAACGAAGGCAGCGTCGAGGGCACGGTGGCCGCGCCCGGCGCCGGCATCATCACCGTGGACATCACCGATGCCAACGGCGCCAAGGTCACCTCGATCAGCGTCGAGGCCAAGGCCGCGGGCGAAACCGCATTCCAGTGGGATGGCAAGGATGCCGGCGGCAACCGCATGGAGCCGGGCAAGTACAGCGTGGTCGCCAACCATGTCGATACCGCTGGCAAGAGCACCAAGCTGTCCACCTATGTGCAGGCACCGGTGGAAAGCGTGACCGTCGGTTCCGATGGCCTGTACCTGAACCTCAAGGGCCTGGGCACGGCCCCGATCGACTACGTGCTCCGCGTCAGCTGAGCCGCCTACCCGCATCTACCAGGAGCATCCCATGGGCTTCAATGTCTCGCTGTCCGGCATCAATGCCGCCAACTCCGACCTGAGCGTCACCGCCAACAACGTCGCCAACGTCAACACCACCGGCTTCAAGCAGTCGCGCGCCGAGTTCGCCGACCTGTTCGCCGCCACCAGCTACGGCCTGTCGAAGAACGCGGTCGGCTCGGGCGTGCGCGTCTCCAACGTGGCCCAGCAGTTCATCCAGGGCAACAACGAGCAGACCGGCCGCAGCCTGGACATGGCGATTTCCGGTGAGGGCTTCTTCACCATGAACATGAACGGCCAGCGGGTGTACTCGCGTGCCGGCAACTTCCAGACCGATGCCGCAGGCTACGTGACCAACCCGCAGGGCGCGCGCCTGCAGGTGTTCGCGCCCAACGCCGACGGCACCAACTTCGACGCCGGTCGCATGATCGACCTGCAGCTGCTGACCACCGACAGCCCGCCCCGGCAGACCAGCGATGTAAAGGTTGGTTTCACCCTGCCGGCCAACGCCAAGGAACCGACGGTGCAGCCGTTCGATGCCACCAATTCCAACAGCTACAACCACTCCAGCGGCGGCATTACCGTGTATGACTCGCTGGGCGTGAGCCACATCCAGGTGTCGTACTTCGTCAAGGAAGCCGGCGTCAACCAGTGGACCGTGCACAACTTCGTCGACGGCGAACCCGCAGGTACCCCGACGCCGGTCACCTTCGACAACAGCGGCAAGCTGACCGCGCCGGCCAACGGCAGGATCAGCCTCGGCACGTTCACCCCGACCACCGGCGCGGGCGAGTTGAACATGACCCTGGACGTGAGCGGCTCGACCCAGTACGGCGAGAAGTTCGCCCTGCGCAACACCCAGCAGGACGGTTACGCCGCGGGCAAGCTCAACGAAATCACGGTGTCGGACACCGGCGTGGTCTACGCACGCTACTCCAATGGCGACGACAAGCCGCTCGGCCAGGTTGCGCTGACCACCTTCAACAACCCGCAGGGCCTGGAGCAGAAGGGCAACAACGTGTGGGCGGAGACGTTCGATTCGGGTACGGCCCGTACCGGAATGCCCGATACCTCCAACCTCGGCAAGATCCAGGCCGGCTCGCTGGAGGCGTCCACTGTCGACCTGACCGAGCAGCTGGTCAACATGATCACCGCGCAGCGCAACTTCCAGGCCAACGCACAGATGATCACCACCCAGGACCAGATCACCCAGACCGTCATCAACATCCGTTGATGAGCGGCTGACCCTGTCACGGAACTCCCCGCATGGATAAAGCCCTCTACGTGGCGATGACCGGTGCCCGCGCCTCCCTGCAGGCGCAGGGAACGCTCAGCCACAACCTCGCCAACTCCGATACCCCCGGCTTCAAGGAAGCGCTGGCCAACACCGAGGCCTTCCCGATCCAGGGCCGGGGCTTTGCCTCGCGGGTCGATGCGCTGCACGTCGACGCCGGCTTCAACCGCCGGCCCGGTGCGCAGCACATCACCGGCAAGCCGCTGGACCTGGCGCTGCAGACCGGCACCTGGCTGGCCGTGCAGTCCACCGACGGCAGCGAAGCGTACACGCGCGGCGCGGCACTGTCGGTGACACCGAACGGTCAGCTGGTGACCTCCGGTGGGCGCCCGGTACTGGATGACAACAACAACCCGATCGCCATTCCGCCGTACCAGGCGATGGAGATCGGCAACGACGGCACGATCTCCATCATCCCGCAGGGTGAAGGCCCACAGACCATGGCCATGATCGGCCGGATCAAGGTGGTGCAGGCACCGGACGAACGGCTCGAGCGCGGTCTTGATGGCCTGTTCCGCAACACCGATCCGCTGCAGCCGTTCGCCCAGGCCCTCGGGCCCACCGTGCACAGCGGCCAGCTGGAGGGCAGCAACGTCGATGCCGCCGGTGCACTGGTGCAGATGATCCAGCTGCAACGCCAGTACGAAATGCAGGTGCAGGTAATCAAGCACGGTGATGACAACGCACGCAGCGCCAACAGCCTGCTGCGACTGGGCAGCTGACGGAATTCCGCCGGCGCCGCGTAACGGCACTGGCACACCGCTTGCACGCCGTACCCCATGGGCCGCAGCACGCGGCCGGTTTCAGCCAGACAGGACTCCGAAGATGAACCAGGCATTGTGGATCGCGAAAACCGGACTGGATGCGCAGCAGATGCGCATGTCGGTGGTTTCCAACAACCTCGCCAACACCAACACCACCGGCTTCAAGCAGGACCGCGCCAGCTTCGAGGATCTGTTGTACCAGCAGGTCCGCCAGCCGGGCGGCGCATCGTCGGCGCAGACCCAGCTGCCGACCGGCCTGCAACTGGGCACGGGCGTGCGCGTGGTGGCCACCGCCAAGAACTTCGAGCAGGGCAGCCAGCAGCAGACCGGCCGCGCGCTGGACGTGATGGTCAATGGCCGGGGCTTCTTCGAGGTGCAGCTGCCCGATGGCAGCTCCGCCTACACCCGCGACGGCTCGTTCAAGATCAACCAGGACAGCGAACTGGTCACCAACAGCGGTTACCCGGTGCAGCCCGGCATCCAGATTCCCGAAGGCGCGCAGTCGGTAACCATCGGCAGCGACGGCACCATCAGCGTGAAGATGGCCGACGACGCCGCATCGGTGGAAATCGGTGCGCTGACCCTGACCGACTTCGTCAATCCCGCAGGCCTGCAGGCGCGCGGCGAGAACCTGTTCCTGGAAACCACCGCCTCGGGGCCGGCGCAGAACGGCAATCCGGGCCTGAACGGGCTCGGCAACGTGGTCCAGGGTGCGCTCGAAGGCAGCAACGTGAACGTGGTGGAGGAGCTGGTGTCGATGATCGAAACCCAGCGCGCCTACGAGATGAACGCCAAGGCGATCTCGACCACCGACTCCATGCTGGCCTACCTCAACAACAAGATCTGACCGGCCCAACCGGGATAACGCCATGTCGCCCATTTCCACCCTCGCCCGCACTGTCCTCGCCAGCACGATGGCCGCCCTGCTCGGCGGCTGCGTGATCGCCGGCGACGTGCGCCCCTACCCCGCGATGGCGCCGCTGCAGCCGATCATGCCGCCCCAGGCGGAGCCGACGGCCGGTGCGATCTATGCGGCAGGGCCAACCCTGCAGCTGTACTCGGACCGCCGCGCGCGTGATGTCGGCGACCTGCTGACCATCACGCTGCTGGAAAACACCACCGCGCAGACCAGCGCCAACACCGCCACCAACAAGGAATCGAATCTGAGCCTGGGGACGCCCTCGATCTTCGGTGCGCCGGTCACCCTGGGCGGCAAGGACATCCTCAGCGCCAGCGCCAAGGGCGCGCGCGACTTCACCGGCAAGGGCAACAGCGCACAGAGCAACCGCCTGCAGGGCAGCGTCACGGTCACCGTGATCCAGCGCCTGCCCAATGGCAACCTGGTCGTGCAGGGACAGAAGAATCTGCGCCTGAACCAGGGCGACGAGTTGGTGCAGGTGCAGGGCGTCGTGCGCCCGGGTGACATCAGTCCGGACAACACCCTTCCCTCCAGCCGTGTAGCCGAGGCCCGCATCGTCTACGGCGGCCGCGGTCCGGTCGCGCAATCCAACGCGATGGGCTGGCTGAGCCGCTTCTTCAACTCCGGCCTGACGCCGTTCTGAGCATGGCCATGACGCTTACCTTCTTCTCTTCCTGGCACCGCCTGTCATCGCTGTGCTGCCTGGTGCTGCTTGCGGTCGCTGCACCGGCCAGTGCCGAGCGCATCAAGGATCTGGCCCAGGTCGGTGGCGTGCGCGGCAACGCGCTGGTCGGCTACGGCCTGGTGGTCGGCCTGGATGGCAGTGGCGACCGCACCAGCCAGGCCCCCTTCACCGTGCAGAGCCTGAAGAACCTGCTGGGCGAGCTGGGCGTGAATGTGCCGGCCAACGTCAATCCGCAGCTGAAGAACGTCGCCGCCGTGGCGATCCACGCCGAACTGCCACCGTTCGCCAAGCCAGGGCAGCCCATCGACGTCACCGTGTCCTCGATCGGCAACGCGGTGTCGCTGCGTGGCGGCTCGCTGCTGATGGCGCCGCTGCGCGGCGCTGACGGCCAGATCTACGCCATCGCACAGGGCAACCTGATCGTGGGTGGCTTCGGTGCCCAGGGCAAGGACGGCTCGCGGGTGTCGGTGAACGTGCCCAGCGTCGGCCGCATTCCCAACGGTGCCACGGTCGAACGCGCATTGCCGGATGTGTTCGGTGCCAACGGCGAAATCACCCTGAACCTGCACAACAACGACTTCACCACCGTTTCGCGGATGGTCGCGGCGCTCAACAACGCCTTCGGCGAAGGTGCAGCGCGTGCCGTCGACGGCGTGACGGTGGCGGTGGCCGCGCCGACCGACCCGGGTGCACGCATCGGCCTGCTTGCCCGCATCGAGAACCTGGAGCTGACCCCGGGCAGCGCCCCGGCCAAGGTCGTGGTCAACTCGCGTACGGGCACGGTGGTCATCGGCCAGCAGGTCCGCGTCGGCCCTGCGGCGATCTCGCACGGTTCGTTGACGGTGACCATCCAGGAGAACACCAACGTCAGCCAGCCCAACGCACTGGCCGGCGGCAGCACGGTGATCAGCCCGCAGTCGACCATCACCGCCACCAACGATGGCAGCCGCATGTTCAAGTTCAATGGCGGCACCACACTGGATGAGATCGTGCACGCGGTGAACGCCGTCGGCGCCGCGCCGGGCGACCTCATCGCGATCCTGGAAGCACTGAAGCAGGCCGGCGCGCTGAGCGCCGAACTCGAGGTGATCTGACATGCGCATCACCCCCGCCTTCGAGCTGAATCCGGCGCAGCAGAACGACCCGGCCAGGATCGACAAGGTCGCGCGGCAGCTGGAAGGCCAGTTCGCGCAGATGCTGGTCAAGAGCATGCGCGATGCCAGTTTCGGCGACTCGCTCTTTCCCGGTGAGAACAAGATGTTCCGGGAGATGTACGACCAGAAGATCGCCGAGGCGATGACCCGTGGCAAGGGACTCGGGCTGTCGGCCATGATCACCCGCCAGCTGTCCGGAGCGACCGCCGAAGGACCGGCGCTGGATACCGGCATCGGCGCTGCGAAGGCCAGCCGGGCCTATCAGCTCAACGCGCCCCCCAAGGCGGCGCCGTCGCTGCCGCTGGAGGACGCCGGCCAGGCCGTACGCATGCTGCAGCAGATGGCCGCAGGTGCACAGCAGGATGCATCGGCCGCCATCGCGCCGATGGAACAGGCCCTGGACCTGATCGCCGGCCGCGAAAGCAGCAGCGTGCACCGGTCGCTGGGCACCGATGATCCGTACATCGCCGGGCTTGACGGCCCCGACTGGGCAGCCCGCAACGACCAGTGGGCCGCCACTGCCAGCAACCGTGGCAGCGGCACTACGACCGATGCGCTGGCGACCCGCACCGCGGTAGCCCAGCTGGGTGCGCATACCCCGGAAGGCTTCGTCGCCAGCATCTGGCAGCACGCGCAGAGCGCAGCCAGGGAGCTGGGCGTGGACGCCCGCGCGCTGGTTGCGCAGGCCGCACTGGAAACCGGCTGGGGCAAGCGCCAGATCAAGCACGCCGATGGCAGCACCTCGCACAACCTGTTCGGCATCAAGGCCAATGGCTGGAACGGACAGCGTGCGGTGGCCGGCACCCATGAGTACGTCGATGGCGTGCGCCGCAATGAAACCGCAAGCTTCCGTGCCTACACCTCGCCGGCCGAGAGCTTCGCCGACTACGTGCGCCTGCTGAAGACCAGCCCGCGCTACCAGCAGGCCCTGCAGGCCGGCACCGATGTGCAGGGCTTCGCCCGGGGCCTGCAGCGGGCCGGCTATGCCACCGATCCGCGCTACGCCGCCAAGATCGCCGCGATCGCCGGCGGCCCGACCATCGAGCGTGCCGTCGCCGCCGTGACCGATGCCGGCAGTCGCCTTGGCCAGACCTTCGCCAGCACCGCAACAGCGGCGCTGGGTATCACCCGTCGTTGAGGAACCCCATGTCCAGCGTACTTTCCACCGGTACCGGTGCCCTGCTCGCCTTCCAGCGCGCCCTGGCAACCACCAGCCACAATGTGGCCAACCTCAACACGCCGGGCTACAGCCGGCAGAAGGTCAATTTCGCCACGGCCGATCCGCAGAACTTCGGCTACGGCACGGTGGGCAACGGCACGCGCATCACCGACATCCGGCGCACTGCCGACCAGCTGGCGATCTCGCGCCTGCTCGACAGCAGCGGTGAGCTGGCACGCCTGAAGCAGTTGTCCGGCATGGCCGACCGAGTCAACGCGCTGTTCTCCGACGCCGCCACCAACGTCGCAGGCGTCTGGTCCAGCTTCTTCGATTCGGTCAGCGGCCTGTCTTCCAATGCCTCCGGCACGGCCGACCGGCAGAGCATGCTGGACGGTGGCAAGGCCCTGGCCAACCGTTTCGTGCAGCTCAATACCCATCTGAACAACCTCAACAGCGAGGTCAACAACGGCCTGCTCGCCGGAGCGACCGAGGTCAACCGGCTGGCGCAGGAAATCGCCCAGATCAACGGCGCCATCGGCACCAACATCGCCAGCGCGGCGCCGGACCTGCTCGATCGCCGCGACCAGCTGATCTCGCAGCTGATCGGCTATACCGGTGGCACCGCGGTGATCCAGGACGGCGGCGTGATGAACGTCTACACCGCCGGCGGCAACGCACTGGTGGTCGGCACCACCGCCACCCGGGTCACCACCGTGGCCGATCCGTACCAGCCCGAGCGCCTGCAGCTGGCACTGGAAACGCAGGGCAACACCATCACCCTGGATCCCAAGGCCGTCGGCGGCCAGATCGGTGGGCTGATGGAGTTCCGCGACACCGTGCTGACCCCGGCGCAGGCGGAGCTGGGCAAGCTGGCGATCGGCCTGGCCGACAGCTTCAACCAGGTCCACCACCAAGGCGTGGATCTCTACGGCCAGCTCGGCGGTGACTTCTTCAACATCGGCACGCCGCGGGTGACGGCCAACAGTGGCAACAGCGGGACGGCCAGCATCAGTGCCAGCTTCGGCGATCTCGGCAAGCTGGACGCGCAGAACGTCGTCCTGCAGTTCGATGGCACGCAGTGGAAGGCGAGCCGCGCCGACACCGGCGCCAGCATTCCGTTGACCGGCACCGGCACCGCCGCCGATCCGCTGGTGATCAACGGCGTCGAGCTGGTGGTCGGCGGCACGCCGGCAATCAACGACCGCTTCCTGCTGCAGCCCACTGCCGGCGTGGCCGGCAGCCTGGAGATCGCCATCACCGATCCCTCGCGCATCGCAGCCGCGGCTGCCGTGAAGGGCGCCGCCGCCACCGCCAATACCGGTACGGGCAAGCTCAGCGGCGTCTCCGTGACCGATGCCGGCCATGCTGACCTGCGCAATCCTGCGGCGATCGTCTTCACCTCCGCCACCACCTACACCATCGATGGTGGCCCACCGCAGACCTACACCCCGGGCCAGACCATCAGCGCCAACGGTTGGAGTTTCGTTCTCGACGGTGCACCACGCACCGGCGACACCTTCAACATCACCCCGACCCCGGCCGGCTCTTCGGACAACAGCAACGCGGCAAGGCTGGCCAAGGTGGAGAGCGCCAAGGCGTTCAGCAGCGGCACCGTCACCCTGAACGGCGCACTGGGCGGGCTGACCACCCAGGTCGGCGCGGCAGCGCGCTCGGCCGAGTACTCGCTTGAAGCGCAGCTGGTGATCAACGAGAAGGCCCAGGACGCGCGCGACGAAATCTCCGGCGTCAACCTGGATGAGGAGGCGGCGAACATGCTCCGCCTGCAGCAGGCCTACCAGGCCGCCTCGCAGCTGATTTCCACTGCCGACAACATGTTCCAGACCATCCTGGGAGCCGTCCGCCGATGAGCAGCCGCATCTCCACCGGAATGATGTTCAACCAGTCGGTGACGCTGATGCTGGCCAAGCAGGCCAAGCTCAATCACCTGGAGCAGCAGATCGCCACCGGCAGCAAGATCGTCAGCGCCAAGGACGATCCCGTGGCCGCGGGCACCGCCGTGGGCCTGGACCGCAGCCTGGCGGCACTCGAGCGCATGGGCCTCAACGCCGGCAACGTGCAGAACCGGCTCGGCGTGCAGGAGAACACACTGGCCCAGGTCAACGATCTGATGGGCCGCGTCAGCGATCTGACGCTGCAGGCCAGCAATCCGGCGCTGAGCGCCGCGGACAAGAAGACCCTGATCACCGAGCTGAACCAGATCCGCGACGGCCTGCTGTCGCTGGCCAACAGCAGCGACGGTACCGGCCGCTATGTATTCGGCGGCACCCATGACGGCGATCCGCCGTTCGCCAAGATCGACGGCAAGGTGGTCTATCGCGGCGACCAGACCCAGCGCCAGGTGGAAGTGGGGCCGGACACCTACGTGCTCGACGCCCTGCCCGGCAGCGAGATCTTCATGCGCATTCCGACCGGCGATGGCTTCGTCGACGGCAGCGCCGCCGCAGGCAACACCGGCAAGGGCGTGCTGACCAACATCACCCGCGACGGCAGCGACAGCTGGAACGGCCAGGCCTTCAGCGTGCGCTTCACCGCCAGCGACCAGTACGAGGTGCTGGACGCAACGGGCAACGTGACCAGTACCGGCTCCCTGAAGCCCGGCGACGAACTGGAAGTGAACGGCGTGCGCCTGCAGATCACCGGCGCTGCCGAGCCCGGCGATACCTTCAACGTGCAGCCGGCCGGCAGCCGCGACATCTTCGCGACGATGGACAAGCTGATCGCCGCACTCGACGCCGATACCGGCAGCACCGCGCAGCTGGCGGCCCAGCAGAACCAGCTGCAGAGTGCATTGCGCGACGTCGGCCGCGCGTCCGAGCGGATGATCGATTCGCGTGCTGCCGGCGGATCGCAGCTCAAGGCGCTGGACAATGCAGCGGACATGCGCGAAGCCAACAGCGTGACGTTGAAGACCACCCTGTCACAGATGCGCGACCTGGACTACGCCGATGCCCTGAGCCAGTACCAGTTGCAGAGCACCGCGCTGCAGGCTGCACAGACGATCTTCTCGCAGATGCAGTCGATGTCGCTGTTCAACAAGATCGGCTGATCCGTTTCCAGCACACGCCCATGAAGGCCGCGATGCCCTGCATCGCGGCCTTTTTCGTTTCCGCAGCGCGTTGCTGCTGCCTCGCCCGCGGGTGCACCGCGCGCGTTCATTCACGACCCGCGCGCCCAGGTCCGCCCCACCCGGCGCCGCCAGCGGCGCCCGCCACCCCTGCCCGCCCCCCTTCCAGGCCGGTGAAACCCCGGAAAAACAGCGTCCCGCGGGCTTTTTCCGGTTCATCGGAATTCACGCCTAAAGGTTGTTGACAAAGCGCCGTTATTCATTTGGCAACGGCGAAGCACACAGCCAAACAAAAAACAGGCGGCGCTTCGTTCCATTCACCTACGGGTTCCAAATAAGAGGAGACGACCCCATGGCACAGGTAATCAACACCAATACGATGTCGCTCAACGCTCAGCGCAACCTGAGCACCAGCGGCAACTCGCTGGCCACCACCATCCAGCGCCTCTCGTCCGGCCTGCGCATCAACAGCGCGAAGGACGACGCCGCCGGCCTGGCGATCTCGGAGCGTTTCAGCACCCAGATCCGCGGGCTGGACGTGGCCATCCGCAACGCCAACGACGGCATCTCGCTGGCCCAGGTCGCCGAAGGTTCGCTGAGCGAAGTCGGCAACAACCTGCAGCGCATCCGCGAACTGGCCGTGCAGGCCTCCAATGCCACCAACTCCAGCAGCGACCGCAAGGCCCTGCAGGCCGAAGTGACCCAGCTGGTCAGCGAAATCGACCGCGTCGCCAAGCAGAGCGACTTCAACGGCACCAAGCTGCTCGACGGCAGCTTCACCAGCCAGCTGTTCCAGGTGGGTGCCAACGCCGGCCAGGCCATCGCCATCAACAGCGTGGTCGACGCCAAGGCCAACTCGCTGGGCGCGACGACCTTCGTCAACGCTGGCAGCGCCACCCTGGATGACGCAGCCGTCGATGCCGCCGCCGGCACGCTGGCCAACATCACGGTGGGCGACGTCAGCATCGGCGACGTCACGTTCGACTACACCACCCCGCCGGGCGCGCCGGCCACCGCCGCCGAGATCGCTGCGGTGCGCAAGGTCAACCAGGACAACGCCACCAAGGCGCTGGCTGCTGCCCTGAACGGCAAGATCGGCGAAACCGGCCTGCATGCCGCGCAGTCCACCACCGCGGGCGAAGTCACCCTGACCTCGGTCAAGGCCGACAACACCGTGGCCGGTGTGACCGTGAAGATGGGGCCGACCGCCACCGCAACCGACCTGAACGCCCCCGCCGCCGGCACCGCTGCCGCCCACGTCGCCGACATCCAGATCGATACCGTCGCCGGCGCCCAGCAGGCCCTGGAGATCGTCGACAAGGCCCTGGAATCGGTCAACAGCGTCCGCGCCGACCTGGGCGCGATCCAGAACCGCTTCACCTCGGTGGTCGCCAACCTGCAGACCTCTTCCGAAAACCTGTCGGCCTCGCGCAGCCGCATCCGCGATACCGACTTCGCCAAGGAAACCGCCGAACTGACCCGCACCCAGATCCTGCAGCAGGCCGGCACGGCCATGCTGGCCCAGGCCAACCAGGTGCCGCAGAACGTGCTCAGCCTGTTGCAGCGCTGACATGAGCCGCTCCCGGGGCACGTCGGGGGCGTCTGACCCAACTCACGTGCAACCGCTCAAGGACCTCTCCTCATGGCACAAGTCATCAACACCAACACGATGTCGTTGAATGCTCAGCGTAACCTGAGCACCAGCGGCAGCTCGCTGGCCACCACCATCCAGCGCCTGTCCTCCGGTTCGCGCATCAACAGCGCCAAGGACGACGCCGCTGGCCTGGCGATCTCCGAGCGCTTCGGCACCCAGATCCGCGGCACCGATGTGGCCATCCGCAATGCCAACGACGGCATCTCGCTGGCCCAGGTCGCCGAAGGCTCGTTGACCGAGATCGGCAACAACCTGCAGCGCGTGCGCGAGCTGTCGGTGCAGGCCGCCAATGCCACCAACTCGGCCAGTGACCGCAAGGCGCTGCAGGCCGAAGTGACCCAGCTGGTCAGCGAAATCGACCGCGTCGCCAAGCAGTCCGAGTTCAACGGCACCAAGCTGCTGGACGGTTCGTTCTCCAGCCAGCTGTTCCAGGTCGGTGCCAATGCCGGCCAGGCCATCGCCATCGACAAGGTGGTCGATGCCAAGGCCGACGCGCTGGGCAATGCCGTCTTCGACGCCAACACCATCGCCATCGACGAAGGCGATAGCGTCGCAGCCGATGCGGGCAAGGAAATCACCTATTCCGGCCTGACCATCGGTGGCGGCGGCCTGACCTCGGCGATCAAGATCGCCGACGTCAAGATCACCTCCACCGGCGACGCCGCCAAGGACCAGGCTGCCCTGGCCGCGGCGACCGTGACCGCGATCAACGCCAAGATCGGTGAGACCGGCGTCTACGCCGAACTCGACGGCACCACCGCCGGCCAGATCAACCTGACCTCGGTGAAGGAAAGCGTCGACAAGGACGGCAAGTTCGTCGCCATGTCGGCCACCGCGGGCACCAGCGCCGGCGTCACCGGCTTTGACAGCGCCGCCGCCACCGCCAGCACCGGCGCATCACCGGGCAAGCTGCTGAAGGACGTCGACATCAGCACCGTGAAGGGTGCCCAGCAGGCGCTGGAAGTGGTCGACAAGGCACTGGGTTCGATCAACAACACCCGCGCCGACCTGGGTGCGATCCAGAACCGCTTCACCTCGGTGGTCGCCAACCTGCAGACCTCGACGGAGAACCTGTCCGCCTCGCGCAGCCGCATCAAGGACACCGACTTCGCCAAGGAAACCGCTGAACTGACCCGTACCCAGATCCTGCAGCAGGCCGGCACGGCCATGCTGGCCCAGGCCAACCAGGTACCGCAGGGCGTGCTCAGCCTGCTGCGCTGATCCGCACCGCGATCGACTCCCGGGCGCCGGCCACGCCGGCGCCCGGACCCTGAACCACGTACCACCTCCGCCAAAGGAAATGCACCATGGCACAAGTCATCAACACCAATACGATGTCGCTGAATGCTCAGCGCAATCTGAGCACCAGCGGCGCCTCGCTGGCCACCACCATCCAGCGCCTGTCCTCGGGCTCGCGCATCAACAGCGCCAAGGACGATGCCGCCGGCCTGGCGATCTCCGAGCGCTTCGGCACCCAGATCCGCGGCACCGACGTGGCCATCCGCAATGCCAACGACGGCATCTCGCTGGCCCAGGTCGCCGAAGGTTCGCTGACCGAGATCGGCAACAACCTGCAGCGCATCCGTGAGCTGTCGGTGCAGTCGTCCAACGCCACCAACTCGGCCAGCGACCGCAAGGCCCTGCAGGCTGAAGTGACCCAGCTGGTCAGCGAAATCGATCGCGTCGCCAAGCAGTCCGAGTTCAACGGCACCAAGCTGCTGGACGGCTCGTTCTCCAGCCAGCTGTTCCAGGTCGGTGCCAACGCCGGCCAGGCCATTGCCATCGACAAGGTGGTGGACGCCAAGACCGAATCGCTGGGCACCGCGACCTTCGCCACCGGCACTACGGCTGCCCTGGCAGCGGGCGGCGACGGCGCACGCATCACCGGTACCGTGATGGACGTGGATATCGGCACCGTCGAGATCAAGGCCGGCGCGACCACCGAAGAGGCCGCCAAGGCCGTGGCCACCGCCATCAACGCCAAGATCGGTGAAGCCGGCATCTACGCCGAAGCCAACAGCAACGGCACCCTGAAGCTGAGCTCCGTGAAGGAAGGCAAGGACGTCGTCGTTGCTGATATCGCCCTGGAGCGCAGCGACTTCGACGCCACCGCGGGCACCTGGGGCGCCAAGGGCGCTGCAGCCGCCTACACGGCGGGCACCGCCACCGATGCCAGCGTGCAGAAGCTGGATGTGAGCACCGTGCTCGGCGCCCAGCAGGCGCTGGAAGTGGTCGACAAGGCACTGGGTTCGATCAACAACACCCGCGCCGATCTGGGTGCGATCCAGAACCGCTTCACCTCGGTGGTTGCCAACCTGCAGACTTCGACGGAGAACCTGTCCGCCTCACGCAGCCGCATCAAGGACACCGACTTCGCCAAGGAAACCGCTGAACTGACCCGTACCCAGATCCTGCAGCAGGCCGGTACGGCCATGCTGGCCCAGGCCAACCAGGTACCGCAGGGCGTGCTCAGCCTGCTGCGCTGATCCACGGCAAGAAGGTACCGCTGCCGCCGGTCGAACCGGCGGCAGCGGCAACCCGACAGCCACGGCGCACGCAGGCGCGGGCCATGCCCGGCCCGGGACGCTTCCCGAACCGGCTTGGCATCGCCCGCCCCTGCGGACCTCTGTTTCAGCGCTGTACCTTTGACTGTACGCACCGGGCGGCTTCGTCTCCCCCCGATTGTCAGTAGCCTGATCCCTCCCCTGCTTTGGGGGAGGGTTTTTTGCAGACTCCCGGCAGCCTGCGTCGTCCCGACCGCACCCTGCCCTGTCACTCCTGCAACCTGCATGCCAAATCTGCCGTCCGGCACTGGCACGGCGCATGCATCAACGAAGTCCTCAAGACCCAGCGGCGCAGGCCGCTATTTTCGTTGACGACGGGCGGCCGCAGCGCGGCGCCCGGATTACCAGGAGAAACGACGTGGCAGACTTTGGATACGGTGGCATCGGCTCGGGCCTGGACATCTCCAGCATCGTCAGCCAGCTGGTCGCGGCCGACCGCAAGCCCGCCGACAATGCGCTGAACCTGCAGCAGTCCAAGACCAAGATGCAGCTGTCGTCGATCGGCACCGTCACCGCGGCCTTCGACAAGCTGAAGACCGCACTCACTGCACTGAAGGCCACCACGGCCTTCGACACCCGCACGGTCACCGCCAGCAAGGGCGGCAGCGGCGGTACCGACGAGATCCTGACGGCCAGCGTGGCGCTGTATGACGTCGGCACCACCAAGGCGGCAGCGTCCAATGGCACGCACATCATCGACGTCAAGTCGCTGGCGACCGCACACAAGCTGATCGCCGACACCTCCGTGCCCAAGACCGATACGTTCGCCGCCGGAACCTTGACGTTGACCGTCGGCGTCGGCGACAAGGCCAAGACCATGAACGTGGAGGTCGAGGAAGGCGACACGCTGACCACGATCCGCAACAAGATCGACGCCGCCGGCCGCAAGGAAGGCGTGCAGGCCACCCTGATCAGCTCCGGCGACAACCAGTACCTGTCGATCGCACAGGAAAAGACCGGCGCGGCAAACGCGATCAAGCTCGAATACGCCGGCAGCGACCCGAAGTTGGGAGCGCTGGTCGGCAGCCTGAAGCAGAACACCGCGGCCGCCGATGCCAAACTGACCATCGATGGCGTTGAAGTGGTGAGCGCCAGCAACACCGTGGCCGACGCCGTGCCGGGCCTGACCCTGAACCTGAAGAAGGAAGGACAGAGCACGGTCACGATCAGCACCGACACGGCCGCGGCGACCAAGGTGATGCAGGATTTCGTGACCGCGTACAACGCGGCCATCGCCGCCATCAACACCGAAACCAAGTACGACGCCAAGACCAAGGAAGCGGCGGCCCTCACCGGCGATGCGCAGATGCGCGGCGCCGCCAGCCAGCTGCGCTCGGTGATGTCGGGCGTGCTTAAGTCGCTGTCCGGCGATGGCCTGGACGCCAAGGCCATCGGCCTGCAGACCCGTGGCTACCCCAATGCCGATGGCAGCCTGGTGCTTGATACCACCAAGTTCGCTGCCGCGCTTGCCAGCCAGCCGGAGAAGATCCGCCAGGCGATCACCGGCGATGCCGGCGGTGCGGGCCAGCTGTACTCGCTGGTCGACGGCTACGTGAGCACGACGGTCGGCAAGGAGGGTGCGTTCGTGGCGCGCACCAAGGGCCTGAACAACACCCTGGACAGCATCGACAAGCGCCGCAAGGACCTGGACACACGCATGGTCGGTGTGGAGGCACGGTACAAGAAGCAGTTCCTCGCACTGGACAGCCTGATGGGCAAGCTGCAGCAGAGCAGTTCGGCGCTGCAGCAGCAGCTGGCGCAGTTGAACGGTTGACGGACGACGCGCGCGGCACTCAAGTTTGGTGCCGAACGCACCGATAACGGACGCAACAGCAATCATCGCGGTACTGCCGGCAGTGATCGTCACGATCCTGCTGCAGCACCCAGCGCAAGGAGAATCACGAATGTACGGTTCCAGCCGTCAGTACGCCGAGCAGTACCGCCAGGTGGGTGTGACCAGTGCGGTCACCGATGCCGATCCGCACAAGCTGGTGGCCCTGTTGCTGGCGGGCGCGCTGGAGCGCGTGCGGCGCGCGCTGGCCAGCCTCGAGCGCGGCGACCATGCCGGCAAGGGCAAGGCGATCGGCGAGGTCTGCGCCATCGTCGGCCACCTCAACGGCTCGCTGGACCATGAGGCCGGCGGCGAGATTGCCGGCAATCTTTCGTCCCTCTACGACTACGTGCTGCAGCGCCTGACCGAGGCCAACCTGCACAACGACCGCGCCGCCCTGGACGAATCGCTGCAGCTGCTGGGCGAGATCGACAGCGCCTGGAACGCAATTCCGCACGAGCAGCGCCGTACGGCAGCGGTGGCACCATGAGCCTGCAGGCACTGCATGCGCAGCTGGATGCTTTCGAGAAGGCGCTGGGTGAAGATGCCTTCGACACCGCCGACAGCCTGCTCGAAGGCCATGACAGCAAGCTGCACGCGCTGTTGAGCCAACCGCTGGCGGCCGCCGACCATGGGCCCCTGACCGCGCTGTTCGAACGCCAGCAGAGCCTGCTCACACTGCTGCGCCATCGCCGTGACGCGGTGGCCGTGCAGCTGCACGATGGACGGCGCTCCCTTCGCGCCGCGCACGCCTACCTGCAGGCAGAATCGCTGGCATGACCCTCCTGCCGACCACGTCGCTGCATCACCCGGCCGAAAGCGAGCTGTTCGACGAGACGCTCAGCTGCGAACTGGCGCTGCCGGTCGAGTTCCAGGCCGGCAATGCGGCGGGACGTACCAGCAGCGCCGAAGGCCTGCTGCGCAGTCTGGCGCTGGTCGAGGACAGCCGTGTCGATGAACACGAGGAGCGCAGCGAGGCCAGCCTTCCGCTGCAGCGACTGGAAGCCAAGCTGGATCTGGCCATGGTGCTGCTGGGCCGGCTTGTGCGCCAGCAGGGCCCGGCATTGACCCTGCGCCCGGTGCGCTGGTCCCGGCGCGGCATCCGCCTGCAGCTGGGCCCCCGCAGTGGCGCGGCCCCGGGCCAGGCCGGCGTGGTCCGCGTGCAGCCCAGCGACTGGCTGCCCGACCATATCGATCTGCCGGTGGAAGTGGTTGCCGAGGCCGCCGATGGCAGCGGAGGCCACTATCTCTGGCTGCGTTTCCATCGCCTCGGCGACGGGCTGGAAATGGCCATGGAGCGGCATCTGTTCCGCCTGCACCGTCGTCAGGTGGCCGAAGCAAGGCGGGCGCGCTGAACCCTGCCACGCCCGCCCGCAACGGACGACCCTTGGCTCGCCCGTTCAGCTAAGTTAAGGTGGACTCCCCTCCCGGACCTCCAGCGTGCCTGTGCGAGTTCTCATCGTCGACGATCACACCCTGGTCCGCGCCGGCCTGGCGCGGCTGCTGCAGGGGTTTGCCGACGTGCAGCTCGTGGCCGAGGCCAGCAACGCCGAGCAGGCGCTGCAACTGGCGCTGCAGCACGCGCCGGACGTGGTGCTGATGGATCTGTCCCTGCCCGGACGCACCGGCCTGGAAGCACTCAGCGACATCCGCATGCGCGCACCCGGCACCCGGGTGGTGATGATGACCATGCACGATGATGCCGCCCACGTGCGCGACGCACTGGATCGCGGTGCCGTCGGCTTCGTGGTCAAGGATGCCGCTCCGCAGGAACTGGAACTGGCGCTGCGCGCTGCACACGCGGGCCAGGTGTTCCTGAGCCCGCAGATCTCGGCGAAGATGCTGGCGCCGATGCTGGGCCGCGAGAAGCCCACCGGCATCGCCGCGCTGTCACCCCGCCAGCGCGAGATCCTGCGCCGCATCGGCAAAGGCGAAAGCAACAAGGAAATCGCCGCCGATCTCGGCATCAGCGTCAAGACCGTGGAAACCCACCGCGCGCGCATGATGGAATCGCTGGGGTGCCGCCGCGCCAACGACCTGCTGCTGCTCGCCGCCCGCCACCAGCACGAGCTGGAGTGACCGCGCGACCCGGATGACGGGTTCCCGTCACCCCCAACAGGCACTGACGGAATCCGGTACACGCCGGCACGACGCCCCGACCGCGTACGCAACAGTAAATCAAGGACTTGCGACCGGGGAACGTCAACATCCCGCGCCCATGTCAGGAAAACCCCTACACGCTGTCGGGTAATTCACTAACCACCTCAGGAACCCCCTGATTCCGGACCCGCCGGATCAGAAGCAAGATGCGTTCCACAAGGCGTCGGGGAGCGGCGCCGGGGAACCACGATGAAGGCTGCACTCTCGGCCCAGCTGGGCCAACAACTTCACCTCACCCCGCAGCTGCTGCAGTCGATCCGGCTGCTGCAGCTGGACGGACTGCATCTGGAACAGGAAATCCAACGCCTGCTCGACTCCAACCCGATGCTGGACATCGAGGATGCCGAAGCACCTGCACCCGAACCCGGCGACGCCGGCGCCACCACGCTGGAAACCGCGGCGTTCGACGAGCTGCCGGAATCCTCGATGTGGGACGTTGCCGGCGCCAGCTGGCAGGACGGCGACGACGACCGGATGGCACGCATCGCGGCGGGCGAATCGAGTGATCCGCAGCTGCGCGTGCTGCAGCGGCTGGCACTGGACCTGGACGACCGCGAGCTGGCGGTCGCCGCCTTCTGGCTCGAGCATTGCGATGACGCCGGCTATCTGCAGGCACCGCTGGCACAGCTGCAACTGCTGGCCAGCGCCCAGTTCGACATCGCCGCCGATGGTGTCGAAGCGGTCCGCCAGCGCCTGCTGCATGGCGAGCCCGCCGGCATGGCCGCGCGGGACCTTCGCGAAAGCCTGCAGGCCCAGCTGCGCAGCCTGGACGGCGTGGTTCCTGCGCGGCATCTGGCTACCCGCATCCTTGCGGGCGCGCTCGAGCCGCTGGCCGCGCACGACTACCCCGCCCTCGCCCGCCTGCATGACGCCGAGATCGGTGACGTGCGCGAAGCAGTGCGACTGATCCTCTCGCTGCAACCCCGCCCGGGTGACAACCTGCTGCCGGAACGCAATGCCGTGGTGGTACCGGACGTGGTCGCCTGGCACGCCGACGGCCAGTGGAAAGTGGCCCTGAATCCGGCGACCAGCCGCCGCGTATCGATCAACACGCAGTACGAACAGGCGCTGGCCGACAGCAACGAGGCTGCACCGGCGCTGCGCGAGATGCTGCAGGAAGCGCGCTGGTTCAGCCGTGGCCTGTCGATGCGCTATGACACCCTGCTGCGTACCGCGCGGGTGATCGTCGAGCGCCAGGCTGCGTTCCTGGTCCGGGGCGAGGAAGCGATGGCGCCGCTGACCCTGAAGGAAGTGGCCGAGGAGATCGGCATGCACGAGTCCACCGTCTCGCGCATCACCACCGGCAAGTACCTGCAGACCCCGCGTGGCACCTTCGAGCTGAAGCACTTCTTCGCGGTGCGCCTGGAAGGCGCCAGCGTCTCCGGCCAAGCGGTGAAGGCCATGGTGCGCCGCCTGATCGATGCCGAGCCGGCCGGTCGGCCGCTGGCCGATGAGGCCATCGCCGCCCTGCTTTCGCGCCAGGGGGTGAACATTGCCCGCCGAACCGTCGCAAAATACCGAGAACAACTGGATATCGCCCCGGCCCGCGAACGGCGCCGGCTCAGCGCCAGGCAACCGCAGCTGGCCCGGGTGGGCTGAAAAGGATGTTGGACATGAACACGCTCACGGTCCTGCTGGTCGACGACCACGAAGGTTTCATCAACGCAGCGATGCGCCATTTCCGCAAGATCGACTGGCTGCAGATCGTCGGCAGTGCCGGCAACGGCCTGGAAGCGATCGAGCGTTCGGAGACGCTGCGCCCGCAGGTGGTGCTGATGGACCTGGCGATGCCGGAAATGGGCGGCCTGCAGGCGACCCGCCTGATCAAGTCGCAGGATGACGCCCCGTACATCGTCATCGCCAGCCACTTCGATGACGCCGAGCACCGCGAGCATGCACTGCGCGCCGGCGCCGACAATTTCGTCAGCAAGCTGTCCTACATCCAGGAAGTGATGCCGATCCTGGAAGGCCTCAGGGAGGATCGATCGTGAGCGAGTCGCGCATCCTGGTGCTGGACAACGACGCCGTGCGTGCCGAACGCACCGTTGCCCTGCTGGAATTCATGGACTTCAATCCGCGCTGGGTTTCCGACGCGGCAGACTTCGACCTGGGCCGGCAGCGCCAGAGCGACTGGATGGCGGTGATCGTCGGCAGCCTCGACGACAGCGCCGCCAGCACCGCCCTCTACGCATGGCTGGGCGGCAGCAGCCTGCCGCCGCCGGTGCTGCTGGCCGATGGCGAGGCCAGTGCCTTCGCCCACCGCCACGGCCTGCATGAAGCCAACATCTGGCCGTTGGAGACGCCGCTGCGCCATGCGCAGATGGAAGCCCTGCTGCGCCGTGCCAGCCTCAAGCGCCTGGATGCCGAGCACCAGGCGGGCGCCGTGCAGGAGCAGGGACCCACCGGCAATGGTGCCGCTGTGAGCGCGCTGCGCACGATGATCGACCAGGTCGCGGCATTCGACACCACCGTACTGGTGCTGGGCGAGTCGGGCACCGGCAAGGAAGTGGTCTCGCGCGCCATCCACCAGCGCTCGCCGCGCCGCGACGGGCCATTCGTGGCGATCAACTGTGGCGCCATTCCAGCCGACCTGCTCGAGAGCGAACTGTTCGGCCACGAGAAGGGTGCCTTTACCGGCGCGCTGACCGCGCGCAAGGGCCGCTTCGAAATGGCGGAGGGCGGCACCCTGCTGCTGGATGAGATCGGCGACATGAGCCTGCCGATGCAGGTCAAGCTGCTGCGCGTGCTGCAGGAGCGCAGCTTCGAGCGTGTCGGCGGCAACCAGACCATCCGCTGCAACGTGCGGGTGATCGCAGCGACCCACCGCGATCTGGAGAGCCGGATCGCCGACGGCAAGTTCCGCGAAGACCTGTTCTACCGCCTCAATGTGTTCCCGATCGACGTGCCGGCCCTGCGCGAACGGCGCGAGGATCTGCCAGCACTGGTGGAAACCATTGCCGCGCAGCTGGCGCGCACCGGCCGCGGCGAAGTCCGTTTCACTGCCGAAGCCCTGCAGGCGCTGGCGGGCTACGAATGGCCAGGCAACGTACGCGAGCTGAACAATCTGGTCGAACGCCTGGCGGTGCTGCATCCGGGTGGTTCGGTCCGCGTGCAGGACCTTCCCGCGCGCTACCGGGGCGACGCCCTGCTGGCCCCCGTCAGCACCCCGGCAGCGGTACCGGCAGCACCCAGCGAAGAGCGATTGGACCTGCGCAGCTTCTCCTTCCACACCCCCGGCAGCGGCGGCCAGCCGTCGCTGGAGCACGGCATCGCGGTCAACCGCGCTGCGGCTGCCACTGCCCTGCCCGACGACGGCCTGGACCTGCGCAACCACATGGCCAGCATCGAGCTGGGCCTGATCAATGAAGCGCTGGAGCGGACGCAGGGGGTGGTCGCCCACGCCGCGCAGCTGCTGGGCCTGCGCCGCACCACCCTGGTGGAAAAACTGCGCAAGTACGGCATCGAACGCGAGCAGGCCGAACTGGCCAGCTGAGCGTGATCGCCAGCATGAAGGGGGCACGGACGCCTGGGCTTGCCCGGGCGTTCGTGTATCCGGCGGCCGCCGGCAAGGCCAAAAAACCGACGCCGGTTCACTGACACCGGCAGATGACGACAGCGTATCGGCACGCCAGCTCGCCCGTCCTCCGCCGAACGCAAACTTCCGTCACGTTTCTGAACCACTCAGGCGTTCCGGCACGGCACTTGCAGTGATCCCTGCAGATTCCCCATCCCTGTTCCTGGAACCGTTGCAGATGTCCCACTCCGTCACTTCGATCCTTTCGCAGATCCGCACCTACCAGTCCCAGATGGGACAGCCGGTGCTCAATCCGCTGGCTGAAGCGCCGCGCAGCAATGCCCTTCCTGGTGCGGTGCTGGATGCGCCGCAGGTGCAGCCGGCCAGCTTCACCGAGACCCTGCGCGGTGCGATTGCCGGCGTCAACAATGCGCAGCAGACGTCCGGCGCGCTGGCCAAGGCGTTCGAGATGGGCGAACCCGGCGCCGACCTGGCCAAGGTGATGGTCGCCTCGCAGCAATCCCAGATCGCCTTCCGCGCCACCGTGGAAGTCCGCAACCGTCTCGTCCAGGCCTACCAGGACGTGATGAACATGCCGCTGTAAGGAACTTGACGCATGGCACTGACGCTTTCAAAGGACAGCCTGAACGCCGAGAAGGCGGGGCAATGGTTCGACCGCCTGCAGAGCCTGCAGATCACCCGTCGGCTGGGGCTGATGGCGATGATCGCAGTGGCGGTGGCGGCGGGCCTGTTCGTGTTCTTCTGGTCGCAGAAGCCCGGCATGGTTCCGCTGTATACCGGCCTGGACCAGAAGGCCACCGCTGAAGCGACCGACCTGCTGCGTGCAGCGCAGATCCCGTTTGCCCTGGACCCGGCAACCGGTGGCATCACCGTGCCGGAGAAGAACCTGCATGACGCCCGCCTGAAGCTGGCCGGCTCCGGCCTGACCGACAGCGGCAAGCTGGGTTTCGAGCTGATGGAGCGCGACCCGGGCTTTGGTGTCAGCCAGTTCGTGGAAAGCGCGCGCTACCAGCACGCGCTGGAGACCGAACTGTCGCGCACCATCAACACGCTGCGACCGGTGCGTGATTCACGCGTACACCTGGCCATCCCCAAGCCCAGCGCCTTCACCCGCCAGCGCGACGTCGCCAGTGCTTCGGTAACCCTGGAACTGCGCGGTGGCCAGCAGCTGGAACGCAGCCAGGTGGATGCGATCGTGCACATGGTCGCCGCCAGCATTCCGGACCTGTCGCCGGAACGGGTGACCGTGGTCGACCAGAGCGGGCGCATGCTCAGCATCAGCGACCCGAACAGCGAAGCGGCGGTCAACGCCGCCCAGTTCGAGCAGGTCCGCCGGCAGGAGACCTCCTTCAACCAGCGCATCCGCGAGTTGCTGGAACCGATGACCGGCCCGGGCCGCGTCAATCCGGAAGTCAGCGTGGACATGGACTTCTCGGTCACCGAGGAAGCGCGTGAGCTGTACAACGGCGAGCCGGCCAAGCTGCGCAGCGAACAGATGAGCGAGAACACCACCAGCACGCCCGGACCGCAGGGTGTGCCTGGCGCAACCAGCAACACGCCTCCGGGCCAGACTGCGCCGCCACAGACCGCGCAGACGCCGAGCGAAAGCAGCAAGAACGCCACGCGCAACTACGAGCTGGACCGCACGCTGCAGCACACCCGCCAGCCGGCCGGCCGCATCAAGCGCGTGTCGGTGGCGGTGCTGGTGGACAACGTGCCGCGCCCCGGCGCCAATGGCGCACTTACCCCGCAGCCGCTGTCGGCCGCCGAACTGACCCGCGTCGAGGCGCTGGTCAAGCAGGCCGTCGGCTTCAGCGCCGAACGCGGCGATACGGTCTCGGTGATGAATGCCCCGTTCGTGCGCGAGACCACACCGGTGGAAGGCCCGGCCTGGTGGGAACTGCCGTGGGTGCACGATGCCGGCCGCATGCTGCTGGGGGCCGTGGTGGTGCTGGCGCTGCTGTTCGGCGTACTGCGTCCGGCGCTGCGTGCCATCACCGGCCAGGCGAAGAAGCACGACCCGCTGGCACTGGAACCGCATACCGCTGACGTGCAGCTGGTCGATGACGATGGCAGCCCGCTGCCGGCCCTGGGTGCCGAGCGCGCTGGCCTGGGTGGACCGGAGGCGCTGGCCCTGCCGGTGGACTCCTACGAGGAACGACTGCGGATGGCCCGTGAAGCCGTGAAGACCGACTCCAAGCGCGTGGCCCAGGTGGTCAAGGGTTGGGTGGCCAATGACTGAGGTACCGCTGACCGGAGTGCAGCGCGCCGCCGTGCTGCTGCTGTCGCTGGGTGAACTGGACGCGGCCGAAGTGCTGCGTCACATGGAACCCAAGGAAGTCCAGAAGATCGGCATCGCGATGGCCACCATGTCCGACATCACCCGCGAACAGGTGGAACGGGTGATGGACCAGTTCGGCCAGGAGCTGGGCTCCAAGACCTCGCTGGGCGTGGGGTCGGACGACTACATCCGCAACATGCTGGTGCAGGCACTGGGCAGCGAAAAGGCCGGCAACCTGATAGATCGCATCCTGCTGGGCCGCAACACCACCGGCCTGGATGCGCTGAAGTGGATGGATCCGCGTGCGGTCGCCGACCTGGTCCGCAACGAGCACCCGCAGATCATCGCCATCGTCATGGCCCACCTGGAAACCGACCAGGCCGCCGATGCGCTGAAACTGCTGCCCGACCGCACCCGCGTGGACGTGCTGCTGCGCATCGCCACCCTCGATGGCATTCCGCCGAACGCACTCAATGAACTCAACGAGATCATGGAGCGCCAGTTCGCCGGCAACCAGAACCTGAAGTCATCCAACATCGGCGGCGTGCAGTGCGCGGCCAACATCCTCAACTTCATGGACAGCGGCCAGGACCAGGCGATCCTGGGCGAGATCGCACGCATCGACGCGCCGTTGAGTGGCCGCATCCAGGACCTGATGTTCGTGTTCGACGACCTGGTCGATCTGGACGACCGCGAGATGCAGCTGGTGCTGCGCGAAGTCAGCGGCGAGCGGCTGGGACTGGCCCTGCGCGGCGCCGACATCAAGGTCCGCGACAAGATCACCCGCAACATGTCCCAGCGTGCCGCCGAGATCCTGCTGGAGGACATGGAGGCCCGTGGGCCGGTGCGTCTGTCCGACGTGGAAGGCGCGCAGCGCGAGATCCTGGCCATCGTCAAGCGCATGGCCGATGAAGGCACCATCACCATCGGCGGCAGCGCGGAGGCCATGCTGTGAGCACGGTCGTGCGCTGGCTCGCCCCCGACCTGCTGGCCCAGCCGGAACCCGTGCTGGAACAGGAGGACGCGTCCGGGCATGCCGGGCCGGACCCGGAGCACGAGCCGGAACCGCCGCTGCAGTTGCCGACGCTGGAAGAGATACAGGCCATCCAGGACAGTGCCGAGAAGGAAGGCTTCCAGCACGGCCATGCGGAGGGCTATGGCCAGGGCCAGGCCGAGGTGCGCCGGCTTGCCGCGCAGATCGAGGGCATCCTGGACAACTTCAGCCGCCCGCTGGTCCGCCTGGAGAACGAGGTGGTCGGTGCGCTGGGAGAGCTGGCGGTCCGCATCGCCGGTGCCCTGGTCGGTCGCGCCTACGAGGCCGAACCGGCGCTGCTGGCACAGCTGGTCGGCGAAGCCATCGATGCGGTCGGCGGCAGCACGCGCGAAGTGGAAGTGCGCCTGCACCCGGACGACATCGCTGCCCTCGCCCCCTTGCTCACCCTGCCACCGCAGCAGCGGCTGGTTGCCGACACCAGCCTCAGCCGCGGCGACCTGCGCGTGCATGCCGAGGCCGTGCGCATCGACGGCACTCTCGAAGCCCGCCTGCGTGGCGCGCTGGACGCAGTGATCCGCCAGACCGGAGCGAACGCATGACGGCCGAAACGCCACTGCCGCCGCCTGCGGCCGACTGGGCCCTGGCCCGCAATCTACGGTTGGCCCGTCGCCTGGACGGGCTGCGCGTGGACACCGCACACGGCCGTGGCCTGATCCGCGAAGGCGTGCTGCGCCGCGCGGTCGGGCTGACCCTGGAAGCGGTCGGCTGCGAAGCACCGCTGGGGGCCAGCTGCAAGGTCGAAGTGGTCGACGGTGGCTGGGTGGATGCCGAAGTGGTCGGCTTCGCCGGTGAGCGCACCTACCTGATGCCCAGCGCCGAACTGCATGGCCTGTTGCCCAACGCGCGGGTCGTGCCATCGGCACGGCGCGGCGGCGTGGAAGTGGGCGAAGGCCTGCTCGGCCGGGTGATCGACAGCGATGGCGTGCCGCTGGACGGCAAGGGCCCGATCCGTGCCGAAGGCCACGTCGGCATGGCCGGTGTGTCGATCAATCCACTCGCGCGCGAGCCGATCACCCAGCCACTGGATGTGGGCGTGCGCGCCATCAACGCACTGCTGCCGATCGGCCGTGGCCAGCGTGTCGGCCTGTTCGCCGGCTCCGGCGTCGGCAAATCGACACTGCTGGGCATGATGACCCGCTACACCGCTGCCGACGTCATCGTGGTCGGGCTGATCGGCGAACGCGGCCGCGAAGTGCGCGATTTCGTCGAAACCACGCTGGGCGAGGAAGGCCTGCGCCGCGCGGTGGTGGTCGCCAGCCCGGCCGACCGGCCACCGCTGGCGCGCCTGCATGGCGCCTACCGTGCAACCGCCATTGCCGAATGGTTCCGCGACCAGGGCCTGAACGTCCTGCTGCTGATGGACTCGCTGACCCGCTTCGCGCAGGCACAGCGCGAGATCGGCCTGTCGGTGGGCGAACCGCCGACCACGCGCGGCTACCCGCCGTCGGTGTTCGCCAAGCTGCCCGCGCTGGTCGAACGCGCCGGCAACGGCGCCAAGGGGCGCGGCTCCATCACCGCGTTCTACACCGTACTGACCGAAGGCGACGATCCGCAGGATCCGATCGCAGACGCCGCACGCGCGATCCTCGACGGCCACATCCTGCTGTCGCGCCGGGTCGCGGACAGCGGCCTGTACCCGGCCATCGACGTGGAATCGTCCGTCAGCCGCGTGGTCACGGAAATCGCCGACGAACCGTGGCGCCTGCGCATCCGCAAGCTCAAGCGCCTGGTGTCGGCCTACTCGGCCAACCGCGACCTGATCGCCATCGGCGCCTACCAGCGCGGCAACGACGCAGCCACCGACGAAGCCCTGGAACGCTGGCCGGAAATCATGGAATTCCTGGGACAGGACGTGGCCAAGGCCGCGGATCTCCCGCACAGCCAGGCGGCGCTGCAGCGCCTGGTGGAAAACGAGGTGTAAGCGATGAACCAGTCCAAGCGTATCGACCCTCTGCTGAGGCGGGCACAGGAACATGAAGATGCGGTCGCCCGCGACCTGGCCGAGCGCCAGCGCCTTCTCGACACTCACCTGTCGCGTCTGGACGAACTGCGACGTTATGCCGAGGAGTACGCCAACGCACAGATGGCCGCGACCAGTCCCGCCCAGCTGTTGAACCGGCGTGCGTTCCTTGACCGCCTCGACAGTGCGGTGGAGCAACAGCAGCGCACCGTCGACGGCAACCGCGAGAAGGTCGAAGCCGAACGCGCGCGCCTGATCCTGGCCAGCCGCGACAAGGCGGTACTGGAGCAGCTGGCCGCCAGCTATCGCGCACAGGAAAAGGTGGTGACAGACCGCCGCGACCAGCGCGAGATGGATGACATCGGCGCGCGCCGCTCCCGCCTGGCGCAGGCCGAGGACCAGGACGGCGCAGACACCGGAGGCCGTTCGTGACGCCCGCCGCGCTTTCCGGCAGCAGCACGACGGCCACTCCGCCCGGCGTGGGCAGCAGCCCGTCGCGCACGGCACGCAGCGAAGGCGGCAAGGACTTCGGTCAGCTGCTGCAGGGCGGTGCGCCCGTCCCGCCCACGGACAGCCCCGCGCCGACCGGCGTTGCGGCCACCGGCAGCGATGACGCCGCCAGCGTGCGGCCCCCCGCCAGCAAGCAGGCTACGGGCGAGGCCGCTGCGCCACCGGCCGGCAAGGCTGCGACCGACCAGGACGCGACGACGGAAACCGACGAAGCGCCCTGGCCTCCATTCGGTCTGGCCGGGCTGGTGCTGGCCACCCCGCTGCCCGCCGACCCTGCGGCCAGCGTCCCACCGTCCGCAACGGGCACAGCGCCTCCGGCCCTGGCGGCGACCACCGCCCCCCCATCGCCGGTTGCCGCGTCGCCTGCCGCCGTGGTGCAGTCACCCGCCACGGGCGTCGATGGCGAGGACGGCGCACTGTCCCTGCCCGTCCTGCCGACGGGCGACGCCGCGCTGGAGCGCAGCGGTGACACCGACAGCACGTTGCAGGGTGATCGTGCCCCGCCTGCACCCCTGCAGGCGCCCCTGCCCGCCGCACTGCAGGATCTGAAGGCGGCGCTGTCCAGCAACGCGGTCTTCAACGGTGAACCGACGCCGAAGCCGGTGCTTGGCGACGATGGATTCGACCAGGCCATTGGCGCCCGCCTGGGCTGGCTGGCCGACCAGAAGATCGGCCACGCCCACATCCGACTGAGCCCGGACGATCTGGGGCCGGTGGACGTACGCCTGCAGCTCAACGGTGACAAGGTCCACGCCAGTTTCAGCAGCCCGCACGTGGATGTCCGCCAGGCGCTGGAAAGCAGCCTGCCACGCCTGCGAGAACTGCTGGGCGAACAAGGCTTCCAGCTGGCCCACGCCGATGTCGGCCATCAGCCGGGCGGCGGTGGCGCACCTGCCGGCCAGGCCGGGCAGGAGGCAGGTCGGGGTGACGGAGAACCGACGCGGGGTGATGCCAGCCTGCCGGCCACCCCGTTGATCCGCCAGCGTGGCCTGCTGGACGCCTACGCCTGACGTGCGCGACCGACGCAGGCCCTGCCGACGGATTTCCGTCGCACCCTGCTCCCGGTGCATCGGCACACCCCTTGCATATCCCGGTGAAGCAACCCTCAGGAGCTTCACCTCGTGGCCGCAGCCGCTGACAAAACCAAGAAGAACGTCGAAAAGGACAAGGCCCGCACGCCGCGCAGTCCGATCCTGATCACCGCGCTGGTGGCCGTACTGGCTGCCGCTGCCGCCGGTGGCGGCGTGTGGTTCTTCACCCAGTCCACGCAGGAAGAAAAGACCAGCCAGGCGCCGAAGAAGAAGAACGCCACGCCGGCACCGGCGCAGTACTTCGCGCTGGAGCCCGCGTTCGTGGTCAACCTCAATGGTCCCATCGACGGCCCGCGCTACCTGCAGCTGGAAGTGCAGCTGATGACCCGTGATCCGGCCGCGCTGGAGGCGATCAAGACCCACGCCCCGGCCCTGCGTGCACGACTGCTGATGCTGTTCTCGCAGGTCGAGCCGGCACAGATTGCCGATATCGCCGGCAAGAAGAAGCTGCAGGCCAATTCGCTGGCCGAGGTGCAGAAGGTGCTCAAGGCCGAGACCGGCAGCAATGGTGCCGACGATCTGCTGTTCACCA
Organism: Stenotrophomonas sp. B2; assembly: GCF_014947095.1. Lineage (NCBI taxonomy): Bacteria > Pseudomonadati > Pseudomonadota > Gammaproteobacteria > Lysobacterales > Lysobacteraceae > Stenotrophomonas > Stenotrophomonas sp. B2. The sequence continues at coordinate 26,225 of NZ_JADCQA010000011.1, read as the reverse complement.
GCTTCGTGACCCAGTAAGGGCCCACCGATGAATGATCTGCTGTCCCAGGATGAGATCGATGCCCTGCTCCACGGCGTGGACAGCGGCGCGGTCGAGACCGACCCGGAGCCGCCCTCCGGCGAAGCCCGTTCATACGACTTCGCCAGCCAGGACCGCATCATCCGCGGCCGCATGCCGACGCTGGAAATGGTCCACGAGCGCTTTGCACGCCTGTGGCGCATCGGCCTGTTCAACCTGATCCGGCGCTCGGCCGAACTGTCGGTGCGCGGCATCGAGCTGATCAAGTTCAACGACTACATGCATTCGCTGTATGTGCCGACCAACCTGAACCTGATCCGTTTCAAGCCACTGCGCGGCACCGGCCTGATCGTGTTCGAGCCGACCCTGGTGTTCGCCATCGTCGACAACTTCTTCGGCGGCGACGGGCGCTACCCCACCCGGATCGAAGGCCGCGAGTTCACCGCCACCGAGATGCGCGTGATCCATCTGCTGCTGAAGCAGACCTTCGCCGACCTGCGCGAAGCGTGGGCACCGGTGATGGACGTGGAATTCGAGTACATCAACTCGGAGATCAACCCGCACTTCGCCAACATCGTGACCCCGCGCGAATACGTGGTGGTGTGCCGCCTGCATGTCGAGCTCGACGGCGGTGGCGGCGACATCCACGTCACCCTGCCGTACTCGATGCTCGAACCGATCCGGGAGCTGCTCGATGCCGGCATCCAGAGCGATCGCAACGACCGCGACGAAAGCTGGGGCCAGACCCTGCGCGAGCAGCTCAACATCGCCGAAGTGACCCTGTCCAGCGTGCTGGCCAGCAAGCGCATGACCCTGCGTGACCTGACCCGGTTGAAGGTCGGCGACATCCTGCCGATCGAGCTGAGCCCGCAGGTGCCGCTGTGCGTGGAGAACATCCCGGTGTTCACCGGCGAATTCGGCATCGCCAACGGCATGAATGCCGTGAAGATCACTGCTACCCATCCGCCGGGCACCCGCCCGCGCGTACCCGTCATCCAGGAAGACCCGCAATGAACGATACCGACGCCCTCGAACCGACTCCGGCCCAGTTCGGCACCCTGCACGCCGACGAGGCCTCCGGGGTCGATCTGAATCTGGACGTGATCCTCGACGTGCCGGTGACCCTGTCGCTGGAAGTCGGCCGCGCCCGCCTGCCGATCCGCAACCTGCTGCAGCTCAACCAGGGTTCGGTGGTGGAGCTGGAGCGTGGCGCCGGTGAATCGCTCGACGTATTCGTCAACGGCACCCTGATCGCACATGGCGAGGTCGTGGTGATCAATGACCGCTTCGGCGTGCGCCTGACCGATGTGGTCAGCCCGAGCGAACGCATCCGGAGACTGCGTTGAGCCTGCTGGCATCCACCCTGCTGGGCGTCGGCAAGGCCGCCGCCCCGGTCGGCCAGCACGCGGCCTCGGCACCGGGCCTGTTCGGCGCGGTGCTGGCGCTGCTGGCCGTGCTGGCCCTGGTGGTCGGCCTGGGCTGGCTGCTCAAGCGCCTGCCCGGCAGCGGCTTCCGCCCGGCCGACGGCATGAAGCTGGTGGCCAGCCTCAGCGTCGGCGCCAAGGAGCGCGTCGTGGTGGTGGAGGTCAATGGCCAACAACTGCTGCTGGGCGTCACCGCCGGCAGCATCAACGCCCTGCACACCCTTTCCGAACCGCTGCCGCCGCCCGCGCCGGTGCGCGTGCCGGACCTGAAGAACCTGCCGAATTTCGCCCAGCTGCTGCAGCAGCGGCTGCGCAAGGACCCCTGACATGCGTGTCATCCGTACCCGTCCAGCTACCCTGATCGCGTGGCTGCTGCTGATTGCCCTGTGCCTGCTGCCCGCGCTCGCCTTTGCCGCGCCGGGCGCTGCTCCGACCACGCCACTGCCGGATGTCAACGTGGGCAGGATCGGTGGCCAGCCGGTCAGCCTGCCGCTGCAGACACTGCTGCTGATGACGGCGATCACCCTGATCCCGTCGATGCTGCTGGTGCTGACCTCGTTCACCCGCATCATCATCGTGCTGGGCCTGCTGCGGCAGGCACTGGGCACCGGCCAGACCCCGTCCAACCAGGTGCTGCTGGGCCTGGCCCTGTTCCTCACCGCGATGGTGATGATGCCGACCTGGGACAAGGCGTGGAGCAGCGGAATGGCGCCCTACCTCAACGGCCAGATCGACTTCCAGACCGCGTGGACGCTGACCACCCAGCCGCTGCGCGGCTTCATGCTGGCGCAGATCCGCGAGACCGACCTGATGACCTTCGCCGGCATCGCCGGGCACGGCACCTACGCCAGCCCGGATGCGATCCCGTTCCCGGTCCTGGTCGCCTCGTTCGTGACCAGCGAACTGAAGACCGCCTTCGAGATCGGTTTCCTGATCTTCATCCCGTTCGTGATCATCGATCTGGTCGTGGCCAGCGTGCTGATGTCGATGGGCATGATGATGCTGTCGCCGATGCTGGTCTCGGCACCCTTCAAGATCCTGCTGTTCGTGCTCGTCGACGGCTGGGTGCTGACGGTGGGAACGCTGGCGGCCAGCTTCAATCCGGCGTGACCCGGACCGGCGTGATTGCAGGGGCCGCCAGCCATTGCCGGCGGCCGCATTGACCACCGCCGGGCAGGACCCGGCGCTACCGATGGAAAGACGATGTCTCCCGAACTTGCCCTGACCGAACTGCGTGGCGGCCTGATTGCCGTACTGTGGGTGGCTGGCCCGCTGCTGCTGACCGTACTGGTAGTAGGTGTGGTGGTCGGTGTCGTGCAGGCCGCGACCCAGCTCAATGAGCCCACCATCGCCTTCGTCGCCAAGGCGGCAGCGTTGACCGCCGTGCTGTTCGCCCTGGGCAGCCTGCTGATCGGCCATCTGGTCGAATACACCACGCTGCTGTTCCAGCGCATTCCGCACCTGATCGGCTAGGACGCGCACCGCGATGGATGCCGCCACCCAGATGGCTGCCGACGGCCTGCAGGCCTTCGGCATGATCGGCACCGTGCTGTGGACGATGCTGCGCATCGGCGCGGTAGCCATGGCCATGCCCATGGTCGGCACCCGTGCGGTGCCGGCGCGGATCCGCGTGGTACTGGCCGGTACCCTCGCCATCGCGCTCGCCCCGCTGCTGCCGCCCGTGCCGGAGTGGACCGGCTTCGATGCGGCCACCGTGCTGACCATCGCCCGTGAGCTGGCCATCGGCGTGGCCATCGGCTTCCTGCTGCGGCTGGTGTTCGAAGCTGGCGCGATGGCCGGCGAACTGGTGGCACAGGGCACCGGCCTGGCGTTCGCGCAGATGAGCGACCCCCTACGCGGCGGCACCTCCGGCGTGATCGGGCAGTGGTTCTACCTGTTGTTCGGCCTGCTGTTCTTCACCGCGAACGGCCACCTCGCGCTGATCTCGCTGGTCGTGGACAGCTACCGGGCACTGCCGATCGGTGCGCCGCTGCCCGATCCGCACGCGTTCTTCAGCATCGCCCCGACGTTCCTGCTGACCGTGCTGCGCGGTGCGTTGACACTGGCCATTCCGTTGACGGTGGCGATGCTGGCGGTGAACCTGGCGTTCGGCGTGCTCGCCCGTGCGGCACCTGCGCTCAATCCGATCCAGCTCGGCCTGCCGGTGTCGCTGCTGCTGGGCCTGTTCCTGCTGGTCCTGCTGGCCGGCGAAATGGGGCCCCCGGTGCAACGACTGTTCGATGCGGCGTTCCAGGCTGCGGACGCGGTCACACACTGACGCTTCCATCACGCTTTGCTGCTTGCCGTCCCCCCGGGGACGCGCGTTAGAGTGAATACGCGGCAACCGGGGGGATGCCGCACCTGGCGGCCGCTTCTGGCTGCCTGCCACATGCATGCCCCACCGTAGTTTCCGTCGACAGGCAGGTCCGGGAGACTGACGAATGCTGGTAGGCACGTACAACGCATGGCTGGTGGCAGTCTCGCTGTTGGTGGCCGTGATGGCTTCCTACACGGCATTGGCGATGGCCGGACGCACGGTCACGGCACCCGGCAGGGGCGCGACCTGGTGGTGGCGGCTCGGTGGCGGCTTCGCGATGGGCCTGGGCATCTGGTCGATGCACTTCATCGGCATGCTGGCCTTCGACCTGCCCATTCCGCTGGGGTACGACCTGCCGATCACCCTGCTGTCGCTCGCCCTGGCCATCGCCTCGTCGGTGTTCGCGCTCTGGCTGGTCTCGCTGCCCACCCTGCCACATCCCCGCCTGGCAGGGGGCGCCTTGCTGATGGGCACCGGCATCGCCGGCATGCATTACGTCGGCATGGCCGCGATGCGCATGCAACCCGGCATCGACTACCACACGGGCTGGCTGCTGCTGTCGCTGCTGGTTGCGGTCGCTGCATCCTGGACCGCCCTCTACGTCGCCTTCCGCCTGCGCGCGCAGCGCACCCGGGTCGGTGACCGGCTGGCCGCCGCCGGCCTGCTCGGTCTGGCCATCGTGGGCATGCACTACACCGGCATGGCCGCCGCACGCTTTCCACAGGGCAGCATCTGCGGCGCTGCAGTGGGCGATGGCCTGCAGAGCACCTGGCTGGCGATGCTGGTGGTGGTGCTGACCGTCGCGATCCTGGCGGTGGTGCTGGTGGTGTCCTGGCTGGACCAGCGGGTGGAAGCGCAGCTGCTGCGCCTTCGCAACGCGATGCTGAGCACCTCGCTGACGGATGCGCAGGAGGAATTGACCCAGGCCGCGCTGCACGACCCCTTGACCCGCCTTCCGAACAGGCTGCTGCTGCAACGGCGCATCGTGCAGTCACTGGCCGAAGCCGAACAGGGCGGCAGCCGCTTCGCGGTGATGTTCATGGACCTGGATGGCTTCAAGCAGGTCAACGATGCCTATGGCCACCAGGCCGGCGATGCCCTGCTGGTGGCCGTCGCCGAGCGCACCCGCCAGCTGCTGCGGCCGAACGACCTGCTGGCGCGGCTCGGCGGCGACGAGTTCGTGCTGGTAGTGCGCATCGACCATGACGAGGACCTGCCGACCCTGGCCCGGCGCATCCTGCAGGCGGTGGGAGGCGGCCCGCTGCTGCCCGACAACGAACTGCAGGTGACTGCCAGCATCGGCATCGCCATCTGCCCCGACCACGCCGCCAGCGAACGCCAGCTGATGGCCTTCGCCGACGCTGCGATGTACCAGGCCAAGGAATCCGGCCGAAACTCCTTTGTCCTGTTTGCGGATTGGATGAACGACAGCGCCGAACAGCAGTTCCGCCTGCTGGCCGACCTGCGCCGGGCGATCGGCAGCGAACAGCTGTTCCTGCACTACCAGCCGAAGATCCGCGTGGCCACCCAGAAGGTCGCCGGCGCCGAGGCGCTGATCCGCTGGCGTCATCCGGAACAGGGCCTGATTCCACCGGATCGCTTCATCCGCCTGGCCGAGCGCAGCGGCGCGATCAACGAGATCGGCCGCTGGGCGCTGGACCAGGCGTGCCTGCAACTGCGGCACTGGCACGACGCCGGCCACGAGGGCTGGTCGATATCGGTCAACCTGTCGCCGGTCCAGTTCAGCTCGCCGCACCTGCTGCGCGATGTGCGCGACGTGATCGAGCGGCATCGCATCACGCCGCGCAACCTGGTGCTGGAGATCACCGAAAGCACCGTGATGCGCGACACCGACACCAGTTTGCGGCTGCTGCAGGCGTTGTCGGTGCTGGGGGTCGGCATCTCCATCGACGATTTCGGCACCGGCTATTCCAGTCTGCTGTACCTCAAGCGCCTGCCGGCCACCGAGATCAAGATCGACCACGCCTTCGTGCGCGATCTCGAACACAGCGCGGAGGACGTGGTGATCGTATCGGCGATCGTGGCGCTGGGCCATGCACTGGACATGGACATTGTTGCCGAGGGCGTGGAAACGGCTGCCCAGCGTGCCTACCTTGAGCGGCTGGGGTGCGATTACCTGCAGGGCTACCTGCTCGGCCGCCCGGTCGATGCGGGCCGTTTCATGCAACTGCACGACCTGCCGCGGCCACGGGTGGAGCTGGCGCAGACCCCGCCCCCACCGGCCCCGCCGGGGTAACGTCGGACTCTCCGCGGCGGGCGGCCACCCACCGTATGATGACCACGCGCCCGCCATTGCAAGGAACACCCCGTGACCTTACGCGCTCTTCTTGCTGGCCTGCTGCTGGCGCTCACCTGCACCGGCGTGGCCGCCAGCGATCTGCGGTGGTCGCTGCCCCGCGATGCGCCGCCAGCACAGGTGGATACGGCACTGCAGGCGCTGGGTACGGAGCTGTTGCAGTCGGCAACGCTGACCGATGCACAGCGCTGCCATGCGCTGCTGGCCACGGGTCGCTACGCCGAGGCACGCGCCATGATCGAGAAGCTGCGCGCGACGCTGGCCGCTGCCGGCGATGGCGCGGCGGCCCAGCGCTGGATGCCGATGCTGCTGGCAAGCACTGGCGCGCGGGATGCGGAAGCGTATTCGCGCGCCTTCCATTCGGCCTTTGCTGGCCTGGATGATGTTGCCGCCGTGCAGGCCGATGCAGCGCTTGCCTTGCCTCCCGCTGCGGTACAGGCGCAGCTGACGCAGGCGCTTGCGGCACAGGCCGATGCCGCCACCGTGCCGCAGTCAGCCGCGCTGGAGCTGGTGCGCCTGCAGGCTGTGTTGCGCGCGCAGACCCTGGCTGCGGCACTCGCCCCTGCACTGCTTGACGCAGAACAGCAACGCCGCTTCGTGATCGACAGCGGATTGCGTATCCCCGTGGCCGAAGGGGTGGTGCTGTCCGCACAGCTGGCACGGCCCCGCAGCGCGTCCGCGCCGCTGCCGACGGCCATGCTGTTCACCATCTACACCGACCCGCCCAAGAACCGTCTGAAGATGCTGCTGGCCGCAGCCCACGGCTACGCCGGCATCGTGGTCGACGCACGCGGAAAAGGTCAGGGTACCGGCACCATCGCCCCCTACGAACACGACGGTGTGGACGCCAATGCCGCGATCGACTGGGTCAGCCGCCAGCCCTGGAGCGACGGTCGGGTCGCCATGTATGGCGGCAGCTATGAAGGATTCACCGCATGGGCGGCAGCGCGCCATCACCATCCGGCACTGAAGACCATCGTGCCCTACGTGGCTGCCATTCCGGGCCAGGGCCTGCCGATGGAGAACAACGTATTCCTCAGCGCCAACTACGGCTGGGCCTTCTACGTGGCCAATGGCCCGATGCTGGATACCGACACCTATGGGCAGCAGGACCGGTGGTCACAGCTGCCCGGCCGCTGGTATGCCTCCGGCCGGCCGTACCGGCAGATCGACCAGATCGATGGCACCCCCAATCCCTGGCTGCAGCGCTGGCTCGCCCACCCGGCCTATGATGGTTACTGGCAGGCCATGGTGCCGTACGCCGAAGACTTCAGGGACATCCGCATTCCGGTGCTGACCATTACCGGCTACTACGACGACGGCCAGATTTCCGCGTTGCAGTACTTCACCGATCACATGCGCTACCGGCCGGACGCCGATCATGTCCTGCTGATCGGGCCGTATGACCACGGCGGTGCCCAGGCCGCCAGCAAGCCGATGCAGCTGCGCGGCTACGCGGTGGACCCGGTCGCGCAGTTCGATACGCCTGCGCTGACCTTCCAGTGGCTGGACCACGTACTTCGCGGTGCCCCGCGCCCGGCGCTTCTGGCCGACCAGGTCAACTTCCAGCTGATGGGCAGCAACACCTGGGGGCATGCAGCCACCCTTGATGCCGCTGCGGGCGGCCATCGCACGTACTACCTGTCGGCATCCGCTGAGGGCGACCATCACCCGTTGCAGGAACAGCGGCCAACGCCGGGAACGCTGCGGCAGACGGTGGACCTCGCCGATCGCACGGAGGTCCGGCATGGCTACTATCCGTTCCCGATCGTGGCCGCCGGGGACGAGCCGGACACGGCACTGACCTTCCTCTCCGAGCCCTTCCCAGCACCGATGGACCTGATCGGACGCTTCTCGGGCGATCTGAAGGTCCGCATCAACAAGCGCGACATGGACTTCACGGTCACCCTGTACGAGCTGCTGCCCGATGGGCGCCGGATGCAGCTGTCCTACTACGTCGGCCGGGCCAGCCACGTACGCGACCCGACCACGCGGCAGCTGCTGGTGCCGGGGCGATGGACAGACCTGCCCTTCGATCGCACCCGCATGGTCGCCCGCCGTGTGGGCGCGGGCAGCCGGCTGCTGGTGAAGGTGGACGTGCTCAAGGACGCCATGCACCAGGTGAACCACGGCACCGGACGCGATGTCAGCGACGAGTCAGCCGCCGATGCCGGTGAGCCCCTGCAGGTGGACTGGCACAGCGACAGCTCGCTGAGCATCCCGCTGCGGCCGGCCCTGCCCGGCTAGCGTCGGGCGTTGCCCCGGCGGTGAACCACGCGCCGCGGAACAGTTCTTGCAGGCAGCCCGGCATCCCCTGCCGCAGTGCCCGTGATGTCCGAGAACGAATCCGCCGGCGAAAAGACCGAACAACCCACCGAAAAACGCCTGCGCGAGGCCCGGGAACAGGGCAACCTGCCGCGTTCCCGCGAACTGGGGACCGCCGCAGTGTTCGGTGGCGGCGTGCTGGCGGTGATGGCCATGGGCGGCTCGATCGGCCGTGGTGCCACGCAATGGATGAAACAGGCGTTGAGTCCCGAGCAGGGGCTGCGGCAGAACCCGAAGGAACTGTTCGGCCACTTTGGCGACCTGCTGCTGCAGTTCATGCTGGTGATCACCCCGCTGGTGCTGGTCTGCCTGCTGGCCAGCTTCGTCGCCCCGCTGGTGATGGGCGGATTGCGCTGGTCGGCCAAAGCGATGATGCCCGACATCAATCGGCTGAACCCGCTGACCGGCCTCAAACGTCTGTACGGGCCGGAAGCCATCGCTGAATTCACCAAGTCACTGCTGCGCGTGGCGTTCGTGGGCGTCGCCGCCGGACTGGTGGTGTGGAGCGGCTTCGACACCCTGCGCGGGTTGATCCACCACCCACTGGAAACCGCCATCACCGATGGCCTGGGCTTCACCCTGCGACTGCTGCTGGCCACCGCCGGGGCAATGCTGGTGCTGGCGGCGATCGACGCGCCGTACCAGCGCTGGAACTGGATGCGCAAGCTGAAGATGACCCGCGAGGAACTGCGGCGGGAAATGAAGGAAAGCGAAGGCAGCCCGGAGGTGAAGGGCCGCATCCGCCAGCTCCAGCAGCAGATGGCCAACCGCCGGATGATGGAAGCGGTGCCCACCGCGGACGTGGTGGTGGTCAACCCGACCCACTACGCCGTGGCCCTGAAGTACGAGGGCGGCGCCATGAACGCGCCCACCGTGGTGGCGCTGGGCGTGGACGAGACCGCCCTGCGCATCCGTGAAGTCGCCGATGGCAACAAGGTCGCCATCGTCTCCGCCCCGCCTTTGGCACGCGCCTTGTATCGGGAAGGCCAACTCGGAAAGGAAATCCCCGTGAGACTGTATTCGGCCGTGGCCCAGGTCCTGTCCTACGTCTACCAGCTGCGCGCCTGGCGCACCGGCCCGATGCCGGGCGCCCCGCACATCGAGGTGGATGAATTCGGCAAGGGAGGCCGGGCATGAGCGCGCAGGCCTCGTCCGGATTCAACACCCGCCGGCTGCTGGAGATGATCCGCCAAGGCCTCGGCGCACCGCTGATCGTGCTGGCGCTGCTGGCGATGGTGGTGGTGCCGCTGGCGGCGCCCGTGCTCGATGCGCTGTTCACCTTCAACATCGCCATCTCGCTGATGGTGCTGCTGGCGGTGGTGTACGTGAAGCGCCCGCTGGATTTCACCATCTTCCCGATCGTGCTGCTGGTCACCACCATGCTGCGGCTGGCACTGAACGTGGCCTCCACCCGCGTCATCCTGCTCAATGGCCAGAACGGCCACGACGCGGCCGGCAAGGTCATCGCCGCGTTCGGTGAATTCGTGATCGGCGGCAACTATGCGGTCGGCATCGTGGTGTTCGCCATCCTGACCATCATCAACTTCGTGGTCATCACCAAGGGCGCCGGCCGTGTCTCGGAAGTGACCGCGCGCTTCATCCTCGACGCCATGCCCGGCAAGCAGATGGCCATCGATGCCGATCTCAACGCCGGCCTGCTGACGCGCGAAGAAGCCAAGCTGCGCCGCGAGGAGGTCCGCGAGGAAGCCGACTTCTATGGCGCGATGGACGGCGCCAGCAAGTTCATCCGGGGTGATGCGATTGCCGGCATCCTGATCCTGTTCATCAACATGCTCGGTGGCCTCGCCGTGGGCGTGCTGCAGCATGGCATGCCGTTCGGCGATGCCGCTGCGACCTACACCCTGCTGTCCATCGGTGACGGTCTGGTGGCGCAGCTGCCGGCCCTGCTGGTTTCCAGCGCAGTGGCGATGCTGGTCACCCGTGCCTCGCGCTCGCAGGACATGGCACAGGCGATGACCGGCCAGGTGTTCGGCCAGTACCGTGCCCTGGCCATCACGGCCGGCATCATCGGCCTGGTCGGCCTGGTGCCGGGCATGCCCAACGTCGCTTTCCTGACGCTTGCCTGCATTCTCGGCTTCATCGCCTGGAAGCTGTACCGGAAGGGACAGGCCCCGGCCCCGAGCGACGCTGCCGGCAGCGACCCCGGCGCGGTCAGTGCGCTGGGCCGACCGGCGGCGCCGGCCCCCACCGCGGAACTGAGCTGGGACGAACTGCGCCCGGTCGACCCGCTGGGGCTGGAGGTCGGTTACCGGCTGATTCCGCTGGTGGACAGCAATCAGGGCGGCGAACTCATGGCACGCATCAAGGGCGTGCGGCGCAAGCTGACCCAGGACGTGGGATTCCTGATTCCATCCGTGCACATCCGCGACAACCTGGAACTGCCGGCCAACGGCTACCGCGTGCTGGTACATGGCGTGCCGGTGGCAACCGCCGAGATCCATCCCGACCGCGAACTGGCGCTGGACCCCGGCAGTGCGCTCGGCCCGCTGGACGGCATCGCCGGCAAGGATCCCGCCTTCGGCCTGGACGCTACCTGGATCCAGCCGCACCAGCGCGCCCAGGCCGAAACCATGGGCTACACCGTGGTCGACCCGGCCACCGTGGTCGCCACCCATCTTTCCCACCTGATCCGCGAGCATGCGCCGGAGCTGCTGGGCCACGAAGAGGTGCAGCACCTGCTGGCCAACCTCGCCAAGAGCGCGCCCAAGCTCGTCGAAGATCTGACGCCCAAGGCGCTGCCGTTGTCGGCCGTGGTGCGGGTGCTGCAGAACCTGCTGGTGGAACGCATTCCGATCCGCCAGCTGCGCAAGATCGCCGAAGCACTGGTGGAGCACGCGCCGTCCAGCCAGGACCCGGCCACGCTCACCGCCGCAGTGCGCACCGCGCTCGGCCGCTTCATCGTGCAGGAGATCGCCGGAATGTCGGCGGAGCTGCCGGTGTTCACCCTCAACCCGCAATTGGAACGCGTCTTGCAGGAGTCCACGCAGGGCAACGGCGCCGCGCTGGAACCCGGGCTTGCCGAGCGACTGCATCAGAGTCTGGCCGAATGTGTCAGCAAGCAGGAAGCCCGCAACGAGCCCGCGGTCGTGCTGGTTCCCGGCCCGGTACGTGCCGCGTTGGCACGCCTGGTCCGTCACAGCGTTCCGTCGCTGTCGGTACTGGCGTACAGCGAAGTGCCGGAGGACAAGCGCCTGAAGCTGGTCGGAACGATCAGCTGACGCCGCCCACCGATGCGTCAGAAAACAGACACCACCTTCGAACCACCGCAACAGACAGATGCCAAGGGGAACCCGTTCCGTGCAGACCACCGACCACCCGCGTTCTCCCACCACCACCCCGCCGTCCCCGTCCCGTGACCACAGCATGAAAATCAAACGATTCGTCGCCGCCGACATGCGCTCGGCCATGAACCTGGTGCGCAAGGAACATGGTCCCGATGCTGTGATCCTGTCCAACCGCCGGATCGAGGAAGGCGTCGAGATCGTCGCCGCAGCCAACTATGACGAGAGCGCGGTGCAACGCGCGCTGGAAGCCTCGCGGCGCGACGTGGCTCCGCCGCCGCCGAAACCGCGCACCGCCGCGGATGCAGTGATCGCCGCGGTCACCCGCCGCCGCTCCACCACACCGGCCCAGCAGCCGGTGACCGCCACCACATCGGCCGTGGCCGCCCTCGCCCGCGCGGCCGTCGGTGCCACCGGCCGCACCCTGGACAGTGCGGACGAGATCGTGCCCACCCGCGGCAGTTCCGGCTTCGCTGCCACCCTGGCGCGTGCCACCGTCAACGATCCGGCACTGCCGGAGCAGATCTTCGCGCCGTTCGCGAGCGCCGTCGTGGCTCCCGCACCGGCGCCCGCCAACCGCGCCCGTTTCCTGATCGACCCGCCGCAGGACGAGCATCACGAATCCCCCGCGCCGGCAGTGCTGCCGCCGCCGCTGCCGATCACCGCTGCGGCCACTGCGCAGGCCGAGTCCGTGCACCCCGAGCCGCCGTACGCGCAGGACGTTGCCGAGACCACGCCAGCCCCTGCCGCTGCCGCTGAAGCGGAGACCGCGCCGGCCCCGGCGCCGCTCCTTGCCCCGGTGCCGGTACTGACGGTGGTTGCACAGGACGATGCCGAGATCCGCCAGCTGCGCCACGAAGTGGCCGGCATGCGCCAGGTCATCGAGCGCGAGATGAACCGCTTCACCGACGAGCGCCTGCGCGGCTGCCCGGTGCGGGCGACCGCCCTGGACCTGATGGACGAGTACGGATTCGATGCCGGGCTGGCCCGCGATGTGGCCATGCAGATACCGCTGGATACCGAAGCCCACCGGGGCCGCGGGCTGATGCTGGGCCTGATCTCGCGCAGGCTGCCGATCGCGCCGGTCGATCCGCTGGAAGAAGGCGGCGTGATCGCTCTGGTCGGTCCGACCGGGGCCGGCAAGACCACCACCATCGCCAAGCTCGCCTCGCGCTTCGCCGAGAAGCACGCGCCGCGCGATGTGGCCCTGGTCACCACCGACACGCTGCGCATCGGTGCCCGCGAGCAGCTGTACGGCTATGGCCGCCAGCTCGGCATCGCGGTGCATGAAGCCAACAGCGGCACCGACCTGGACCAGCTGCTGGAGCGGCTGAAGGACTACAAGCTGGTGCTGATCGATACCGCCGGCCTGGGCCCGCGTGACCGCGCCCTGGCCGCGCAGCTGCAGTGGCTGCGTGCCGCCCGCCAGGTCCGCACTCTGCTGGTGCTGCCGGCCAATACCAGCTTTGGCGACATGGACGAGGTGGTGCGCCGCTTCGGCGCGGCCAACCTGCAGGGCCTGGTGCTGAGCAAGCTGGATGAGACCGGCCGCTTCGGCAACGCCCTGTCAGTGGCGGTAGACCACGCGCTGCCGATCACCTGGGTGACCGATGGCCAGGACGTTCCGGACGACCTGCACCGGGCCAGCGCGGCCAATCTCGTACTTCGCCTTGAAGATTTGCGCCGAGCGGCCGATATGCCCTGCAACCCGGAGTTGAACCATGCCGTCGCGTGAGTACGCCAAGCTGACCAAGACCTTCCCGCTGTCGGCCACCCGCAGCGAGCCGCTCGGCCCTGTGCGCACCATCGCCGTGACCGGTGGCAAGGGCGGCGTCGGCAAGACCAACGTCTCGGCCAACCTGGCCGTGGCGCTGGCCGGCATGGGCAAGCGCACGCTGCTGCTCGACGCCGACCTGGGCCTGGCCAACATCGACGTGATCCTGGGCCTGAATCCCACCCACACCCTGGCGGATCTGGTCGCCGGCCGCTGCTCGCTGGAAGACGTGATCGTCGAAGGTCCGAACGGCGTGCTGGTGGTGCCGGCCGCGTCCGGTCGGCGGCACATGGCCGAGCTGGCCCCGGCCGAGCACATCGGCCTGGTGAACGTGTTCTCCGAACTGGAACGCGAGCTGGACATCATGGTGGTGGACACCGCCGCCGGCATCACCGACGGCGTGCTGACCTTCTGCCAGGCCGCACAGGACACGGTTGTCGTGGTCTGCGACGAACCGGCCTCGATCACAGACGCCTACGCACTGATCAAGGTGCTGTCGCGCGAGCGCGGCGTGGACCGCATCCAGGTGGTGGCCAACATGGTGCGCGACCCCAACGAGGGCCGCGTGCTGTATGAAAAGCTGACCCGGGTCTGCGAGAAGTTCCTTGCCGATGTCTCGCTGAACTACCTGGGCTGCGTGCCGCAGGATGACTGGCTGCGCCTGTCGGTGCAGCGCCAGCAGCCGGTGGTGAAGGCCTATCCATCCAGCCCGGCGGCGCTGGCGATCACCGAGATCGCCCGTCGCACCGCCCGCTGGCAGGCCCCCACCGAGCCACGCGGTGGCGTTGAATTCTTCCTCGAGCGCATCCTCAAGCAACGCGGGGTGGCAGCATGAAAGGCGCGGCCCAGTACAGGGAAGTCCAGCGCTCGGCGGCGACCGAGGTCATCGCCCAGCACTCGGACCTGGTGCGGCGCATCGCCCATCACCTGGCCGCACGCCTGCCGGCCAGCGTCGAAGTGGACGACCTGATCCAGGCCGGCATGATGGGCCTGATCGAAGCCTCGCGCAGCTACGACGCCGACCAGGGTGCCTCGTTCGAGACCTATGCCTCGATCCGCATCCGCGGCTCGATGATCGACGAGATCCGCCGTGGCGACTGGGTACCGCGCTCGGTGCATCGGCGCGCCCGCGATGCGGCCGCCACCATCCGCCGCCTGGAGCAGACCACGGGCCGTGCAGCCAGTGCCACCGAGGTGGCGGCGGCCATGGACATGCCACTGCCCGAATACCTGCGGCTGATGGAGGACGCCTCGCGCGGCCAGGTGCTGAGCCTGGAATCGCGCATCGAAGACCAGGGCGAACTGGACACCGTCGCCCAGGGCGGACCGACACCGCAGCAGGTCCTGGAACGTGGCGAGTTCGGCCGCGAACTGGGCAAGGCCATCGGCCATCTGCCCGAGCGCGAACAGCTGGTGCTCTCGCTGTACTACGAGCAGGAGCTGAACCTGAAGGAGATCGGCGCGGTGCTCGGCGTGAGCGAATCGCGCGTCTGCCAGATCCACGGCCAGGCCGTGCTGCGCCTGCGCGGCCGGCTGAAGATCTTCGAGGCTGCGGATGCCGGGCTTGAAGAATGAACATGCCTGCGGCGGCCACGGCCACCGCGGGCGACTGAACAACAAAGGAACTCCGCTTTGAACAAGAACATGCGCATCCTGATCGTCGACGACTTCTCGACCATGCGTCGCATCGTCAAGAATCTGCTGGGCGATCTGGGCTTCACCAACACCGCCGAAGCCGAGGACGGGCATGCCGCACTGTCGATGCTGCAGAGCCAGCCGTTCGACTTCGTGGTCACCGACTGGAACATGCCGGTGATGACCGGCATCGAACTGCTCAAGGCGATCCGCGCCGATGCCAAGCTCAAGACCCTGCCGGTCCTGATGGTCACCGCCGAGGCCAAGCGCGAGCAGATCATCGAAGCGGCGCAGAGCGGCGTGAACGGCTACATCATCAAGCCGTTCACCGCGCAGACGCTGGAAGAGAAACTGGGCAAGATCTTCGAACGCCTGGCGGCCAGCGCCTGATGGACGCCACGGTCGACAAGAACGCCCTCGCCCTGCGCCTGCAGGAAGCCCTCGACGCGCTCGAATCCGGCGACGAGAGCGCCTGGCGCCAGCGCATCGACGCCCTGGTGGCCGCACGCACGCAGCCGATGATGAGCGGCCTGTCACGGCTGGCCCGCGAACTGGGCCAGGCCCTGGGCGAACTGCCGACCGTCCCCAGCGAGGCGGGCGAGCTGGACGACGCCTGCGCGCGCCTGGACCATGTGGTGGCGATGACCGAACAGGCCACGCACCGCACCCTGGACCTGGCCGAAGAGTGCCGCAGCCTCACCGAACAGCTGCGCGCCGAAGGCCTGCAGCCGGGGCAGGATGCGCAGCTGGAACGCATCCGCCACAACCTGACCGAGATTGCCCTGACCCAGAGCTATCAGGACCTGACCGGACAGATCATCCGTCGCGTGGTCGGCATCGTCCGCCGCGTGCACGAAGGCTTTGGCGCGCTGGGCCTGCCACCGGAGCAGCATCGGACCGATCCGGCGCTGGCCGGACCGGCACTGAAGGGACTGGACCGCCACGCGGTCTCTCAGAACGACGCCGACGACCTGTTGTCGGACCTGGGACTGTAAGCATGAGCGCGGTATCCGACGACATCACCGCCGATTTCATCATCGAGGCACAGGAAATCCTGGATCGCCTCGGCGAACAGCTGGTGTCGCTGGAACAGGCGCCGCAGGACGCCGACCAGCTCAACGCCGTGTTCCGTGGCTATCACACGCTCAAGGGCGGCGCCGGTTTCCTCGGCATCACCGCCATGGTCGAGCTGTGCCATGCCGCCGAAGAGGCACTGGGCGCCGCCCGCGCTGGCCAGGCGGTGCTGCAGCCGCATCACTTCGATGCCGCACAGCAATCACTGGACTACCTGCAATCGATGCTGGATGCCGTGTCTTCCGGCAACGAACCCGGCTATGCCCCGCCGGACCTGATCGCCCAGTTCGACGTGCACGGCGCTGCTGCGCCGACCGCCGCCGCTCCCGCAGCGGCCGCACCCGCTGCCGGTGACCTGATCACCGACGACGAGTTCGAGGCCCTGCTCGATCAGCTGCACGGCAGCAACGCCCCCACCGCGGTGGCGACGCCGGCCAAGGCCGACGATGGCCTGATCAGCGAGGATGAGTTCGAAGCCCTGCTGGACCAGCTGCACGGCGGCGCCGCCCCCGGCGCGAAACCCGTGGCTGCTCCGCCGGCGCCTGCGCCTGCACTGCCCGCACCGCGCCCCGCGGCCGCCGCTGCCAAGCCCGCGGCCAACAAGCCGGTGGCCGAGGCCGAGCACACCGTGCGCGTGGATACCAAGCGGCTGGATGCCATCGTCAACCTGATCGGCGAGCTGGTGCTGTCCCGCAACCGGCTCAAGACCCTGCGTGCGCGCCTGCGCGACGAGGAACTGGACCGCGCCGTGTCGACCCTGGACATCGCCACCGCGCGCCTGCAGTCGGCAGTGATGCGCACGCGCATGCAACCGGTCGGCAAGGTGTTCTCGCGCTTCCCCAAGGTCGCCCGCGATGTTGCCCGCTCGCTGAAGAAGGAAGTGGACCTGGAGCTGGTCGGCGCCGAAACCGAGCTTGACCGCAACCTGGTCGAGGCCCTGGCCGACCCGCTGGTGCACCTGGTCCGCAACGCCATCGACCATGGTGTGGAGATGCCCGATCTGCGCGAAGCACAGGGCAAGCCACGCATGGGCCACGTGCGTCTGTCGGCCCAGCAGGAAGGCGACTACGTCAGCATCGAGGTGCAGGACGATGGCGCCGGCATCGATCCGGAAAAACTGCGCGCGAAAGCACGCGAAAAGGGCTTGATCGACCCGGAGGCGGCGGCCCGGCTGAGCAGCGAGGAATGTCTGCACCTGGTGTTCCTGCCCGGCTTCTCCACCAAGCAGCAGGTGACCGACATCTCCGGCCGCGGCGTCGGCATGGATGTGGTGCAGTCGCGCATCCGCGAGCTCAGTGGGCAGATCCAGATCCAGTCGGAACTGGGCCGGGGCAGCCGTTTCCTGATCCGCGTGCCGCTGACCCTGGCGATCCTGCCAACCCTGCTGGTGCAGGCCGGCGAGGACGTCTATGCGCTGCCGCTGGCGCGCGTGATGGAAGTGTTGCATGCACCGCGCACCTCGCTGGGCTGGTTCGATGGCCGGGCGGTGCTGGACCGTCGCTCGCACACCCTGCCGCTGGTCGATCTGCGCCAGTGGCTGGATGTGACGCCCGCCGCCTCGGCGCTGCTCACCATCGTGGTGCTGCAAGCCGGCGAGGCGCGCTTCGGCCTGGTCGTGGACCAGGTCCGTGGGCGCGAGGAAGTGGTCATCAAGCCATTGCCGAAGGCCCTGCGCGGCCTGCGCGGCTACGCCGGTGCGACGCTGATCGGTGATGGTCGGATGGCCCTCATCCTCGACGTGGATGGCCTGCGATGACGCTCGCCGGGCATGGCCCGGCGCTACCGGAAACGGCCTCGCGCGATAGCGCCGGGCCATGCCGGGCGAACCAGAAACTGTGACTACCGTCTGTACGCGATCGACCGGTGTCTCAAGTCCCATTCACACACGCCGATACCGGACCCATGGATAGACTCAGCCTCATCGGACTCTTTCTCGCCCTGGCCTCGCTGGTCGGCGGCAGCATCCTCAAGGGCGCCGGACTGGCGTCCCTGTGGTCGCCTGCGGCGTTCGTGATCGTCATCGTCGGCACCATCGCCGCGATCCTGCTGCACACCGCACCCGCCGTATTCAGGCATGCCTTCCGGATCGTGCGCTGGGTCGTGCGCCCGCCGCACAGCGATCGTCGCGAGCTGATCCAGCAGATCGTCGAGTGGAGCAACATCGCCCGCCGCCAGGGCCTGCTGGGCCTGGAAGCGCAGGTGGAAGCGCAGCAGGATCCGTTCCTGCGCAAAGGCCTGCAGCTGCTGGTCGACGGCGTCGAGCCCGAATCGATCCGGCACATGCTGGAGATCGAGCTGGGCAGCCAGGAACACCGTGACCAGGCCGCTGCCAAGGTCTTCGAGGGCATGGGCATCTATGCGCCGACGCTGGGCATCATCGGTGCGGTGCTGGGCCTGATCGCCGTCATGAAGAACCTGGCCGACCCCAGCAAGCTGGGGCATGGCATCGCCGCCGCCTTCACCGCCACCATCTACGGCATCGCGTCGGCCAACCTGCTGTTCCTGCCGATCGCCGCCAAGCTGAAGGGGGTGATCGCCCACAACAGCCGCGACCGCGAGATGGTCATCGAAGGCCTGATCTCGATCGCGCAGGGCGAGAACCCGCGGAACATCGAAACCAACCTGTCCGGCTTCCTGCACTGACATGGCCCGCCGCAGACACCACGAAGAGCACGCCAACCATGAAGCATGGGCGATCCCCTATGCCGATCTGATGACGCTGCTGCTGGCCTTCTTCGTGGTGATGTATGCGATCTCCTCGATCAACGAAGGCAAGTACCGGATCATGGCCGATGCGCTCACCGATGCCTTTGGTGGCGCGCCGCGCACCATCAATCCGGTGCAGGTCGGCAACAAGCAGGTGCAGGGGGGCGGCTGGGACAGTCCTTCGGTGATCAAGTCCGGCACCAAGATCGGCCCGTCCGCACCGGCACCCTCGCACGACCCTACCCTGCTGCCGGCCATGGCCTCGCAGATGCGCATGCCGGTCTCGGTGCACGACCAGCAGCAGATCGCCCGTGCCGAGCGCCAGCTCAGCAGCATCGCCGACCGGTTGACCGCCGCGCTGTCGCCGCTGATCGAGCGCGGCATGATCAGCGTGCGCCGCACCGAGCTGTGGATCGAAGTGGAGATCAACAGCGACATCCTGTTCCCGACCGGCTCGGCGGCGCTGGACGTGCACGCGCGCGGGACGTTGTCCAGCCTGGCAGGTGTGCTGCGCGACGTACCCAACAGCGTGCGGGTGGAAGGCCACACCGACAACGTGCCGATCGCCACCGCCACCTTCCCCTCCAACTGGGAACTGTCGGCCGCGCGGGCCGCCAGCGTGGTCCACCTGTTCGCCGACCAGGGCCTGCAGCCTTCGCGTCTGGCCATGGTCGGCTACGGCCAGTTCCGCCCGCGCGAGGACAACGACAGTGCGCAGGGTCGCAACCGCAACCGGAGGGTGATGGTGATCATCCTGGCCGACACCTCGCACTCGGTCGACCCGCTGGGCCAGCGCCTGAACGCCGCCAACGGCGCGGCCGACCCGTCCGCCGGGCCTGCGGCAACACCCGCCACAGCGCCCTCCCCGTCCCCCATCGCACCGGTGCAGTTGCCACCGGTGCCGGCTGGCAGCCGTGTCGGCGCCGCCGCTCCCCCGGCAATGAAGGAGTAAACCCATGCGCATCTGGGCAGTCGCCAACCAGAAGGGCGGAGTCGGCAAGACGACGACCACCCTGGCCCTCGGTCGCAACCTGGCCACGCAGGGCCATCGCGTGCTGCTGATCGATCTTGATCCCCACGCCTCGCTCAGCCGCGCCTTCGGCGTGCCGGTGGACCCGCCACCGACCGGCGTACTTGAGCTGTTCGGCGCACCTCCGGCCGAGCTGTCCAGCCTTTGCCACACCAGCAGCGTCAGCGGCCTGGACTACGTCTGTGCACAGCCGGCACTGGCCACGCTGGAGCGCCGCAGCGCCAACCAGCCGGGCCTTGGCCTGGCGCTGCAGAACGCGCTGGCACGGCACCAGGGCCAGCACGACTACATCCTGCTGGACTGCGCGCCCACACTCGGCCTGCTGATGATCAATGCGCTCGCGGCAGCGGACCGCCTGATCATTCCGACGCAGGCCGAGCCGCTGGCACTGCACGGGCTGGACGGCATGGTGCGCACCGGTGAAATGGTCGAGCGCTCGCGCCGGCGCCCGCTGCCGATCTCGATCCTGCCCACCCTGTTCGACCGCCGCACCCGCACCGGCAACGAATCACTGCGCAGCATGCAGGACCGTCACGGCGCACGCGTCTGGGAGGATGCGATTCCGATCGACACGCGGGTCAGCAACGCGGCCGGCCTGACCCTGCCGAGCGTCGGCGAGGACTATCCCGGCCGCGGGCTCGCGGCCTACCGTCGCGCGCTGAACTGGATCCTTGGCGAGGATGCGCGCGCGCTGGAGCAAGCCGCATGAACACCGCCGGTGTGCTGGACGACTATCTGGACGAGCTGCTGGGCGAAGCGATCGCCCCGGTGGCGGCCAGCCCCGATGCAGGCAACACGGCGCTTCCGGCGGCGATCGCCGAACGCGAGCCGACCTGGGACGACCTGCCGGCAGAGGTCATCTACGAAACCGGCAGCAGCGACGTGGTGCCCATGGATGACGCCGCTCTGGCGGCCGCCTTCGAGACCGCCAGCCAGTCCGCTGCACCGGCCGCTGCCGAACGCCAGCCGACCTGGGACGATCTGCCCGATGAGGTGATCTACGAGACCGACGGCGCGGAAAGCCCGTTGCTGGCCCACACCGACAGCCCCGCGCTGCAGGCTGCCTTCGAGGCCGCCGCCAGCGGCGAAGGGGTGGATCCGGTGGCGCCCGCGCGGATCGTGCCCCCGGCACCCGCCGCTGCGCCGCCGGTAGCGGCCGCACCGCCGCGTGTCGCCCTCGAAGCACCCGCCGCCAGCCGCCCTGCCAGCTGGCAGGAACTGCAGGCGCAGGCCCATCGGCCCGCCAACAGCCCGCATCCGCAGCACCGCCGCGCGAACGAGCGCACCTCGCGCTGGCTGCGGATGCGCTGTGGCAGCCAGGCCTATGCACTGGAACTGCTGAAAGTGCAGGAGGTGGTACTGCCGGTACCCCTGCTGCCGCTGCGCGGCACTGCGCCGGCGATGCTGGGGATCATGAACCTGCGCGGCCAGGTGGTGCCCGTGATGGACCTTGGGCTGCACCTGGGCGCAGCGGCGGCCGAGGACGACGCACAGACCCGCATCGTGGTGCTGGAGGAAGACGGCGAGACCATCGGCCTGCGCGTCTCGGCCGTGGAAGACGTCGCCAATCTCACTGATTCGCAGATCGAGCCACCGGATACCGCCCGCATCTGCCAGATCTCCAACGACCTCTTCCGTGGTGTGGCCCGCGTCAGCCAACGGCCGATGATCCTGCTCGACGCCACCCGCCTGCTCAACTGAGGCGGGGTCCACGCGTTGCCCGGGCCCGTCGGAACGGGCACGCAGGGCCTCACCGCCCCCCTAAAGAACCCCTGGCGGGTGCCGATATGGATGACGGAACCGTTTGTCCGGAGCAACGATGAGCACTGTCGAACTGGGTGAGGATCTCGGCATCGAGACCAGCACCGAGCTCAAGAACCGCCTCGCCCCGCTGGTAGCGCAGGTTGGCGAGCTGACCCTGGATGCAAGCCAGGTCGGCCGCGTCCACACCGCCGCCGTGCAGGTGCTGTGTGCATTCGTGCAGGCACGCCGCGAGGCGGGCCTGGACACCGGCTTCCACGGTTGCACTGCAACCTTCCGTGACGCCGCGCGCCTGCTGGGCGTCACCCAGGCCCTGGGCCTGGACGTACCCCATGACAACCTGAAATCTGTGGAGAACGCTGCATGAGCGCACGTATCTTGGTGGTGGACGATTCGGCGTCGATGCGCCAGATGGTGTCCTTCGCCCTCACCTCGGCCGGTTTTGCCGTCGAAGAAGCTGAAGACGGCGCGGTCGCGCTCGGCCGCGCGAAGGGACAGCGCTTCAACGCGGTGGTCACCGACGTCAACATGCCGAACATGGACGGCATTGCGCTGATCCGCGAGCTGCGCCAGCTGCCGGACTACAAGTTCACGCCGCTGCTGATGCTGACCACCGAGTCCGCCGCCGACAAGAAGTCCGAAGGCAAGGCCGCCGGCGCCACCGGCTGGCTGGTCAAGCCGTTCAACCCGGAACAGCTGGTCGCCACCGTGCAGAAAGTGCTGGGCTGATCGCCCCGCACCGTTCCCCTTCTTCGCTTCCGGATCACCACTGCATGAGCATGGACCTGCAACGCTTCCACGCCACCTTCTTCGAAGAGAGCCGCGAAGGCCTCGACGCGATGGAGGCCGGCCTGCTGGCCCTGGAGTCGGGGCAGCAGGACGCGGAGATCATCAACTCGGTGTTCCGCGCCGCCCACTCCATCAAGGGCGGTGCCGGTACGTTCGGCTTCGATGCCATCGCCGCGCTCACCCACGTACTGGAAACGCTGCTGGACGAGCTGCGCGCCGGCAAGCGCGCGCTGGAAGGCCACGCGGTCGATGCGATGCTGTCGTCCGTGGATGTGCTGCGCGCCCTGCTGCGCGAGGCCGAGCACGGCCAGGCGGCCGATCCGGCGGCCGTCGCCGCGGTGAAGGCGCGACTGGAGGCAGTGCTGTCCGGCCAGCCGGCAGCCAGCGCCCCGGCCGCGGCTGCCGCCGCAGCACCGGTGGACGATACGCCCGAAGCCTGGCAGATCGGCTTCACCCCCGCGCCCTCACTGTTCATGAGTGGCAATGATCCGCTGCGCATCATCCGCGAACTGGAACATCTCGGCTCGCTGCAGGTCGCTGCGCGGCTCGAACGCCTGCCCGGCTTCGCCCAGCTTGACCCTCTCGAAGCCCATCTTGCGTGGGACCTCGGCCTGGTCGGCAAGGTGCCGCGCAGCAAGATCGAAGACACCTTTGCGTGGGTGCTGGACGACTGCGAACTGGACATCCGTCCGGCCGCGCCGCCGAGCCTGGCCACCCGCGCCCCCGATACAACAGCCAACGCCCCTTCCACGCCCGTTGCTGCAGTACCCCCCGTTGCCGCCGCCCCTGCCGCCAGTGGCACCCCTGGCACCAGCCAGGATGCGGAAACCTCGATCCGCGTCAGTGTCGACAAGGTGGACGCGCTGATCAATCTGGTCGGTGAACTGGTCATCACCCAGGCCATGCTCAAGCAGGTCTCGCATGCGCTGGATCCGGTGCTTGCCGAGAGCCTGTTCGCCGGCCTGGATCAGCTCGAACGCAACACCCGCGACCTGCAGGAAGCCGTCATCGGCGTGCGCATGCTGCCGGTCGACGCCGTGTTCCGCCGCTTCCCGCGCCTGGTCCGCGACCTCTCCACCCGCCTCGGCAAGCAGGTCCGCCTGCGCACCATCGGTGAAGGCACCGAACTGGACAAGGGCCTGATCGAGAAGATCGCCGATCCGCTCGTCCACCTGGTCCGCAACTCCATCGACCACGGGCTGGAAATGCCGGACGTGCGCAAGGGCGCAGGCAAGGACGAGACCGGCACCATCACCCTGGCGGCGTCGCACCAGGGAGGCCACATCGTCATCGAAGTCAGCGACGACGGACGCGGCCTGGATCGCGCCAGGATCCTCGCCAAGGCGGCCGAACGCGGCCTGAGCGTGCCCGACAATCCCACCGACTCGCAGGTCTGGGACCTGATCTTCCAGCCGGGCTTCTCCACCGCCGACGCCGTCACCGATCTCTCCGGGCGCGGCGTGGGCATGGACGTCGTCCGTCGCAACATCCAGGCGCTGGGCGGTGAAGTACAGATCGAAAGCAGCCTGGGCACTGGAACGCGTACCCTGATCCGGCTGCCGCTGACCCTGGCCATCCTCGACGGCATGACCGTGGCGGTGGCGGGCGAGACGTTGATCCTGCCGCTGGCCTATGTGCTGGAAGCCCTGCAGCCGCAGCCGGAGGACATCCGCAGCATGGCCGGCGAAGGGCGCGTGCTGCGCGTGCGTGGCGAGTACCTGCCGATCCTGTCCCTCAGCGAGTACTACGGATACGGCGCCCGCATGCCCGGCAGCGAATCGCTGGTGGTGGTGGTGGAAGGCGACGGGCAGAAGATCGCACTGGAAGTGGACGAACTGGTCGGCCAGCAGCAGGTCGTGGTCAAGAACATCGAGAACAACTACCGGCGTATCGGCGGCGTGTCCGGCGCCACCATCCTCGGCGATGGCCGCGTTGCACTGATCGTCGACATCGGTGGGCTGGTGCGCTCGCTGCGCGTGCCGCAGGCCGCCTGAGTCCGAGCGCAGGTGATCCAGGGCCGCCGCCCCACACGGGCGGCGGCTTTCGTTTGTGTGCAGCCCGGTAGTAAGGCGAGTGTGCGCCTCCCGCTCCATTTCGTGAACTCCGTCGGCCCACGGCGCCGCAGGAAACCACCCGCGTGCAGGCCGGAACGCGGCCCCTGCAACGCGTCCGCGCCGCCGTCCCTACGCATCCGGATGTGACGCCCATCCATAAAGTCCGGCGGCCGTGCGCCGCTATCTCGCAGTGACAGTCGTGACCGGACGCGCATCGGCTCCGGTTCACGCTGCACTCCCCGGCCGGCACGCACGCCCGCCACTCTGCCCACCTGGAGCACCTGCATGAAGTGGTTCCACGATCTGCCCATCGCCCGCAAGCTGGCCGTGGGGTTCACCCTCACCACCCTGATGACCCTGCTGCTGGGTGCGTTCGCACTGTTGCGCCTGAGCCAGGCCAACGACCAGCTGGGGGCGATGGCCAGCAACGATATTCCGTCGGTGCAGCATCTGGGCGAAGCCCGCTCGCAGCTTGGTGAATTCCGTACCTACGAGCTGGCCCAGCTGACCATGCTGGACCAGCCGGACAAGGTGGCCGACTACAACAAGCGCATGGACACCACCGCCAAAGCCGTACGCGATGAACTGGCGGCCTATGCCGCCTTGCCGGCCCAGGACAAGGAACGCGAACTGTATCGCGCCGCCTCGGCGCAGGTGGATCGCTACTTCGCCGCCAACAAGGCCATGCGTGACGCAGTGGCCGCCGGCGACGGCATCATGGCGCAGCAGATTTCCGACGAGCAGTCGCGCCCGGCACGGCGTGAACTGTTCGACGCCCTGAAGGCACTAGGTGCCCACATCGCCGGCCTGATGGACGCGCGGATCGCCGATGCCAACGCCACGCATCGCGCCAGCATGATCGCCATCATCGGCTGCATCGTACTGCTGTCGTTGCTGGCCGCCGCGCTGGCCACGGTCATCTCGCGGGCCGTGACCGGTCCGCTCGGCAAGGCCGTGCAGGCCATCCAGGCAGTTGCCCGCGGTGACCTGAGCGTCAGCACCCGGGCCACCAGCAACGACGAGGCCGGCAAGATGCTGTCCGCCACCGCGGAAATGACCGCAATGCTGCGCCGCTTCTCCGAGCAGACACAGCTGATGGCGCAGATGCATGCCGGACCGGATATCAGCCATCGCATCCCGGAAGACTTCCCGGGTGTCTACGGCCAGCTCGCCAGCGGCATCAATACGGTCATTTTCGAGCACCTGGACGCGATCCGCGATGCGATCGACGTACTCAACCAGTATGCCGTCGGCAATCTCGCACCGGACGCGCGCCGCCTGCCCGGCAGCCGCGCCATCCTGCATGAGTCGATGGATGCGGCCAAGTCCAGCCTGCTGGCGATCAATACGCAGATCCAGCAGCTCGCGGCCGCAGCCGCCGCGGGCGACTTCAGCCAGCGCGGCGACGCACAGCGCTTCCAGCATGATTTCAAGGTGATGATCGATCACCTGAACATCATGATGGAAGTCGCCGACAGCAATCTCGGCCAGCTCTCGCAGCTGCTGCAGTCGATCGCTGCCGGGGACCTCACCGCGCGCATGGACGGGCAGTTCAACGGCGTGTTCGCACGGATGCGTGACGATGCCAATGCCACCGTCACCCAGCTGACCCGCATCGTTGGCCAGATCCAGGCCAGCGCCTCCAGCATCACCCTGGCCGCCGGCGAAATCGCCTCGGGCAACAACGACCTGTCGCGCC